>JBKPAB010000092.1:0-12337 GCA_046726195.1 Actinomycetota bacterium
GCAGAGGCTGTTGCAAAATGAAAAATGCCGTCGCGAAGTTAATGACAGACCGCGCTTCGAGAGCAGATTTTGCTTCTCTAGCCCAGTATCTCGCTAAGTTTTGCTGAATTTCGAGCCAGAAAAATGGGCCTCAGCTCATTCTGCAACAGCCTCTGCAACCAGTGCAGAGTGCAGGGAGCGAACGTGCACGTTCGTTTCCGACGAATCGCTCCGATCGCCTCGACAAGCCTGCTAGGTGAAGGCTGCTGGGTGAAGAATGACTCCCATGAGCGATGCCAAGCCCGTCGAATCATGGCTGACTGACATGGATGGCGTACTGGTGCACGAGGAGCAGGCGCTGCCTGGCGCGTCGGAGTTCATAGCCGCCCTGCAAGAGCATGGACGCCGGTTCCTGGTCTTGACCAACAACTCACTCTTTACCGCTCGTGATCTTCGAGCGCGGCTGCTGCGCAGTGGCATCGACGTACCGGAGGGGTGCCTTTGGACCTCGGCGCTGGCGACCGCGCAGTTCTTGAGCGATCAAAAGGCTGGCGGCTCGGCTTATGTCATCGGAGAGGTTGGGCTTACCTCGGCGCTGCACGATGTCGGCTTCGTACTGACCGAACGTGACCCCGATTATGTGGTGTTGGGCGAAACCCGGACCCACTCCTTCGAGAACATCACCCGGGCTATCAGACTGATTGAGCGCGGGGCTCGGTTCATTGCCACCAACCCCGACCCGACTGGACCAACACCAGAGGGCTCCCTGCCAGCGACCGGATCCTTCGCTGCGTTGATCACCCAGGCAACTGGTGTTCGGCCCTACTTCGTGGGCAAGCCCAATCCGCTCATGATGAGGTCGGCGCTGAACGCCATCGATGCCCACTCCGAAACCACGATCATGGTCGGCGACCGAATGGACACCGACGTGGTTTCCGGCCTCGAGGCGGGGATGCGCACCATTTTGGTGCTGACCGGCTCAACTAAGGAGGCCGACGTGGAACGGTTCCCATACCGCCCAACCAGAGTCGCCAACTCCATCGCCGATGTGGTCGAACTGGTCGGCAAGTTGGCTCCTACGGCCGCAGCCGCCTAACGGACGAAAACATCCACGGTTGCTCGGTAGTCGCTCAACTCGTACGGCAGCGGCACCGGGGTCGGCCAGTCCCATGGCGCCCAGCCCGGATGTGGCTGGTTCGCCCGATAGGTCCAGAAATTCGTGCCACGTACGGCCGGCCCGGCTGATCGGAATGTTGCGTCGGGGGCGGCGGTAACGGCGACGTCGGTGAGGGTGGTCAAGCCGGGCAGCACGATGTCAACCTTGGATGTCCCCGCCGGGAGGGGCGGCAGGGTGGTGACAACGCTCATCTGCTGGCCGATGCCACGAAGAGCCTCAGCCCCGATGCGCAGATCCGTACATAGGCATTCCAGCGCTCCGCGGCCAGCGAGTCTCGTCGTCATCAGCCGAACCCGCAACAAGCGACTGCCAACACGGATCTGAGGCCCTGCCGCCGAGATTTGGTTGTACGGATGCTCGGTGGGTTCGGCATCGGCGAACGGCGGACTCGAGGCGGTCTGCAAACCGCGGCCCGGCTCCAGCGACAGGATGGTCCAAGCGATCGAGGTAAAAGTACTGCTGGAATAGACACCGTTGATCATGACGAGATAGTCCTGCCCGGCCAAGCGGTATCTGAACGCCTTGGTGCTGGCGACAACCGAGGTAGCTTCAGCCCGGCGGGTCAGCTCAGTCGGATAGCTGGCCAGCGGCAGCATGCCGGCCGGCGTTACTGGCACCTGCCAAAACGGGGGCACTGTAGCCAAATGCACGTCCACAGTGGCGAGGTCGTCAGGTAATGGCGGGAATGTGACCTGGAGCACCCTGGTGTGCTGGATCCGCAGGTTCTGTTGGACCGTCGTGAGCGGCGTACACAAACATTGCGAACCAGATGCCTTATGCGTCAGCGGCCGGTATACCTGCGATCGCGCCGGGTCCACCAGGACGATGCTCGGATAATCCTCCCCCGGCCTGGCGAGTCCGAGGTCGAGCATTCCCGGTACCGGATCGCCTGCGCGTAGGCCTGGCCCACGGAGCGGGGTGACCGACCAGTCGAGCACGGTGCCGCGAGTGAGGCGTCGCACAGCGTGTACGGCGATCCGCATGGTGATGTCGCGGCCGTCCGCGGAGGTCCAAATCGCCTCGCCGACGACGGGCAGGTCGGCATTCGGGACTTGTGCGGTTTGGTCCGGAGTGACCGGACGGATCGGCGGTGCGGTGGTCTGACGTGTCGCGGCCCGGCTGAAGAGGCCCGGCTCCTCACGACCGTAGGAGCAGCCGGCGACCAGGCACACCAGGATCAGGAGCGTAGTGAGGACCCAGCGCCGTGGCGCCCGCAGCATAGATTGATGCTACGACTGCGCGGTGGTACGACCGGAGATCGAGCTGCTAGGCATGATCAGAACCGCCGCTGCCACCAGCACTGCGACCACCCCCGCGGCCAAGAAGACTTGATGCAGCGCGGGTTCCAGGACGCTGGCGGGAATTGCGCTGGCAGTGGAAGAGATGTGGCCTCCCACCCGCCGGCTCAGGGAAGCAGTTGCGATAGCCCCGAAGACAGCGACACCGAGTGCGCTCCCCATGGATCGGGCGAACACGTTGGTGCCCGTGACGACACCACGGCGTTGCCAATCGACCGCAGACTGCGCGGAGATCAACATCGGGCTGATGACCAGGCCAAAGCCCAGCCCAAGGACGAAACAGGTCGCGGCCACCTGCCACACGGTGCTGCTCGCGGACAGCAGACCCAGCAAAACACAGCCGATCAGGATCACTGCAGCGCCGATTAGCGCGGTCCGCCGGAAGCCGATTCTCATGAAGATATGGCCGGCCACCGAGGCGGCGAGCGGCCAGCCCAGCGTAAGGGCGGCGAGCGCGAACCCAGCTACGAGCGCACTCGTGTGTAGCACACCCTGGGCGTACAAGGGAATGAAGGAAGTAAGGCCGATCAGCATCACGCCGACCCCGAGGGCAGCGAGATTAGTTGAGTTGAGCAATCGGCTGCGGAACACCCAACCCGGAAGAATTGGCTCAGCGGCTCGTCGCTCCACCAGTGCAAATCCGATCAGGAGCACCGTGCCGAGAGTGAGAATGGTGATGCTTGGTGCCGAGTCCCAGGCCCACAAGATGCCTCCCTCGAGTAGCCCCAGAATGATCAGCGAGGAGCCAACACCCAACAGCGCCGCACCAGCGACGTCGATGCGGTGCTGCTTGCGGATCACCTGTTCGTGGAAGCTACGAAGCAGCCACCAGGCCGCCAGGCCGCCGAGCGGGATATTGACGAAGAAGATCCACCGCCAATCGAGGAAGTCGACAAAGAGCCCGCCCAGCGTTGGTCCTACAACGGACGAGATCGCCCAGACGCTGGCAACGTAGCCCTGAACCCGAGCGCGTTCGGCTACGGAGTAGATGTCGCCGATGATCGTCATCGAGGTTGGCATCACGGCGCCGGCACCGAGGCCCTGGAGCGCCCGGAATGCGATGAGGGCCGGCATGCTCCAGGCGATCCCGCACAAGATCGAGGCGAGCACAAACAAGCCGATACCGACGAGCATGATCGGCTTACGTCCTATGAGGTCGGTGAACTTGGCGAAAATCGGTATCGACACCGCCTGCGCCAGCAAGAAGATGGAGAACAGCCAGGGGAAGTGGGCGAAGCCACCAAGATCATCAACAATTGATGGGACCGCGGTGGCGAGGATCGTCGCATCGATCGCGATCAGGCCCACGCTCAGCATCACCGAGAGCAGGATCGGACCGCGCTCTGAGCGGAGGCCGACCGATGCGCGCGAGATGCTCTGCTCGGTCGACTGGGCCATGTTCAGGGCAACCGAGGAACCACGTTCAGCATTCCCGGCCGTCCCAGTTGCTGGACCACCATCGGCCGCGTCGTCATCTGTGATGTGGACGTCAATATCCCACGCTGCGTGGGACATTGACGCTGTGCATGGCGTACATGCCGTGTACAGCGTGAGCAACCCAGGTACAGCTGGCGATCCTGGGCGCCGTTTGCACTCGCATAGGGAGAGTGCTAAAAAAGGCATTAGCACTCTCACCCCGAGAGTGCCACCTCTTCTGGCCGGTGAGGCTCCCATGGGCCGTCCGTCGCGGGCACCGTCGAAGAGCCGTCAAACACTCTCACAGGACTAGCGGAGAACATGCCCAAACTAATTCAGTTCAACACTGAAGCGCGGCGTGGCCTCGAGCGGGGGATGAACATCCTCGCCGATGCCGTCAAAGTGACCCTTGGACCCAAGGGCCGCAATGTCGTGCTGGAGAAGAAGTGGGGTGCTCCGACCATCACGAATGATGGTGTGAGCATCGCAAAGGAGATCGAGCTCGAGGACCCGTACGAGAAGATCGGCGCCGAGCTCGTTAAAGAAGTTGCCAAGAAGACCGACGACGTCGCCGGTGACGGCACAACGACAGCGACCGTGCTGGCGCAGGCGATGGTACGTGAGGGTCTACGCAACGTGACCGCCGGCGCCAACCCGATGAGTCTCAAGCGGGGCATCGAGAAGGCCGTCGCCGCGGTAGTCGAGCAGCTTGCAGGCATTTCCAAGGACGTGGAGACCAAGGAGCAAATCGCTGCAACTGCCTCCATTTCCGCTGGCGACACCCAGGTCGGCGAGATCATCGCCGAGGCCATGGACAAGGTCGGTAAGGAAGGCGTCATCACCGTCGATGAGTCGAACACCTTCGGTCTGGAGCTCGAGCTCACCGAGGGCATGCGCTTCGACAAGGGCTACATCTCGCCCTACTTCGTCACCGACACCGAGCGCATGGAGACAGTGCTTGAGAACCCGTACGTCCTCATCGTCAACTCCAAGGTTTCCAACCTGAAGGATCTGCTGCCAGTTCTGGAGAAGGTCATCCAGGCGGGCAGGCCGCTCCTGGTGATCGCCGAGGACGTAGACGGCGAGGCGCTGGCGGCGCTGATCGTGAACAAGATCCGTGGCACCTTCAAGTCCGCAGCTGTCAAGGCACCAGGCTTCGGCGACCGCCGCAAGGCCATGCTCACCGATATGGCAATCCTCACTGGCGGCCAGGTCATCAGTGAGGAGGTCGGGCTCAAGCTCGACAGCGTCACCTTGGAGCTGTTGGGACAGGCTCGCCAGGTGATCATCACAAAAGATGAGACGACGATCATCGAGGGTGCCGGCAGCCCGGAGCAGATCGCGGGCCGGGTCAACCAGATTCGCACCGAGATCGAGAATTCTGACTCCGACTATGACCGGGAGAAGCTGCAGGAGCGGCTCGCCAAGCTGGCTGGCGGTGTTGCGGTGATCAAGGTCGGCGCGGCAACCGAAGTGGAGCTGAAGGAGCGCAAGCACCGCATCGAGGACGCCGTACGCAACGCCAAGGCAGCGGTCGAGGAGGGCATCGTCGCTGGTGGCGGCGTCGCCCTCATGCAGGCGGGAGCCAAGGCGTTCCAGGACCTCCAGCTGGAGGGCGACGAGGCAGTGGGCGCCAATATCGTGAAGATCGCCCTAGAGGCACCGCTGAAGCAGATCGCTATCAACGCCGGACTTGAGGGCGGGGTCGTCGCCGAGAAGGTGAGGACTCTTCCTGCGGACCACGGCCTGAACGCCGTGACGGGTGAGTACGAGAATCTGCTGGACGCCGGGGTTCCTGACCCGACCAAGGTGACCCGCTCGGCTTTGCAGAATGCAGCCTCGATCGCAGGCTTGTTCTTGACCACCGAGGCGGTTATCGCCGACAAGCCGGAGAAGGCTCCGCCGACTCCGGGTCCCGGCGGCGACGGTATGGGTGGCATGGACTTCTGACGAGGTCATTGCTACATCAGCAAGGGGTGGTTCCAACAGGGAGCCACCCCTTCTCCTTCGTTGTCAGAAACCTACGTAAACCCAGGTTGCTTACGGTCTGCATAGGTTGCAAAGTGTGCAGACCGTATGCAACCTACGTGTACGTAGGTTCGGGCAAAGCCGATCGGCGGATCACCAGCCGGGCAACGGCGTCAGGGTCTCGATGAAGAAGCGGTAATCCTTGAGTTGATCCGGGTCAGGTAGCGGCGTGGGCCACTGCGCAGTGGTCCAGCCGCGCGGAGGGTCACCGCTGAAGTAGCTCCACTGCTCCCCGGAGTACGGCTCCGGTGGGCCAAGCCGGCGAGCCGAGTCCTCGGCTGCAACCACTGGGATGTCTGGAAGGGTTCCCACCCCAGGCAAGATCACATCTACCGTTCGGGTGCTGGCCGGCAGTGCAGGAAAATTGCTGGCGACGCTCGCGTTGCCACCTTCCCGGCGCAACGAGCCTGCCCACAGTCCCAATGGGCTGCACAAGCACTCGTATGCCTTACGTCCGGCAACCGCAGTAGTCATCCAAGACACCTTCGCGGGTTTGGCCGCACGGAGACTGTGGGGTTTGATCATCGGCCCGCTCACGACGTCGGCATCCAACACATCCACGCCGTCGGGCAAGGTGCCGCCAATCGGCGACTGGGTTGCATCCCTAATGAAGGTGGGCTGATCAGTGACCGACTTGATCGTCCATTCCAGTGTTGTCCGGCCGGGTGCGGCCACGACCCGGTTGATCTCGATGCTCTGCAGCCGCCACGGCAGCTGTCGGTACCGGAATACCCGTTGCGCCAAGACCTGGGGTTCAGTAGCTGGGCGGGCCAGGTCGGTGGGATGCGGTGCGGTCGGGACGTGGCCGATCGGAGTTAGGGGCAGGTGCACAAACGGTGCCAGGTTGATCAGGGCTACGTCGATAAAAGCCACCGCTTCTGGCAGAGGCGGAAATGTCGCCTGCAACAAGTGGGTTTCCCCGACTCGTAGGCCCTGCTGTGCCAGCCACAGCGGGGTACAGAGACATCGACGGAAGAGCCGTCGGGATTCGTGGCTCAGTGTGCGATAAACCTTTCCGCCTTCCGGATCGAGCAGGAACATGTTGATGTCGCCCTCCGAGCTGCGGCTCAGCCCGAGATCGACCCAAGACGGCAGCCGAGCCCCGATTCCATACCCAGGCGCGCTGAGCGGGGTGACCGACCAGTCGACGACGGTCGCGCTTTGGATCCGCCGTACCGCATGAATGGCGAATCGGGTGCTGACCTGCAGCCCTTCGGCGGTCGTCCATTCAGCCTCAGCCGCCACAGGCAGTTCCGGATTGGTCGGCGCAGGCGGCCGCGTGCTGTCGATGCTGGGCGACTGGGTCGCCCGGTTCCCGAAGAGACCGGGCTCCTCTTTGGCGTACGTGCAGCCGGCCGAGAGCACACACGTCGCCGCGATGACGGCGGCCAGCCGCTTCATCGCAGCCACGCCGTAATTCTACGGTCGGCCGCTTTATCAGGCCGGAGGAATATCGTGGCGCCATGGCGCCGCTGAGGAACGGGCTGCTTGAGGTCGTGGTGCTGCAGGCGGCGGATGCCGAACGGGCAGAAGCTGGGGGCGCCGACCGGCTGGAGCTGACGTCGAGTCTGCTGGATGGCCTGTCACCGGAGCCAGCGCTGGTCGGCATGGTACGGCGCGCGACGAGCCTTCCGATCAGGGTCCAGCTCCGGCTGCGGCACGGCTATAGCACCGACGGCGCCGAGGTAGCGAGGCTTAAGGGTCTGTTGAGCAGCTACTTGGCGGTCGGTGCCGATGGCGTAGTGCTGGGTTTCCTCAACGGGCACACCGAAGTGGACGCCGGGGTTGTGACCGAGATCGTTAGTGAGCATCCGGATCTGCGGTGGACGTTCCACCGCGCAGTGGATGCCTGCATTTCACCAGGGCGGGCCTGGCGGGATCTGCGCGCACTGCCGGGTATCGACCAGGTGTTGACAGCCGGCTCAGCGCGGGGTGTCAGCGAAGGTCTGGATGATCTTGTTGTGCGTGCCCAGGCCGACGATTTCGCGCGTACGGTGATCATGGCCGGCGGCGGCTTGCTGCCCGAGCACATTCCGTGGCTGGCACGGGCCGGCATACGGGCTTTCCAGATCGACACAGCCGCCCGGCCGCTGGGATCGGCGAAGACGTACGTTGATCCTGGTCTGGTTCGAACCTGGCGCGTCCTGATCGATCATGCCACCCGGCGGCGGATGGTGCTGGGGGCAGGGTCGCGTGACGGTTTATATTGATCCGCCGGTTTGGCCCGGCCACGGCCACCTCTGGTCGCACATGATCAGCGATCGGTCCTACCAGGAGCTCCACGACTTTGCCGCACGAATCGGCATACCGCGACGCGGATTCCAGCGGGACCACTACGACGTGATCGCCGAACGTTATGGCGCCGCACTTGCCGAAGGGGCCCGGCCGGTGTCGTCGCGCGAGATCGTCGCATTGCTGACTGCAGCTGGACTCCGCCGCCGCCGGCAGTCGCGTTTGGCACATCCCTGACGACATCCGCCCTGAGCTTGTCGAAGGGTGCGCTTCGACGGGCTCAGCGCACATCAGCGACATGCGCCCTGCGCTGGTTGAGGGGTGCGCTTCGACGGGCTCAGCGCACATTTTCGACGGGCTCAGCGCACATCCCTGACGACATCCGCCCTGAGCTTGTCGAAGGGTGCGCTTCGACGGGCTCAGCGCACATTTTCGACGGGCTCAGCGCACATCTGCGCGCGCCAGAGGGACCCGTTGGAGTAACAGGTGGGTGTGGCGCGCAGACTAGATTGGCGCGAAGAAAGGAGCCGGGCTGTGACTACCTGTGCGCATCTCGACGCTACGCCGATGACCCCAGTGCCCAGCGACTTCAAGGCGGTATGTGGCGATTGTCTTGCCATCGGTGAGCGCTGGGTCCATTTGCGTCGCTGCCTCACCTGTAACCGCGTGAGCTGCTGCGACTCCTCGCCGGCGCGGCATGCCAGTGCGCATGCTCGAGCCAGCGGGCATCCAGTCGCTACCTCGGCCGAGCCCGGCGAGCACTGGCGTTGGTGCTACTTCGACAGGGTTGGCTCGTGACAGCCGCGGTTGCGGAGGCGCGGCCGGAGCGCGCCGCACGTCCGGTGCTGCTAACCGTCGACGACGATCCCAGCGTCTCGCGCGCGGTGGCCCGTGATCTGCGGCGTCGTTACGGCGCTGAGTACCGCATCATGCGCTCCGACTCCGGTGAGGAGGCCTTGCAGGCCATTAAGGATGTGGTGTTGCGCGGTGAGCAGGTGGCTGCGATCCTCGCCGACTATCGCATGCCGCGGATGAATGGGGTCGATTTCCTGGAGCGGGCAATGGATCTGGTTCCCCACGCTCGCAGAGCGCTGGTTACCGCGTACGCCGACACCAACGCGGCGATCCAAGCGATCAATGTGGTCGATGTTGATCACTATCTGTTGAAGCCCTGGGAGCCGCCGGAGGAGAAGTTCTATCCAGTGGTCGATCAGCTCTTGGAGGTCTGGCAGCGCGAGGGCAAGGAGCCCGAGCACAAGATCAAGATTCTGGGCCACCCGTGGTCGGCGGCGTCATACGAGATACGCGACTTTCTGGCTCGCAACATGGTTCCCTATCGCTGGTACAACGTCAGCGACCCGGAAGGTGCCCAGCTGCTGGCGGCGGCCGGCGCTGAGCAGAGCCATGCCCCGGTGGTGATCACCAGGGATGGCCAGCCTTTGGTGCAGCCGAGCCTGCTCGAGGTGGCCAATGCGGTCGGCCTGACCACTACTCCGCAGGGCGAGTTTTACGACGTGGTGATCATCGGTGGAGGTCCGGCCGGACTGGGCGCTGCGGTGTACGCGGCGTCCGAAGGCCTCAAGACCGTCGTCGTGGAACGAGCGGCGGCTGGCGGTCAAGCGGGGCAGAGCTCCCGGATCGACAATTACCTCGGTTTTCCTGACGGCGTGGCCGGCGACCAGCTGGCCGAGCGGGCGCGGCTCCAGGCGCAACACTTCGGGGCTGAGCTGCTGACTGCGCGAACGGTTGTCGGTCTGGAGGCCAGAGGGCCAGCGCGCCAAGTGTGGTTGGACGATGGAGCCTCAGTCCTTACTCATGCGGCGGTACTGGCCACCGGGGTTAGCTATCGGCACCTCGAGGCCGCTGGCGTCGCCGAACTCGTCGGGCGCGGGGTCTACTACGGCTCATCAGCCACCCAGGCGGAATCCTGCGAGGGAGATCACGTGATCATCGTCGGCGGGGCGAACTCCGCCGGTCAGGCAGCTGTCTTCTTTTCCCGGCGCGCGGACAAGGTAACCATGGCCGTACGAGGCGACTCGTTGTACAAGTCAATGTCGTCGTACTTGGTCGAACAGATCGAATCGATCCCCAACATCGAAGTCCGGTTGAACACGGTGGTACAGAGCTGTTCGGGGAGCGATCGGCTGCAGTGCGTGACCCTTGTTGATCATGACGGTGGTCAGCAGGTAATGGATTCCGGGCACCTGTTTGTGTTTATCGGTGCGGCGCCGCTGACCGACTGGCTTCCTGCATCCTTGGTTCGCGACTCCGCCGGATTCGTGGTGACCGGCCCGGATCTGATGTTTGGCGGCAATCGGCCCGCCTCCTGGGATTTGGAGCGCGACCCGTACTTGCTGGAGTCCAGCATTCCGGGTGTCTTCGCGGCCGGCGACGTCCGCTCACAATCGGTCAAGCGCGTCGCATCCGCTGTCGGTGAAGGGGCACTCGCCGTCACGCTGGTCCATCGCTACCTGGCGGAGCAGTAGGAGTTGATCATGAGTGAACAAGTCGCCGAGCCCGTGCGATTGAGCCCCGCCGAGCTGCGCACGCTGTTCTTGTTCGAGAAGCTCGATGATGAGCAGCTGGCCTGGCTTGGTGAACAGGGGTACTGCCAGACCTGGGCTGCAGGAGAGACGGTCTACACCGAAGGCGACCCGTCGACCTGCTTTTTCGTTTTGCTCTCCGGCACGCTGTCCATGCACCGCCGCGTCGAGAACACCGAGGTGGAGTTGTCACGCACCAACCAACGCGGGGTCTATTCCGGCGCCACCCAGTCGTTTGTCAAAGGGATGGATGAGTTGCCGTATTGGAGTTCGGTACGGGCGGTGACGGATTGTGAGTTCTGGGTAATCAGCGCCGCGGAGTTCGGAGAGAAGTTCCGCGAGTGGTTCCCGATGGCAGTGCACCTGATCGAAGGCGTGACGCAGGGTCTCCGCTCCAGCCAGTCGATCATCGGGCAGCGGGAGCGGCTGCTTTCGCTGGGACGGTTGTCCGCCGGACTTACCCATGAGCTCAACAACCCGGCGACGGCCGCCGTACGGGCCACCGCGTCGCTGCGGGAACGGGTGAGCAAGATGCGGGGGAAGCTTGCGCACCTGGCCACCGCCGACGTCGACCCCAAGGCTTTGGTCGCGCTGACCGACCTGCAGGAGACGGCCGTGGAGAAAATGGCTAAGGCCGACAAGCTGTCCCCAGTCGAGGTTGGGGAGGCCGAAGACGTGCTGTCCGACTGGCTTGATGATCATGGCATTGACGATGCATGGGACCTCGCACCTCCACTGGTCGCCGCTGGAGTGGGCACCGAGTGGCTGGACGAGGTGGCTGAGTCGGTACCGGCAACGCTGCTCGGCGACGCTCTGCACTGGGTCACCTATGCGCTGGAGACTGAGCAGCTCATGGTGGAGATCGAGGACTCGACGGGCCGGATCTCTGCGCTGGTCGGCGCAGCCAAGCAGTATTCCCAGATGGACCGCGCGGCGCATCAGGACATCGACGTCCGTGACGGGCTGAAGAGCACATTGGTCATGCTCAGCCACAAGATCAACCAGCGAGGGAACATCGCCGTCGTCAAGGACTTCGACGACACGTTGCCGACGATTCCAGCGCATCCCGCGGAGCTTAACCAGGTGTGGACCAACCTGATCGACAACGCCATCTACGCGATGCCCGACGGAGGAACGCTGACCGTTCGCACCTCGCGGGAGGATGGCTGGGCGCTCGTTGAAATCTGCGACACGGGCATCGGCATTCCACCTGAGATGCAGCAAAAGATCTTCGAGCCGTTCTTCACCACCAAGCCGGTGGGTGAAGGCACTGGGCTGGGGCTTGACATCTCATATCGAGTAGTGACGCAGCGGCATGGCGGCGATCTGCGCGTCAAGTCCCGCCCTGGTGATACCCGATTCCAGGTCAGGCTGCCGCTAACCGAACCTCCCTCGTTCGGCTGACCGCAGCCGTGGGAGCTAATCCAGCGCCGATCCTCCCTTGCCAGAAACCCACGTACACGTTCGCTTCAGTCGCTCTGCATTCGTAGCAACGTGTGTGTCGCGACTGGAACGAACGTGTACGTGCGTTCCTGCCGGGGGAGTGGGGAACGGCCAGGACGGCGCTCAGGCCGCCAGCGCGGCTGGGAGGTCTGCGGCGTACACCACCACGAGTGAGGTGACCGCCCGGGTCAGGCAGACATACAGCCGGCGCAGTCCTGTCA
>JBKPAB010000093.1:0-4561 GCA_046726195.1 Actinomycetota bacterium
GTGTAGGTCAGCGCCACAGACGCCGCCAGGGTGCGCAGGAAGGTGCTGCGGCCCGACTGGGGTGCGCCCAGCACGGCAATATGGCCGCCGCCTTTGTTCAGGTCCAGTAACCAGGGCTGCTGCCGCTGCTTCGCCGGTTCATCCAACAGGCCCATGGGAACTCCTAGCGCAGCCTCTTCACGCGGTCCGGGGTCGCTGAGTACGCGGGACAGCGCGAGTCGGGAGGGCAACGGGGGCAACCAAACCGGCTTCACCTCGCGATTCGCGGCCCTGAGCCGGTCGACGCATTCAGCCACCAGCGGCCTGCCGAGCTCCGGCCGGGTCAGCTCCTGCTCGGCCTCATCGGTCTGCTCCGGCTTGGCAAGGCCGTTGAAGGTCGGCAGCAGCAGGGGTTGGGGCTGAGAGTCGGTGTCCAGCGTTGGTGCTGCGCTCCGGGTCACCGGTCCCGACACGTAGCCGGAGCGAAAGCGGCGGTATACCGAGGTGTCGACCTTGAGATAGCCGTAGCCGGGAATTGCCGGCAGGTGAAAGGCATCGGGACTGTCGAGCACGACCGAGCTCTCCGACTCAGAGAAAGTTCGTAATCCGATCCGGTACGACAGGTAACTATCCAGGCCCCGCAACTTGCCAGCCTCGATGCGTTGACTCGACAGCAGCAAATGGACCCCGATCGACCGACCGATGCGACCAATGGTGATCAAGAGATCAACAAAGTCGGGCTCGGCGGTCAGCAGCTCGCCGAACTCGTCGATCACGATGAGCAGATGTGGCAGTGGCTGCAGTTCTGGCCGCTGGCTACTCCGCAACTCGCGGTAGTGGCTGATCGATGGGATCGAGCCGGCGTCGCGGAGCAGCTCCTGGCGGCGTACCACCTCGCCATTGATGCTGCTGCGGGCGCGTTCGGTCAGCTGCGGGTCGTCGGCGAGGTTGTCGATGATGCCGGCCACATGCGGCAAGCCTGCAAACGGCGCAAAAGCCGCACCGCCTTTGTAGTCGACAAGCACCATGCTGAGGTCCGACGGCGGGTGCGACAGAGCCAGTGCGGTGATCAAGGTACGCAGCAGCTCGCTCTTGCCGGAGCCCGTGGCACCGATGCAGATGCCGTGTGGCCCCATGCCTAGCTGCGCGGATTCCTTCAAATCAAGCAGCACCGGCGCTCCGAAGTCATCCAGGCCGATCGGCACCCGGAGGAAGTCGCGCGGCGTACGGGGCTGCCAGGCGGTCTCCGGATTGATCATGGCGACCTCGGTGATACCAAGTAGGTCGGTAATCCCGATGTCCTGAGCGGTGTTGACCTCATCCTCTCGCGACAAGCTCAACCGCAACGGAGTCAGTGTCCGTGAAATGGATTCAAACAAGGTGCTTGGTGTTTGATCAAGAGTTGCAACCTGCACGGCTTCGGCATGATCATCTGCTAGCAGCCGGGCGTCGCTGACCTGCACTTCGGTTCCGGAGATCGTGATTCGCACGGTGACATCGGAAGGCTCGTGTAGCCGATCGCCCAGCAGGTGCACCGTGGTCACCGAAAGATCGCGCAGGCTCAGTTCGGCGTCCGGTGTTGGAAGGGTCGAGGCCACGTGGCCGTAATCGTCGAGGAAGATCACCAGCCGGGAGTTGTCGACACCTGCCAACCGGAACCCACTGCGCTTCGCGCTGGCAACCAATTGTGTCCGGTCAGCCAGATCCTGCCCCAGCACCTTGATCAGACCGGCTGCCGATCCGGCGACCCGGCGTGCCGGAACCGGCCCATCGTAAAGTTCCGGGTCGACGACATGCGGCAGCAGGTCCAGGCCGGTCCAGTCAGCCGCGGCCTGCGGCGGAAATGCGGCCGCGATCCTTACGTCGTCCGGCGCATGCAGGGCGGCCAGCTGCACGATCAGCGAGCGGGCGGCGTACAGCACGCCCTCGCGGTCTCCGATGATGGCGACCTGGCCTGCGCGGTCCAGATTCACCGTGACCGGCATGCCACGCACTATCCGGTAGTGAGCGACCACCGAGTTCGCCTCACTGCTCATGATCGGGTCGTAGGGCTGTACCGGGTTGTGTTCCTCAGGGACGGCCAAGGAGAACATCGCACGGTCACCGACGCCGATGCGCACCCGGCAGAAGTCGGTGTGATGCCGGCGCCGCTCCCAGAGCCGGGCCGGGTCTCGGATGAGCTCCAGGAGGGCTGCTGGCTCCGGATCCAATAGGGCGGCCGCTGCGCGCACCGCGCGGCCCTTGGCGCGCATCCGGGCTCGCAATTTCTCCAGAAAGTCCAGATAGTGTTCGCGCTGGGTGCGCCGGTTCCGTGTCGTCGAGCCGCGGTGGCTCAGCGCCATGGCGAGGCCGCCGATCAATGCCAGCACGAGCAACAGCCCGCCGACGACCAGGAACACCGGATTGCTGTTGCGCAGCACCACGATCATGACGACCGACGTGAGCGCACCGATCACCGGAAGAAGGCTCTGGATCGGCAGGCTGCCCACATGCCCGTCTGTGAGCGTCGGCGGAGCGGCGATGGTCTCGGGTGCATCGGGCTTGATCGGGTTCGTGATTCGGGTGGGCCGATGAACCGGCCGCAGCGTCATGGCTGCTCACCTCCTGCGAGCGCCGGCTGGCTGGCTTCGGGGTCCGGAGCAACGAGCCGCCGATAGTCCGGCCGTACTGCTTCTGCCATCAGAGCCGTGCACAGGCGGGTGTACGCCAGGCGGGTCCGGGCCGGCAGCCGTCGGCTGGCGACCGGTCGCTCCGCGGCCCGGAGCGGGTGGTAGGGGATGGGCAAGACCGGTGCCGAGAGTTGGCCCCGGAGCAGCTGTGGCGTACGCCCTGCGGTGCGGCCCACATCGACCAGCGCCAGCACGACTCTCGGCTGATCTTCCACCTCGGCCAGAGCCGGTAGCAAGGCAGCGGCCTCCTCGGCTGGATACCGGTCGGCGCGGGCTACCAGACACACCACATGGCTGGCCCTGGCGACCTGCCGCAGGTCGACCTGCAGGTGGCGTACGCCCCAGTCTGTGATCACCAGGTCGTAGAAACGTGCGATCGGCGACACCTGCTCGAACCAGGTGCCGGCGCTCGCTGCAAGATGATCACAGGCTAGGTCGAGACCGATCAGGCCGGTCCCGGTGACGGGCAAGCCAGCCCGGGCATCGGCGGCGCTGCTCGGGTGCATCCGGCGGTGTTGATCACATGTGCCGGGGAGGCCGGATCGGGTGAGCCCCGCCTGCCACAACATGTTCGCCCGGCCCGCTGAGGCATTAACAGCGAGCACCATCCCGGCACGCCGGTGTGCCAGCATGCTGGCAACGTAGCCTGCGGTTGCGGACGCGCCACTGCCGCCGCGAAGCTGCACGAACCCGATGCGGCGCGACAGTGCCAGCGGCGAGCGGAGCAGCGCGTCGCTGGTAGTGAGCTCGTGCGTGACCGCGCTGACACTACCCAGCAGGCTGGAGATGATCATGTTTGCCGGGCCCCCGATCATCAACTAGAACGCCTTGAGCAGGTCGCTGAAGATGCCGAACATCCCCAACAGCAAGGGAATCAGGGCGATCACGGCAAGCGCTTCCAGCGCATTGCCAACCCGTCGCAGGAAGGCTCGCTGGTGGGCCGCCGGACGAGCCAGCACCATGATCACTACCAGCACCATGAGCCCGGCCAAGATCACCGCCTGGAGCAGATCGCCGATCCGGGCCTGGCCGAGCAGGCCACCCAAGAACCCCGCGAGCACTGCAGACCAGACCGCCATCTGCTGCACCGCCAGCGGAAATGCGCGGGTGCGCAGCCCACTCACAGTGATCACCACCGTGCCCACGGCAACCGCCCAAAGATCATCTGATGCCAGCAGAGCGGCGCCCGTTACCGCGATCGGGATGGCTACCGCGAACGTCACCCAGCTGAGCAGCCGATACGCCTCGTTGACGGTGAGCGTGACCTCGTCGCGGCGGCGCGGGTGACCCTCGACAACCTGATCGTCGAGGCCGGTGAGCCCGGAGGCAGCCAGCGCCAGACGGGGCAGCACGCCGCACGCCACAACCGCTGCCGCAGCAGTGATCGCTGCCGCTGATTCGGTGCGCCAGCCTATTGACACCATGATCAGCGGCAGTGCCGAGATCGGTACGCCGACCAGGCTGCCGAACCACGCAGCGCGAGATCGCAGGCCTTGGCCGTACCCGAGACCCAGGCAGATCCAGCCCAGTGCTGCGAAGCCGAGTACGGCAGCCGAGAGCCGCAGCGAGGGTGCCAATCCCAGCGTCGCACTGAATTGCCAGACTGCCGCCGCCGCGACCCCCAGCGACGCTGCTGTGAGGGCCACGCAGATCCAACGCATGCCGAGCCGGCCCAAGATCGCGGCCGTCGCTGATAACACGACGACGGCGCTGACAATCGGGATAGGACCGGCAGCCAGCTGGGCCGCAAGAGCGCAGCCCACGGCGCCGATGGCGACAGCGCCAGTGAGCTCGCGGGCCGATCTGGACCACAGTCCGGCGCGGTCGGCCAGCGACTCGCCGAGCACGTCGGTGACATCGGCCACTTCGGGCGGCGGTGGAGCGTCGTCGGAACGTACCAAACGCAGCAGCTC
>JBKPAB010000094.1:0-4573 GCA_046726195.1 Actinomycetota bacterium
GCAGATCGCCGTGATGGGAGCCCAAGGAGCCGTGAATATCTTGTACCGCAAGGAACTTGCGGCAAGTGAGGATCCCGAGGCGCTGCGCGCGAAGCTGGTCACTGAGTATGAGGATGAGCTGGCCAACCCGTACCTCGCGGCCGAGCGGGGCTATGTCGACGCGGTGATCACTCCGCACGAGACACGGGTAGAGATCACTCGCGTGTTGCGGCTGCTGCGTACGAAACGCCAGACCTTACCTCCGAAGAAGCACGGCAACATCCCGCTATGAACGGCGTCGATGATGATGATGATGAGGAGGAGGAGCCGGAGTTCTTAGTGGTCAAAGGTTCACCGACCGAGGACGAGCTTGCTGCAGTCATGACTGTGCTTACGACGCGATTCGCTCAGCGGCGGGCTGAGGAGGCGACACCGGCTCGATCCGGGTGGTCGGCGTATTGGCGATCACTGCGCAGTCCGATCCAGCCCGGCCCGAGTGCCTGGCGGATGTCCGGACGCCCGCAATAGTCTCGCCACCGGCCCACCGGTACGAAACGCACGTACACGTTCGCTTCAGTCACTCCGCATTCGTTGCAACGTGTCTATCGCGACTGGAACGAACGTGTACGTGGGTTCCTGCTGGCGGGTGGGGGCGCGGAGCAAGTCAGAGGTTAAGCCCGCGAACCCACGAATTGGCAACGCCTCTACGCTGTGCGTATGTCCGCGCGCCCGGGGACTCCGCCGGATCCAAACGAGCAGGCACCGCCGCGGGTACGCGAGGTCGACGCGATCGCCGACCGTTACGTCGATGAATGCGTCGCACGTTATCCCGAGACCGCGACGTTCCTCGGAATTCACGATTACGACGATGCCTGGAGTGACTACTCCCCTAGTGGCCTAGCTGACAAGATCGCCCACGTTCGACGCACCATCGCCGCGCTCAATGCAGCCGCGCCGTGTGATGAGCGCGAGAACACTGCGAAGGAGTCGATGCTGGAACGGCTCGGCATGGATGTCGAGCTCTACGACGCACACATTACGGCTTCACGTGTCAGTGTGATCGGCGGCCAGGTGCAGGAGATCCGAGCCATCTTCGACCTGATGCCGAGAGACACCGAGGGTGCATGGCGCAACATAGCCGCCCGGCTCCACTCGGTGGATCGCCCGCTCAACCAGGTCCGCGACACGTTGAACAGCGAGGCTCGAGAAGGGAACATCTCGGCGGTCCGTCAGATCCAGGCGACCGTCGAGCAGATCCGATCCTGGACCGGCGAGACCGGCAACGACGACTTCTTCGCGGGATTGGTCGCACATGCGCCAGAACATGAGGCGCTACGATCCGATCTCAGCAGGGCGGCAGATGAGGCACGCCAGGCGTTCTCCGAGTTCGCGGATTGGTTGGGAACTTCGCTGGCGCCTCGCGCCCCGAGTCTCGACGCAGTCGGCGAGGAGCGGTATGCGCTCGACTCGCGGAATTTCCTCGGTGCCGTGATCGACCTCGAAGAGGCCTACCAGTGGGGATTTGAGGAACTGCATCGCATCCAGGACGCCCAGCAGGATATCGCAAAACACCTAGTGGGCGAGCCGGACATCAAAGCGGCGTACGCGGCTCTGGACGAAGACCCGGCTCGCAGGATCACCGGGGCGGAGGCCTTCCGGTCATGGATGCAAGATCTTGCCGACCGGGCCGTTGCCAACCTCGCGGGCACACACTTCGACATTCCAGACCCGATAAAACGGATCGAGTGCTGTATCGCGCCAACCCACGATGGGTCCATTTACTACACCGATCCGGCAGAGGACTTCTCCCGGCCGGGTCAGATGTGGTGGGCCGTACCGGAGGGAATCGACACCTTCTCTACATGGAAGGAAGTCACCACCGTCTACCACGAAGGGGTACCAGGCCACCACCTGCAGATTGCGCAGAATGCTTACCGCTCCGAGCTCCTCAATCGGTGGCAACGCAAGCTGTTCTTCTGCTCTGGCCACGGTGAAGGCTGGGCGCTGTACGCCGAGCAGCTGATGGACGAATTGGGCTTTCTCGAGCCGGGCGAGCGGATGGGCATGCTCGACGCTCAGGCGTTCCGGTCAATTCGGGTGATCATCGACATCGGAATGCATTTGCAGCTACAGATCCCCAAGATCAATCCATGGCACTTCCGACCCGGCGAGTGCTGGACCCCAGACGCCGGGTTTGAGTTCATGATGGACAACTGTTCTACCGACGAGCCAACGCTGCGGTTCGAACTCAATCGGTATCTCGGCTGGCCAGGACAGGCACCCTGCTACAAGCTGGGCGAGCGGATCTGGCTCGCTGCTCGGGAAGACGCCCGGCGTCGCAGAGGCGCCGCCTTCGATCTGAGCAAGTTCCACAGCGACGCGTTGAATCTCGGGCCGATGGGACTCGATCCGCTGCGCGCCGCCCTCGACCGGATTTGACCGCGCGATGGCTGACCAAATCCGGCTTGTTCTTGCGTCGGCATCCGATGCCCGGCTCAGGACGTTACGGAATGCAGGACTAGATCCCGAGATCTTCGTCTCAGGGGTGGAGGAGGACTCAGAGCCAGTTGAGGAGGTGACGGAGCTGGCCACGCGGCTGGCGCAGCGCAAGGCTGAGGCCGTGAGCGCCCGAATTGATCATGGTCCTGGGACAACCATAGTGATCGGCTGCGACTCGATCCTCGAGCTGGATAGCGTGGCCTACGGCAAGCCGGGAACACCACCGGAAGCGGTGCGGCGCTGGCAACGGATTCGCGGGCATGCCGGCCTGCTGCACACCGGTCACCACGTTGTCCTGCAGCGCGACAGCCAAGTGTCCACCCGTACGGCGGTGGCATCAACGGTGGTGCACTTCGCTGAGATCACTGATGAGGAAATCGAGGCCTACGTGGCGAGCACTGAGCCCCTGCATGTCGCTGGCGGGTTCACTATCGATGGCCTCGGCGGCCCCTTCATCACCAGGATCGAGGGCGATCACCACAACGTTGTCGGCATTAGTCTGCCGCTGCTACGCACCATGCTGAACGAACTCGGCATTTGGTGGCCGAGCCTGTGGCGCATTTGAGTGCTTGGTCGCTTTTCCTTGCTGAAGGGTTGCTGAAGGACCGTCGTGGTCAGGACGGCTCGGCGCCTCTGCTGTCCAACACTGGGACTAATCCGGGAGCTGCGAGCGTCGAGGAGGAGCCGGTATGAAAGAGCTAAGGAAGATCATTATTGCCGGAGTCAGCACCGCTGCTCTGGCCGGGGGAATTGGCGCAGGACTCGCGTACGCGGACACGCCAGCCGACGGCGAACCAACCTCAAGCCCGACCGCGGCAAAGACAAGCAGCCCCACCGAATCCCCCACGGCTGAGCCCAGCGACAAGCGTGATCGAAACGGCTTCCGCAAGCGTCTTGTTCGCCGACAGCTGCGGTTCGTTGGCCGCGCATTGCATGGTGAGGTCACCCTTGCCGGGGAGGAGCATCGAGTGATCGTCTTCCAACGCGGCGCTGTGGAGAATGTCAGCGAGACATCGCTCACGGTGACGAGCAACGACGGTTTCGTTGAGACGTACGTGTTGAGCGACGACACGAAGGTGCGCGAGAACAGGGAGGACGCGGCGGTGTCTGACATAGACACCGACGACCGGGTCCTGGTTGTTGCCACCAAGCAAGACTCGACTCTTAACGCCCGCCGAGTCGTCGTACGCGGCGACTGAAACAGGTTACGAAGCTAGAGATCTCCCACCGTCAGCACGATCAAGATCACGTTCAGGGTCGTGACGATGCCGATTACCAACCAGGCGACGCCAATCGTCGCTCGCCTCGTTGGCACGAGGTGCATCAGCTCAGGATCGGAGGCAATTCGAACCAGTGGCACCAGCGCGAACGGAATCCCGAACGACAAGATCACCTGAGACAAGATCAGCAACCGGGTCGGCTCCAGGCCCAGTCCGAGCAAGATCAACGCGGGCACAGCGGTCAGGACTCGGCGCCACAGGATAGGAATTCTCCGGTGCAGTAGGCCATCCATGATCACCGCGCCCGCATACCCGCCCACGGATGTGGAGGCCAGACCGGACGCCAAGAGCGCCAGCGCAAACAGCAGGGCGAGCAGCGGTCCCAGCTCTGCTCCGACGGCGTTATGAGCAGCCTGCAATCCGTCCACATTCAGACCGTGCAGCGTGCTGGCCGCCAGCAGCAGCATGCCAACGTTGACGGTGCCCGCGACCAGCATCGCCAGCCCAACGTCGAGCCGGATGGTCCGCAGCATCGGAGCGGCGCAGTCGGGGTCCGCACGTCCGTGCCGGTCGCGGATAAGTGCGGAATGCAGGTAGATGGCGTGCGGCATGACGGTTGCGCCGAGCATGCCAACCGCGAGGACTGCGCTTTCGGCACCACTCAGCGTCGGTACCAGCCCGGCAACGGCAGACCCGGGGTCGGGCGGCGATGCGATTAATCCGGCCAAAAAGCCGATGGTGACCACTGCCAGCATGCCGGTAATAACACGCTCAAACGTCTGCTGGCTGCGACTGTTTTGCAGGAACAGCAGTCCAGTCGATACAGCGGTGGTGATGAGCGCCCCCGTCACGAGCGGTAGGCCAAAGAGCAGGTT
>JBKPAB010000095.1:0-4326 GCA_046726195.1 Actinomycetota bacterium
TCATCTCCCGGCATGACTGCGCCCGCCACACCTACGCCCAATGCCGTCACTAGTGCCGCCGGAACCGCAATTCGGAGCACCCGAACCGCGAGAGGCGGCCGCATCGCCCGTCGCGGGCGCGGTCGAGCCACGTGTTTTTACTCCCCCGAGAATGAGACCAAAGCGTTATCTCCTGGAGGAGTCTAAACAGATTGGTCACGATTGCCCACCCCCAGCGCGGGGTTTTGACGGGTTTTTCCTCTCCGGAGCGAGATTTGGCCACGAACCTGCGATGGACCAGCCGGTTGCGCAACCCTGTTGCCTCGGTGGGGCCAGCCGTCGTTATCTTCTCGTTGCCATTGGCTCCCGACGACAGAGGGAGCTGAAAGCTTGTTGCCACTAGACAAAATGACGGCCACTTGTGAAGTCGGACTTGTTTTCGGACTTGTACAGGACTGAATTCGGGACCATCATTGATTTCCATGACCACCCTTCCACTTACCGAAGCCAAGGCGAAGCTCAACGAGCTGGTCGAGGATGCTGTCAACACCCAGGAACGGGTGATCATCACAAAGCACGGCCGGCCTGCTGCCGTGCTGATCTCCATTGACGACCTCGAGTCAATGGAGGAGACGATCTATTGGCAATCTCAACCTGGAGTCCATGACGACATCGCCGCGGCGCATGAGGAGGCCACCGCGGGTCAGCTCTGCGATGAGGAAGCGGTGCGGCGGCGATACGGCATGCGGACGCCCAGGTGAGTTGGACGGTCGCTCTCTCCTCAGCGGCCATCAGAAACCTGGATCGGCTTCCTTCCCGAGTCGTGCCTGCGATTGTCGAGTTCAGCTTCGGCACGCTGGCTGAGAATCCGTACAAGGTGGGCAAACCGCTTCGCGGAGACTTCGCTGGAATTTGCAGTGCGAGACGTGGCGTCTACCGCGTTCTCTATGAGATCAACGAAGATGATCATTCCGTGACAGTCATCCGCGTCGGGTTCCGTGGGGGATGCCTATCGCTCCGGCTGACGCCACCCCCTTGATTTCCACCGCGATGGGACTGATTGGCCGAATGCGCTAGCGCGGATCCCACCGCCGGACGACGGGGCTCCCGAGGATCGCCCGCGCCGCCCGTGGGCTGCGTTTGTAGTCAGAGACGAATGGACTGTCGCCGATCCAGAATCGCCACGGCCGATCCGCCTCAACCGAGACGCCGACGCGCGGTCCGACCATGATCATCTGTGGTTTCTCAGCCGAGGCCTCAAGCTGCACCGGTCCGTCGCCGAGCAGGTCGCAACCCTTGTGTTGAGCGTGTAGGTCAAGTGCCTGACAGAGCCGACCGGGGCCCCGCGCCAGATCACGATCACTCGCCCGCCCGCGTCGTGATCTTGCCACCTCTATGCCGTCGATCACCTCGCCGGACCGCATCAATACTCCTGAGGCGACTCCCTCGGGCCCACAGCTGATGTTCCCAGCCCAGTGCATCCCATAAGTGAAGTAGAGATAGAGGTGGCCAGGTGGCCCAAACATCACCGCATTGCGCACGGTACGGCCGCGATAAGCGTGCGAGGCCGGATCATGAGCCCCGTCGTACGCCTCGAGCTCGGTCAGCCGAACTGCGACCGGTCCATGGCGCAGTACCGCACCAAGCAGCCGCGGCGCCACCTGCTCGACCGGCCCGCACAAGTCTGGTATCACCTGAGCACCTCGACCGTGCCTGCGGTCCCGTCGACCCGTACCAGATCACCGGTTCGCAGCCGCATCGTGGCGTTGCCACATCCCACGACCGCAGGAATGCCGAGCTCGCGCGCCACGATCGCGGCATGGGAGAGCGGCGCGCCGACGTCGGTGATCACCGCAGCCGCGCGCGGGAACAGCGGCGTCCAGCCGACGTTGGTGATCGTGGTGACGAGCACTTCACCAGGCTGCAACGCAGCTCCATCAGCGGCGTCGCTGAGCACTCGCACTGGCGCCTCGACGACTCCGGCCGACCCGGGAAAGCCGCGTACTGCGACGTCGGCTTCGGCTACCCTCCCCTCGATGTAGATGTCCGATCGCCGGTTCGGATCAGCCGCCCAAGCATAAGGGTTGAAATACCCCCGGATCAGCGCCGGATAAGGCGGCAGCGCCGAGTAGGCCTGGTACGCGGCGCGGCGCTGCTTGATCAACCTCGGGCTGATGGTCTCACCCAGCAGCACGCGAACGATCTCTGCTTTGTCGAGGAAGAAGATGTCCTCGCCCAGGCCGGTGAGTTCGCCGGCCCGCAGCGCGTACGCGCGTAGCACCCAGAAGTATCTGATCACCTCTGAGCGAGCTCGCTCCCGGTCCCGGGAGATCTTGGCCCACACCCACAGTTGGTGGTGCAGGATTCGGGCGTGCACCGGGTGGCGCTGCTCCAGCTCGGCCCACGCCTCTTGGCGCTTTTCCTGCTGCGCGCGAAGCATGTCCCGGTAGTTTGCGGCCGACGTCGCGCGGGCAGCCAACTGCCGGTCGATCCAATCCGGATCCTCGCCAGACCGTGGCAACGAGATCTCAAACTCATGCGGCCCGCGGTGACCATAACGCCGATTGAAGGTGTCGCGATCGATCTCACCGGCAGCAACCTTCTCCAGGCCGTCGAGAAGTCCGAGGCTCGCTAACTGCCCCGCCTGCCCGCCGAGCCCGGCCGTCAGCGCATTCGCAGCCGCGTCGCCGACCAGGCTCTGCAGGCGCTTTCGGGTGGTGATAAACGATGCCCCACTGGATCGAGTAGCCGCAGACAACATCCAGCTCACTCGATGGAACTCGGGACTGAGCACATTGGTCCACAAGTCTGCGAGCTCCACCGGCGTAGCGACTGCGGCGATCTCGGCCCACCGGCGTTCACAGAGTGCAGGATGCTCGGTCAGATAAGCATCCAGCACCTTTGCGTCGCGCCGAGCCTCTCCGAGCACGTGCAGGGCCATCGGCAGCACTGCGCGGATGATGTCTCGCCAGCGGGCGTTGACGGGCGGGATCTCAAGATCATCCGGCAGCCGCCCGAAGACTTCCTCCGACAGGTATCGGTAGCTCTTTTGGCTGACCCCGACCGCGGCCGATAACGTCGTCATCACGCTGAGGTTGAGATAAATCCTGCCGCCGATCCTGCCGTATCCGACGTACGGCGGGATCGAGGCGGTTGCCATCGCGTCGGTCAGGAAGACCTGCACCATGGACCAGGTCGCGGGGGTCATCACATCCGGAATGGCCTCACCGACATTGGTATTGGTCCACAAGAAATCTCCGGAGCGGCTGTCGTTCCACGGATCAGGGTGGATTGCCGTGGTGATCGGCCTGGCCTGCAGCACTAGCAGCCGGTCGCCTGTACGGCACCATTCGATATCCATCGGCTCCTTGAAGAGGTCCTCCACCATGATCGCAAGATCGACCAGCCGTAGCGCCTGGGATTCGGTCAACGCGGGCGCGTCCTGCCGGTCCATCGGTACCTGCAGCGCAGCAGTGCCGCCGTTGGTCAACCCCGTCATGATCGTCTTCGTATTGATCACAGTGCGCATGATCCGGCCGGAGGCACGCTCCACAGTGATCGTGTCCGGAGTCACCTGTCCACCAACCACCGCCTCGCCGAGACCCCAGGCGGCATTGATCTCGATCATGGTGTCATCCCCGGTTACCGGGTCCGCGGTGAACAGGATCCCGGAAGCATCCGCGTCAACGAGTTCCTGAACCACCACCGCCAAGCTGATCTTGTCGGTGTGGATGTGGTGTCGGGCCCGGTAGCTGATGGCGCGGGCGGTCCACAATGAGGCCCAGCAGCGACGTACCGCTTGCAGAAGTTGATTATCGCCAACGACGTTCAGGTAACTCTCCTGCTGGCCGGCAAATGAGGCCTCCGGGAGGTCTTCCGCCGTGGCTGAGGATCGTACGGCTACTGGCGGCGAGCCCAGCTGGTGATATGCCCGCAACACATCGGTAGCGATCTCGGCTGGGATCTCACGGCCGGTGAACAGTGCATGGATCGCAGCCGCCACACGACCCGTGGCCTCATCCGAAGGATCGCGGGCCGTAGCAAGCTGCGCCCGGATCGGTCCCTCGAGGAGGTGACGGGCGACGAAATCGTGGTACGCCGCCGTCGTGATGTGGTACCCGTTCGGCACCGGCAATCCGGCCGACGCCAGCCGGGCAAGGGCGTGGCCCTTGCCACCAATCTCGGAGAGGCCCAGACCCTCGTCGGCGAGGGAGCGAATGTAGGTTGCGGTCATCGTTGCTGGCCTAGCGTCATGTGCCGTGAGCTTGACGTTATGTGCCCTGAGCTGAGCTTGTCGAAGGGCACGCTTCGACAGGCTCCGCATTAGCTCTCGACGCTAGCCGACAT
>JBKPAB010000096.1:0-4473 GCA_046726195.1 Actinomycetota bacterium
TGTCGAAGGGCGCCGTCCTGAGCCTGTCGAAGGGTGCGCTTCGACAGGCTCAGTGCACATACCGAGGCGGATGGCGCTCCTGGTTCGATGCTTGGCTCGAATCAGCGTACGGAGCGGAAGGATTCTGGCACGTCCACAGCCCTGACGCGCATTTTCGTACCGCAGCCAGTAGCGGGCCGATGATCGCCCAGATGTTGGCGGCGTTGGTCGATCGCCAGGAGGGCGTGAAGAGCGTCGTCGACGTTGGAGCGGGCACCGGTCGGCTGCTGGACGAGCTCGCCGCGATCCGACCTGATCTCCAGCTGCTCGGAATTGATCTAAGAACCAGGCCCCCCGGGCTGTCGCAGCAAGTCGGTTGGGCCCAGGATCTCTGGGACGTGCGGTATGGCTGCTGGACCAGCGGTGAGGCGGGTGCTGCACTGGGCGGTTCCGAGCCTGTCATGATCATCTGCTGTGAGTGGTTGGACGATCTGCCGTGCCCGGTCGCCGCACGATTTGCCGACGGCTGGCGCGAGGTGATCATCAACGATGATGGGGTCGAGCAGGCCGGGCCGCGGCTCGATGATGAGCAGCTGGCCTGGGCCGACCGTTGGTGGTCCGAAGGGGACCACGCGGAGATCGGTCTGACCCGGGATCGGGCATGGGCTGAGCTGATCAAGATGATCATGAGGCGAGGAGGCTGTGCCCTCATGATCGACTATGGCCACACCGCGGAGCGTCGCCCGGTCACCGGGTCGCTGGCGGCGTACCGCGACGGTCGTGCGCTGGAGCCGGTAGCTGGACCTGCTGGGGTTAACCTCACCGCACATGTGGCTGTCGACGCGGTACGCGCCGCCGGTGAGGAGTTGGGAGCGACGACGGCTTTCTGTGGCCTGCAGAGCGAGCTAGTACCGGACCTGCTGCACGTGGATGCCCATGCTGATCCGCTGGTCGACCTTGGTCGTCGGAGTCAGCATTCGGCTTTGAGCTCGCAATACGTCTGGGGATCCCACTGGTGGCTCCTGCAGTACGCGAGAGTGCCGAGCCGCTGATGAGCTATCAGCAGCTTCGGGTCCTGGTCGGATCGCTGGCCCCGGGCGTGCTGCCCTCGACGCAGCCAGCCAAGCTGCCGAGCGGAACGATCCTGCTGGACCTCGGCCCAGAACATCCCAGTAACGCGGGACTGATCGAGCTGCGTTTGTGGACCGAGGATGAGGTGATCACCACGGCCCGGGTCGTGGTCGGTGCCATGCATCGGGGGGCCGAGAAGCTCTTCGAGGTACGTGACTACACCCAAATCTTGATGTTGGCGGACCGGCACGACTGGCAGGCTCCGTTTTTCGGCGAGCTCGCCGTAGCTCTCGCTTGCGAGCAGATGATGGGGCTTGCTGTACCGGATCGTGCCGTCTGGCTGCGTACCCTGCTGGCTGAGCACACTCGCATTCTGAGTCACTGCGGATTCCTCTGTTATGTGCCGCATCGGATACCGGGCGACGCTGGAATTCGCCGCCTGCGTGAGGAGTTGCGCACCCAGACCCTGCGACTCACTGGCAACCGCATCCACCCGATGGCAACGCGAGTTGGTGGGCTAGCGGTTGATGCCGACGAGGTTTGGCTGCGTGCCGAACGAGCCGTCGCCGAGCGGGCAGCTCAAGTAGCCGAGAGGGTGCTGAGCATGATCGACTCCGCGCCCTTTGCGAGTCTCACGAGCGGTGTCGCCTTGCTGGACGAAGACGCTATTCACCAATTCGGCGTGAGCGGCCCCGCGGCCCGCGCCAGCGGGGTCGACCTCGATCTGCGCGTACAGCGGCCGTACCTGGCTTATGGCGAGCTCGGCGGCTTGATCACTCCACCGGTACGCCGCGCGGGCGATGCGCAGTCTCGGCTTGGTGTGCTCGGCGAAGAACTGGCCAGCAGCGCATCGTTGATCATCGCCTGCATTAACCGCCTGAAAGAACTGCCTGGCCCGGTTTCGGTGAAACCGGGCAAGATCATTCGCGTGCCGGAGGGCGAGTTATACATGGCGATCGAGGCACCTTTGGGGATCGCCGGCGTGTTTCTGGTGTCTCGCGGGGAGAAGACCCCGTGGCGGCTCAAGCTTCGGACGGCGTCATTTAACAACATCTCCAGCCTGGAGCGAGTGCTGGTCGGCGTACCCACGGAGGCCTTGGAGGCAACCCTGGCCTCAATCGGTTATGTCGTGGGTGACATCGATAAATAATCGCGCGGGTGGAAGGCAGAGGCCTATGCAGGAAGGGCCTCAGCAGATAAGGGCTCGGCAGATAGCGCCTCGGCAGATAGGGCCTCGTCCCAATCCGACTCTTGCGCGGCCTGCACGCGGCGCGGCATATGGTGGATTTCCGCACTCGGCTCTTCACTTGCGACGGCGATCAACTCGGCTTCCCGCTCGCGTACGGTCTCGCGAATCGCCGATATCACCTTGTCGCGGTGCTCGAGCTCCCCCATCAGGTAGGCCCGGTCAACCTTCAGGGTGGAGAGCTGCATGCGCTGCTCGGCGATCGTCCGCCGCTGTCGCTCGATCACTTTGCCGGCATCGGAAATCCGCGCGCCCAGGGTGTCGACCACAGCAGCGTTGCGGGTGCGTTCCTCCGACAGCGCCGCGCCATGATCGCGTGTCGCCTTGAGCATCGCCTGTCCATGAGCGTGTCTGGCCGTGTTGAGATCGCGCCAGGCCAAGGCACACGCCGCCAGAGCCGCTGTGACCGCCACGGCGACCCCGAGGCGGACATACCAGATAGGTCCAGCGGCGGAAGCGACCGCTCCCACAATGCCAATGAGCAAGATGATTTCGGAAACCCGCTGAGCTGACGAGGCCTTGAGCTCGCGACTGGCGGTTGCTGGCGAAGTCACGGTCGTCACCATATGGCTCGGCATGCTGATTGCCGCGGATTTCGATGCTTAGTCGCGAGTGTCTGCCTCCAAGTCATCTCCCTCGCCGGACTCCGCACCCTCCTCCGGTTCGGTGGGTACCTTGCACGCCCGTTCCAGCAGTGAGCCCATGACGCACAGCACGATCCCGGCAACAACCGCCACCGCAGACCGGATTACCCGATCACGAGGTGCAGCCGCATCCAGCCGGGTCAGAAACATCAGCGCGAAACCGAAGTAGCCGCCCGCGACCAGCGCGCCTGCCAGTGCGGAGGCCTTGCCGAGCACCAGGAACGCCACCGCCCGCTGGGGTTCCATCCGTTCCCGGCGCACCTGAATCCGCTGATGAGTCGAGTACGCCAGCGCCCCGACAAGCGCAGCGACCAAGATCAAACCAATCGGGGCGGTCCAGGGCACCTCGGGGGGAATCAGGTCAAAGGCCTGCGCGGTGACCACCAGGAGCCACCCTGCCAGCCCGCCAAACAGGGCAGCAATGACGAGAGCCCGAAACGGCGTCAGGCGCAGCGAGCCGTCGGAAGGTTGCTCAGCCAAGCTGACTTATCCTCAGTCTCGGTCAATAACAAGATCATCTCGCCGAACCACACCAGATGTGTCTGCCTTGCCAAGAAGATCCCCTACCGGTCCCTTGCCGATGATCTCGGCGGTGGGGTCAACCTCGTACCAGGGCACCAGCACGAAAGCGCGCTCGTGCGCCAGTGGGTGTGGCAGCTTGAGATCCTCTTGATCGACTACGGCATTCCCGACCATGATCAAATCCACGTCCAGGGTACGCGGTCCCCACCGCTCCCCGTCACGAGTCCGACCAAAAGCGTCCTCGATCGCGAATGCCCGCTCCACCAGGGTTCGCGGCTCAAGTGTGGTTTCTGCGACCACCACGATGTTGAGGAACTCCGGACTGTCGGGCGGGCCGCCGACGGGTTTGGTTTCGTATACCGAGGAGACATCCACCAGGATCACATCGGGGGTATCACTCAAAGCGTCGACCGCACCCTGCACGTTTCCGAGCCGATCACCAAGGTTCGAGCCGATGGAGTAAACGACCTTGCGCAACGGTTTCATGCCGCTCAATGTGTCCGCATCGATGGCATGAGGATTGGGACTACTCACCTCGTTTACTCCTTGTCAGCGTGACCGCAACATCGGAAACGTCGACCGGCATGGGCGCCTGCGGCTTGTGCACGGTGACCTCGACGCACTGGACGGCGTCATAACGTAGGCACGTCAGTGCAATTCTGTCTGCAAGGGCCTCGATCAGGTTTAACGGGTCGCGTTCCACGTCCGCGACGACAGCCCTCGCCAGTGCTCCGTAGTCGATCGTCTGCCCAAGATCGTCAGTGGTGGCTGCTGCGGAAAGGTCAAGGGTGCAGCTCACATCAACAACGAACTGTTGGCCATGCCGGCGCTCAAAGTCGTGTACGCCGTGATAACCGAAGGCGGTGATTCCAGTCAGGCTGATCCGATCGCGGCCGGCCTCAACGGGCCGCCGCCCGGCGTCAACGACTGTCTGTGCCGCCATGCCACCTCCTGACCCATGCGACCCTATCCGAGGCGCAGGAGCTTCAACAGAGGCTGCATGATGAACAA
>JBKPAB010000097.1:0-6358 GCA_046726195.1 Actinomycetota bacterium
CCCTGGCCGAGGCTGCACCCTCGAGATCGCGGCAGGATCCTGCAGGACTTTGCCGACCTGGTCGAGCAGCATCGCGACGAGATTGCCTTGTTGATCAGCCTCGAAATGGGCAAGCCGATCCGGGACGCGTACCAGATCGAGCTGCGGGCCATCATCCGATGCCTGCGCTTCTACGGCGAGCTGGCCGACAAGGAGGCTGGTGAGATCCCACCCACCGAGGAGGGTGAGCTCGCGCTGGTTACCCGGGAGCCGGCCGGCGTCGTCGGCGCGGTTGTCCCCTGGAACTTTCCGCTGACGCTGGGGAGTTGGAAATTCGCGCCCGCCCTCGCAGCCGGCTGCACCGTCGTACTGAAGACCGCCGAGCAGTCCCCGCTTTCGATGCAGCGGGTCGCCGAGCTCGGGGCGGCAGCCGGTCTCCCGCCGGGCGTGTTCAATGTGCTCAGCGGCGACGGGCCCGTGGTAGGTCGTCGTCTGGGGGAGCATGAGGGAGTCGATGTCCTTACCTTCACCGGATCCACCGAAGTGGGCCGCCGCTTCCTGCGCTACGCCGCCGACAGCAATATGAAACGGGTCTACCTCGAGCTCGGTGGGAAATCGCCCAACGTCATCTTCCCCGATGCGCCCGACCTTGACGCCGCTGCTGATGCGGCGGCTTGGGCGATCTACTTCAATTCAGGCGAGAGGTGCACCGCCGGCTCCCGGCTCGTGGTCCATGCAGATGTGGCCGACCAGGTGGTGGAGCGGATCGCGGAGACCTCTGACCAGTGGTTCCCAGCCGACCCGCTGCTTCCCGAGACGAAGATGGGGCCACTGGTCGACGAGCGCAGCCTGCAGCGGGTGCTCGGGCATATCGATCGTGGCCTCGCCGAGGGCGCCTCGCTGCGGGTTGGCGGGCACCGGGTGCTAGCCGACACGGGCGGGGCCTATCTGGAACCAACTGTGGTGACCGGTGCCGGCCCGGACAACCCGATCGTCCGCGAGGAGATCTTCGGGCCGGTGCTGGCCGTCCAGGTTGTCGGGGATGAGGCGGAGGCGCTACGCGTTGCGGGCGACACTCCGTACGGTCTGGCAGCCGCCGTCTGGACCTCCGACCTGGGCCGGGCACATCGCGTATCCCGCGCCCTCCGGGCGGGAACGGTATGGGTCAACTGCTACGAAGAAGGCGACATGGCGGTTCCGTTCGGCGGAGTCAAGCTCTCGGGGTTCGGCCGGGACAAATCCCGGCATGCAATGGAGGAGTACACCAATCTCAAGACCACATGGATTCGTTATGCCTGACAACATCTCCGTGGGCCGCCGCCCATTGATCGTCATTCCGGCGCGCTTCTCTCCAGGTGCGACCGTCCTCCGATACGCGGCCGAGGTCACAGCCCGAGCGCTCGTCGAAGCTGTCTTCGCAGCAGGCGGCGAGCCTGTGGTGGTGCACCCGCACGCTACGGATCTAGAGGTGGACGTCGATGCCGCGCGGGAGAGGATCTGGTTCGCCGATGGCGTGCTGCTGCCGGGCGGCGGGGATGTCGCGGCTCGCTGGTCCGGCCAACAACCGCACCCGACCGAGTATGGAGTCGACGAAGAGCAGGACGCTTTCGATCTTGGAGTGGCGCAAGTGGTGCTTGCTGATCATCTGCCGCTGCTCGCGATTTGCCGGGGCACCCAGATCGTCAACGTGGCGCTTGGTGGCGATCTTGTTCAAGACATGGATGACACGGTTGGCAATCACCGAAACCGCGTACATGATCTTGATGTCGATGAGACTTCACCGCTCGGGGAGATCGTGGGACGTCGTACTGCTATCTCCTGCTACCACCACCAATGCATTGCCACGCTGGGCGCCGGCCTGAGTCCTGCGGCGTACTCATCTGACGGGGTGATCGAGGCGGTGACGTTGCAAGATCATGCCGGCTGGTATCTCGGCGTCCAGTGGCGTCCAGAGGATTCCGCCGCTACGGATCCGGTGCAGGCCGAGATCTTCCGGCATTTCGTACAAGCAGCGGGCCAGCGGGCCGGGACGCGCGATCAGGCGTCGGTTAGCCGGGCGAGCGTCTCGGCTTGATCATCAACCTCGCTGGTCCCGGCTGTGTCGGCACCGGGAACCATGGTTCCAGGCTTGGCCTCGAGGTCGGTGACGATCGATCTCAAACTGTTGGTGAGCTCGGACAGTTTTCTCGGTGACAGCCCAGACACCACCTCGGCCTCTGCTGCGTTGAAGGCGGGATAGAGCTCCCTCATCAAGGTCGCGCCCGCTGGTGTGAGCTCGAGATTCACCAACCGCCGGTCGGTGTCGCTGACCCGTCGGGTGATGAGTCCGCGCGCTTCCAGAGTCTTGACGACGCCAGTGAGGGTGGCCTTGGAGATCGCGGCCCCCTCTGCGGCTCGACGGGTCTCAGCGCCGTCCCAAATCCATACCACCCACAGCACGACGAAGCCAGTCCACGTCAGTCCGTGCTCACGCAGCACCGAATTGGTGAGATAGAGCCGAACCGCGTTCGAGGCGCGGTAGAGACTCGACACCGCGGCCGCGGCAGGAAAGTTGATTGACAGGTCGCTTACGTGGGCGCTCATCGCCTGCTCGGTCTCGGCGAGTGTCTGGCGATGGGGCATGAGGGACATGCTAGGCGGCAGTGGTTGTCTGTCCACAGAGCTTGGGGCAATGAACGTTCCGGCCCGAACAATTGACTCCACCTAGCCGTTCGTGAGCATGGCCAGTGATCGACCACCGTTCCAGACCACGCCGACTTGCCGGTAGTAGCCGCCGATGATCTCATCGACGCTCAGCCGGGCCAGCTCTTCGGTGGGTGAATCGAAGAGACGCAGCTCCGCTTCGCCGGTCCAGGCTTGACCGCCTTGAAACTCGCTCGACCCTGACTCAATCAACTCCGAGAAGGCGTCGGGCGCGCCAGAAGCGATGCCGGGGAAGATCCGGTGGTGGGCCATCTTGTGGGCATTGACGAAGCCGTTGGTCTCAGACTTCTCGCGGAGCGTCAGCACCGCCTCGGCCAGCCGGCGGTCTCCGGCGGCGAGGGTTGCGCCGAAAACACCGCCGGGCGCGATTTGGGGTGCGGCCTGCCCAAACGGGTGCGGCCGGGTCTGCCACATGGAACCAAGCTTTTTTGGGTAGCCCTGATGAATGCCGCGGCCAATCGCGAAGTCCTTGTCGACCCAGATGTAGACGCAGCGCGAGAACGTCTCGCCTTGGAAGCTGCAGCGGACGACCACGAAGGCCTCCTTGTATTGCGCGCGTACCGGATCGAGTAGCTCCTCCCGCGAGGACGAGCAGGACTGCCAGTCGGCCCAGATCAAAGCAACTGCTCCCGGGTCTTCGGGTGCAAGTGACAAGGGGGCCGGGAGCAGCTCCGCTACCCGCGCGGGATCCGTACGGTATTCGACGGTGAGAAGGTCTCCGGAGTAATACCACGGGGGTGGCGGGATCAGGGAGGATCTGCCGCTTGCGGTGCGCGGATAAAAGAACCCTTTGACGTCGGTCATGCAGCACTCCTGAGGGCCCCTTCGGTGTGCCCTTCGACAGGCTCAGGGCACATATCTTTGAGAAGATCGTTTGGATCCGTACGGTACTCGTGTCGTCGAGCCGTTAGCAATGGCGATCAAACTGCACCTCGCGTCTTGCAGTCTCTTGTCATAGGCTTAGCCAGGCGATACTGTTCGGACCCAAACGACTGTTCGAAACCTACGTGAACGTGGGTTGCTAGCGGTCTGCACACGTTGCAACCTGTGCAGAGCGTAGGAAAGCTACGTGTACGTAGGTTTCGCACGCGGTCTCGGAGTACGGAGTCTCGGAGCATGCAGGCGCATTGGGCTCGGCTTGAAAAAATCAGCGGAGGTTCGGGATGGCTCATTTCGATACGACGGGTCTAGAGGACTTCGCTGCCAAGCTTGTGACGCAAGATATTGACGTCGTGCGCATCGCGTATTCGGACCTGATCGGCACCGACCGCGGACGCGACGTCCTCGTCAACCGATTCGCGCGTACCGTCGCTGACGGCGTGGCGTTCTGTCGGTCGGTCTACGGCACTACACCGATGGGTGACGTTGTCGACATCGAAGGCGGGCTTGGGGCGGGCCTGCCCGATGTGCTGGCATTCCCTGACGTCAGCACGGTGCAGATCGTGCCGTGGGAGAAAGGTGTCGCCCACGTCATCGCCGATGTCTACAACCCAGATGGGTCGCCTTCGCAGGAAAGTCCACGAAGGGTGCTGAAACGGGTGATCGAGCAGTTCGCCGACCTGGGCATGCGGCCGACAGTTGGACCCGAGCTCGAGTTCTATGTCCTGGAGCGCACCGACAAGAACCCCACGGGTTGGCAGCGTTACGGCGAGGCAACCGGCAACGTGTACGTCGCCGGCCTGAAGGGTGATCCGGAGAATGTGTTGCTCCGTACGCTGCGTCATCTGTCGGCGTTTGGTCTTGAGGTTGTCGCCGCGAATCACGAGTTCTCCAGCGGACAGTTCGAAATCAACCTCTGGCACTCCGAAGCCCTCGATGCCGCCGACCGCGCGTTCCGTTTCAAGAGCGCGATCCAGGAACTTGCCCGTCAAGAAGGCAAGCTGGCGACGTTTATGGCCAAACCGTTCAATGATGAGGGCGGGTCGGGATTCCACATTCACTTCTCCACCTGGGACGACCTGGGTCGGCCGCTCTTCGACGATCCGACGACCGAAGACGGCCTATCGAAGACCGGGAGATCGGCGGTCGCCGGTGTGCTCGCTCATGCCCCAGCGCTGTCGGCGGTGAGCAACCCCACGATCAATTCGTACAAGCGGTTCGGGCCAGACACGCTCGCCCCATGGCTGATCGACTGGGGACTCGACAACCGCAGCGCGATGGTACGAATCCCACCCGAGCGCGGCAGAGCATCGCGCATGGAGCTCCGACTCGGTGACGCCAGCGCCAATCCCTATTTGGCAATTGCCGGGCTGCTGGCCGCCGCGTACCTCGGCATCCGGGACGAAATGGAACCCCCCGATCCGCTCGAGGGATATGGATACGACCCAAGCAAAGCTGACAAGCTGCCCGGTGATCTTGCAACTGCGCTGCTTGCCCTCGAGGAGGACACCGAGATGGCCCGCATCCTCGGGGAGCCGTTTGTCAAGACTTTCCTTACCTACAAGCGAAATGAGCTGGAACGCTTCAACCACTGGGTCACCGACTGGGAGTTCCGCGAATACGCCTACCACCTCTAGGAGAGACCGTGTCGCAACCCACCGCCATACCACTTGATCAAGTCGATCTCACCGATCTGGATGCATTTGCCCGCAATGAGGGCTGGGCGATGTTTGACAGGTTGCGTGCCGAGGACCCGGTGCACTGGACGCCGGAGGCTCCGCCGAACTCAGGCTTCTGGGCCGTGACGAGGTACGCCGACATCGATGTGGTGGATCGCGACCCGGAGACGTACACCTCAACGAAATACGTCAATCTCGAAGAGGTCGATGACGACCTGATGGATTTGCGGCGCTCCATGCTGGAGACCGATGGACCGCGCCATCGTGCGCTGCGCAAACTGATCCAGCGTGAGTTCAGTCCGGGCCCGCTGGCGCGCAACTACGAGAGTTTCTTGCGCGATCTGACCAATGTCACCCTCGACAATGCCTTGCAGAACAGCGAATTCGACTTCGTCGAGAAGGTCAGCGCCGACTTTCCGATCAACGTCTTGGTGCGGCTACTCGACGTACCTGTGAGCGACACCGGCATGTTGATCAACTGGGGCAACCAGATGGTCGCCAACACCGATCCCGATTACACCGAGTACCTGATCACCGACCCCGACAGCGATCAATACAAACATTTGCCGTTCCGCTCACCGGCTGCGCTCGAGGTTTTCGAATACGGCCGCGACCTTGCCAGGCGACGCAAAGGCGGCGACGGCAAAGACTTGATCAGCATTCTGGTCAACAAGATCCCCGAGGACGGCCAGCCGCTGTCGCCGAGTGACTTCGACAATTACTTCCTCTTGCTGGTGATAGCAGGCAACGAAACGACGCGGCACGCCATCAGTCAGTCGATGCTGGCGTTGATCGAGAATCAAGATCAATTGAAACTGCTGCAGGAGCAGCCGGAGCTGATTCCGGGCGCGGTTGAGGAGTTCCTGCGTTGGGCGTCGCCGGTGTACCACTTCCGGCGTACCACCACTCGAGACGTCGAGCTTGGTGGCAAGCAGATCAAGGCTGGCGACAAGGTCGTCATGTGGTTCGGGTCGGGCAATCGGGATGAAGCTGTGTTCCCCGACCCATACCGGTTTGATGTGACCCGGACCAATGTTGATCACTTGACCTTCGGCAAAGGTAGCCCGCATGTGTGCCTGGGCAACGCGCTGGCTCGCATGGAGATCCGACTCATGTTC
>JBKPAB010000098.1:0-6216 GCA_046726195.1 Actinomycetota bacterium
ATTCTCAAGCTAGCGGCGAGCCGTGGCACCGGGCTGCTCGAGGTCACCCGGGCCGAACTTGATCGGCTTACGGGCGGCGCAGTGCACCAGGGTGTCGCCTTGCAACTGCCGGCTTTCGAGTATGCCCACCCAGACGACCTGCTGGCGGCTGCCCTGGAGTCGGATCGGATGCCGCTCATCGTGGCACTGGACTCGATCACCGACCCGCGCAATCTCGGCGCGATCGTGCGGTCGGCGGCCGCGTTTAGCGCACACGGCGTACTCATCCCAGAACGCCGGTCGGCTGGCATGACCGCCGCCGCCTGGAAGACCTCAGCCGGGGCGGCAGCAAGGATCCCGATCGGGCGTGCCACGAATCTCAACCGCAGCCTGCGCGCGTACGCCAACGCAGGGCTCAGCCTGATTGGACTCGACGGCCGCGCCAACATGAGCATCACTGACGTGCCCGGCGTCTCTGGGCCGCTCGTGCTCGTCGTCGGCAGCGAAGGTGCTGGTTTATCGCGACTGGTTCGCGAGGCCTGCGACCATCTCGCCTCGATCCCGATCAGCACGAGCGTCGAGTCCCTCAACGCCGGGGTGGCGGCCGGAATCGCGCTCTATGAAATCTCGCGACAGCGTGTCGGAGGGCTGGACTAAGGTAGGCGGCGCCCGGCTTTACCTCAGGAGTGCTCGTGACCGACATCCTCTCTACCGCCCCGCAAACCGAAAGCCCAGGTTTCGACTATGCGGGCACGGCCTCGCGGGCCTACAGCGCAGCGCTCTCCATGATTGAGACCGTCGAGTCACGGATCGCCGGCGCCATCCGCTCCGAGCTGACTGACCAGCGCGGCTCACTCAAACTGATCGCCTCGGAGAATTACGCCTCGCCCGCCGTACTGCTGACCATGGGCAGCTGGCTTTCCGACAAGTACGCCGAGGGCACCATCGGGCATCGCTTCTACGCCGGCTGCCAGAACATCGATACCGTCGAGGCGGTCGCCGCCGAGCACGCGCGAGAGCTCTTCGGCGCCGAATATGCCTACACCCAGCCGCATTCAGGCATCGACGCCAACCTGGTTGCCTTCTGGGCCACCCTGGCCAACAGGATCGAATTACCTGAGTTGGCCGCACAGGGCGTCAAGACAGTTAATGACCTGAGCGAGGAGCAGTGGGAGGAGCTGCGGCACAAGTTCGGCAACCAGCGGGCACTCGGCATGTCGCTAGACGCGGGTGGCCACCTCACACACGGCTTCCGGCCAAATATTTCCGGCAAGATGTTCCATCAGCGTTCCTACGGCACCGATCCGGAAACCCAGCTGCTGGATTACGACGCAGTACGGGCGACGGCGCGGGAGTTCCGACCGTTGATCTTGATCGCCGGCTACTCCGCATATCCGCGGCGGATCAACTTCGCCACAATGCGAGAAATCGCCGACGAGGTGGGTGCGACGCTCATTGTCGACATGGCGCACTTCGCCGGCCTGGTGGCGGGCAAGGTCTTTACCGGTGACGAAGATCCGATACCGCATGCCCACCTCGTGACGACCACGACCCATAAGTCTCTTCGCGGACCGCGTGGCGGACTGGTGCTCGCGACCAAGGAGTACGCGGATTCGGTGGATCGCGGCTGCCCACTGGTGCTCGGAGGGCCGCTCGGCCACGTCATCGCCGCCAAGGCGGTGGCGCTCGCCGAGGCGAGGACTCAGGAGTTCCGGGCGTACGCGCAGGCAATCGCGGACAATGCCAAGACCTTGGCCGACGGCCTATTGCGACGCGGCGCGAAGCTGGTCACCGGCGGAACCGACAATCATCTCGTGTTGATCGATGTGACATCATTCGGGCTGACCGGCCGCCAGGCCGAGTCGGCATTGTTGGACTCCGGAATCGTCACCAACCGGAATTCAGTACCGGCCGACCCCAACGGCGCCTGGTACACCTCGGGCATCCGGATCGGCACGCCGGCGCTCACCACTCGCGGATTCGGTGCGGACGAGTTTGACAAGGTGGCTGAGTTGATTGTGAATGTGCTAAAGAACACCACACCCGTGATTGCCACCAGCGGTCAGCCGGGCAAAGCTAAGTACGTGCTCGCCGAGGGCGTGGCCGAGGCTACCAAGGCTGCGTCGGAGGAGTTGCTGGATACCAACCCGCTCTATCCAGGGCTTACCCTTTAGACACTGCCCGCTCGAAGGACTCAGGCATGTTGGAGCCGACCACCGTTACGACGATCCTCATGATTTTGTTTGCCATCGGCCTGATCACCTGGACCACCTACCTATGGTTTAGTGACTGGCAGCCAGTCGTGCGGCGGTACTTCACTGAAGAGGAGCTAGAGGCCGAGATCCAGGCCGCCGTGCGGCAGATGCGGCAGGCCATCGAAGACTACGAGCGAGGTGACCGACACCTCTAGTGTCGTGTCACTAGCTTGCGCTAATTGCTACCCGGCACATGGCCTACTCGATACACATACGCTCGGTACATGCACCGTGTCATTGTTGCCACTGTTCTAGCCATTGCCGCTCTGCTAAGTTTCGCCTCCTGCGCCCAGACGGATATCAAAGCGGAGGACGTCTACAAGGTCGGCTGTCCCGCCGTGGATGCAGCGGCCGGCGGTGGCTCGATGGTGAGCAAGGTGACCGTGGTAGGCCTGAAGGCGCTCCGCGAGTCCGGACAGCTGGACCCAGAGCCGCAGCGATGGCTGGACGCGGTGATCACCTTGTTGGATTCGGAGGATCCCAAGAACGCTCCAGACGAGCTCCAGAAGTTGATCATCGATGGCTGCGCGAAGAACGGCTACCCGCTGCAGAACCTGCACGTTGGATAACGGGGCGTGAAGACGGCGCTTGTCGAAGCGTGCCCTTCGACAAGCTCAGGGCACAAAACACAAGCTCATGGCACATAAGAATGCGCGCTGAGCCAGTCGAAGCGTGCCCTTCGACAAGCTCAGGGCACATAAACCCCCGACCTCAGCGGGCGAACAGGCTACCGGAGACAGTAGTTACGAAGTTCCGCATCGAATCCGGCAGGTCGCGCAGGTGCCAGTGCTCGGGCCCGTGATACCAAGTCAGGTCGTAAGAGTCGGGATGTTCGTCGACATCACTTGTGACGATGGCATCCAACCAGCGGTCAGCTCCGCCGAGCACAATCGCGTACGGCAGGACCTCAGAAATCTCCCGTAACTCCCCACCCGGTGGCATCTGGTTCGTCGGGTGGCTCATCAGGTCTGAACGTAACGCTCCCAAACCCCCGAGCAGGGCAACACCCTTGGCCGTCCGCGACGGCATCTCCTGCGCCACGAACACCAGGCCGACGGAGATCACGATCAGCGCCATTCCCACCAAACCAAACGTGGTGAACCCGGCGAGCACACCCGTTACGACGATGGAGATGATCAGAGCGGCCAGTGCCAGCTGACTCCAACGGTTCCGGGTGTCGTCGGGGCGACGCTCGTACCACCCATTACTGACCATCTCGTCATAGAGCGCGTTTTGAACGCCGCCAATTGAGTCTTGAACCCTGGTGGCAAGTTCCGATATACGTACGGTCCCGCCAGGCGGCGCAATGCCGTCGAGCAGCTGCTGCTCAAAAGGTCGCAGCGCATCAGGCGTGCCCTCAACACGATTGATCTCCCAGTCGGTCGGGGCAAATTCGTGCTCCCGAGGCAACTCCCTGATCACCAGATGCCCGCGTACGGCCAGATCGACCAAGGTGGCGGTGATGTCGATTGGATCCACGCGCTCGTCGGCGACCGTGCCGACATGGCCTGGCCGGATCTCGTCGACCACTCGGAATTCCGACTGCCCGGCACCGGTCGGCACAAACTCGCCGACAGTACTGATTTGTCCATCCGGGCTGACGTCGACCCCTGCACGCCGATGCAGGCCGTACAAGGCAACTCCCCCGAGCACCAACACGCCCAACGTCAAGGCGAGGGGCATTGGCTCCACTGAGAAAGCGCGCCCGAGAGTCCATCGATACTCGATCACCTCGTTGGACGCAATGCCGCCGGGCGGGAATCCGATGTCGATCGCCACGACCTCACCCTCGCCACGTTGTCCATCGCGGAAGGTGGGTATTTGGGCACTCTCGGTGCCAGCGGAGGCAACATTGCAGGGAACCGTCGAGTTCGGGCTGCCAGCCGTGCATTTGATGTAGCTGAACTGGGTTGGGATCTGCACCGTTGCAGCGAACTCGGCGACCGCAACACTAAGCCCCTGCAGCATGCCCCAGCGCAACGCCGTACCGCCGTCGATCGTGACCACAGCACCAGTCACGGTGTAGCTGATCACTACTTCTCTCGACCCGTTTGTCGGTACCGTTACGGTGGTGAAGCGATCATCAGTGGTGATCGTTGGCTCGACTGATGCGCCGTCGACGCTAGCCGTAATCTCGGACAACGCCTGGACATATTGACGGTCTCCGACCACGTCTTGTCTTGTCTCGAACTTCTGCGACAGCTCCGCAGGCACCGGCGCGGTCAGCGTGATCGTTTGCTTAACCCTTAGCGTGCCGTCTTTGGCCAGATTGCCCTCAGCGATGAACGTCGCGGCGTTGCCCTGGGCGTACGCCGGCAACACGAGCGGACCGGTAAGCAAACCACACGTCAGCAGACCAAACCCGATCATCACTCCGATCACACGCAGCGTTCTGGGCAAGTTGGCGAGCACGAGGTACAGCCTCCCACTAGTCCTGCAAAGGTGCGGCTCCATACCCAAAACCTCTGATCCAGCAAACTGGCGCATTAGCTGCGAGCGTCGGGAAATCGCGCGCCGCCGTGCTGAGGAGGAGGGAGCAGAGGCGCTCTTTCCTCTGCGAGCGACGACGAAGTAGGCGGATTCCACGCGCGATTGCGCGAGCAGCTCAAGTCAGGCCTGGTGTGCCCGTTATCGTTGCGCGTGTGAGCCAACAATGGAGCGGTCCTCGGTACGCGCCGCCCCGTGGAGCTCCGCAAGCAACCTCACCTACCTACGGCGGCGCCTACAGTACGAGCCGCGGCTGGCAGCCCGGCGTACCGGCTGGCGGTTATTACCAGGGTTATCCTTCCTCCCGGTTCGGGCCCGCTTTTGGTGGCGGCGTGCCACAGTACGGGCCGAGACCACCTTTGCCGGCGCCGCGTCGGAGGAATCCGCTTGGGTTCTTGGCCTTCGTGATGATCATCGTTGCACTCCTGGCGTTAGCCGGGCTGGTGATCACTGGGCTGCGCTCAGAGCCATCGAATGCGGCCTACCAGAATGACGACTACCAGGTCCCGCCGCCCGATAGAACCCCGCCGCCAATCCCAGTTCCGCAGACTTATAGCCAGGCAGAGCAGTGGATTACCCAGAGTCCGTTCTATAGCCAGACGGTGCCGGCACCGGTGCGCTGCAACTCCCAACCAATCAATGTGGTGACCGCCAGTGATGCCCAGCTGAAGGCACACTTCGAGGGTTTGATGGAGTGTTTGGTACGCGTCTGGCAACCACCGGTCACCAACGCCGGCTTCATCATCGTGCGACCCACTGTGACCATCTACGGCCCAGAGATCACCACCAAATGCGGCACCGCTGAGGTTAACGCCTTCTACTGCACGGCCGATCAGCAGGTGTACTACAGCAATCTGCTACCTCAGGCTCTGCGGCCCGTTAGGAGCAACAAGTGGACCGCCGACCTCGTCATGGCCCATGAATTCGGTCACGCGCTGCAGGCCCGAACCGGGATTCTGATCTCCGCGCACGCGCTCGGCCAGGACTCTGGCGAGAAGAGCACCGAGCTGCGGTATATGAGGCGGCTCGAAACCCAGGCCGATTGCTTTTCCGGCATGTTCGTTCGCGCCGTATCGGCGTCTATGGGTGTGCAGCAAGGAGACCTCGATGGGATCTTGGCCATCTACGAAGCCATCGGCGACGACACGCTCTCCGGCGATCCGAACATTGTCGGCAATCATGGGCTGGCTCGATCACGCCAGTACTGGGGAACCATGGGCTTGAGCACGAGCGAAATAGAGAAGTGCAATACGTTCGTCGTTTCATCCAGCCTCGTGCGCTAGAGATCATGCTTTTGCGCGAAGCTCCATGCGTACCTCCGCACAAACACCACGAGCGATCCCAGGAGGGCGGCCAGAGGAGCGTGAAAATGTGGTTGGCGTGCAGTCGGCACATGCCGTACCTAGCTTCCTCACGCTGAACATGGCATGCACGCCATGTACAGCGTCAACATCCCACGCAGCGTGGGTTATTGACAGCGGCATCAGATCAGTAG
>JBKPAB010000099.1:0-15157 GCA_046726195.1 Actinomycetota bacterium
TCGCGGCGTACTCGGCGACGCCGCGTTCGATACCGCCTGGAATCGTGGCCAAGACCTCCCGATCCACGAGGCCGTCGACCTGGCAGCCGCGAGCCTGACGACGCTGGTGGACACGCGCGCCCGCTGAAGCTAACTGCGTACAGACTGCGTACATCGCGCGCCTACAGCCATGCCTTCGAAAGCGATAACTTGCGGACGAAGGAGGTGCTCGATGGACAAACCCGAAGCACTGCGCATCGGCTTGGTTGGGTGTGGCAATCATGGCGGGGCGCTGGCGCAGGCGGTGGTGCGCTCTGACAATCTCCGCCTTCTGGCGTGTGCCGATCCTGACACCGCAGCAGCGCGGCGAGTCGCGGCTCTCACAGACGGGGTCAGCACGCATGAATCGCTTGCGGACTTGCTCGTTGCGGCTGACATCGACGCGGTACTGATCGCGACGCCACACGACGTACTCGCACCACTGGGGCTGTCGGCGATACGAGCAGGCAAACATCTGCTCATCGAAAAGCCCATGGCGATGGACGAGGGGCAAGCCAGGGAGGTCGAGTTCGCGGCCGCCAGCGCGGGCGTGACCTGCATGGTTGGCTACTCGTTCCGCTACGGCATGGCGCGTTATGTCCAGGACTTGCTGGCGCAAGGCGCAGTTGGCGACCTGCGAGCGATCACGGGCTCTATCGGGACGCCCAAGCTGGACAGCGGCTGGATCGCCCAGCCGGAGTCCGGTGGTGGACCGCTGCTGTTTGTCGGCTGCCACCTGATCGACCTCGCCTTATGGTTCATCTCTGAGGAGCCGGCCAGCGTGTGGGCTACCGTCCAACGTCGACCCGACACGGGAGCCGATGACACCTCGGCCATTCAGCTCGAATTCAGCGATGGACGCCTTGCACAGTTCCTGGTGATGCAGTCGGCCGCCGGCTTCCTCTATGACCTGCAGGTCATCGGCAGCTTGGGCTCGATCGCGCTTCGCGGCCGCAACTTCGTGCAGTTCGAAGTCGAGGTCTACAGCACCGCGCTCGCGGCGTACCGGGAGCCGACGATCATTCGGCCGACGATGGAGCGCGACCACATCACCATGATGCTTATGCCGGAACTGGCGGAGTTTGCCGATGCGATCGCACTCGGGCGTCCACCCGGCATAACTGCATCCGATGGACGACGCGTGCTGCGGGTGCTGGATGCCGTGGGCGAGTCCGGACGCACCCGCCAGGTCAAACCGCTGGACCCGCCAATGCTCGCCGCTTATCAAACGATTTAGGAGACAGAACAATGACTATTACAGAATCAGGGCGTACCACGATGGACGCCTACCTTCAGGCGCTGACGACATGTGATTCCTTCGGCGACTTCCTCACCGACGATGTGACGCTCGACATGGTCGGCGCGGGCCTGTCGGCTCAAGGCAGAGCAGAAGTCGAGGACTTCATCCGGTACGCGCACGAGCAGGCGTTCGACGGCAGGCCTGAACTCAAGTCGCTGATCGTCGATCCCGATGGCCGGCGGTCCGCCGTCGAAGCCGACTTCATCGGACGCCACACCGGCGAGTTCGCTGGCATTCCGGCAACCGGCCGCAATGTCCGCGTCCCCTACAGCGTTCACTACGACCTCACTAGCGGCGGTATCTCGGCCCTACGTATCTACGGTCTGGCAGAAGGGCTCGTCAGTGCCCTCAAGTAATTCAGTTCGATCTCCCCAGTTCTCTCACGGCCGCGCGGAACACCGAGGGTAGCGCCGCGGCAGCAGGAACGATGACCTGCCGCGCCCACGCTGGGCGTGTTGCCTGCACCAGAGCGTGGGTCATCGCGGCGTAGCGCCAGCTGGCCTGGCGCCAGGCACGCTCGTAACCGTGCGGCCGATCGGCTCTGACCGCTGACACCGCCACCCGCGCCTGCGCCAGCCCGAGCGAGATCCCCTCGCCGGTTAGCGCATCGACGTACCCCCCGGCATCGCCGACCAGAAGCACCCTCCCAGCGACTCGGCGGGCGACTCGCTGCCGGAGTGGACCGGCGCCTCGCACTCGTGTGGCGGCAGAGGCGTTGGCCAGCCGCTCTCGCAGCGGCGGGAATTCGTCGAGCTGCTTCTCGAACGCCACACGGCGTGCGCTGAGGACCGCAACGCCGACGAGATCTGCAGCGACTGGGGTGACATACGCCTCACCGTGGCTGCCCCAGTACACCTCCACATGGCTGCTCCACGGTCGTAAGCGGTAGTGCCGTCGCTGACCGAAGCGCTGTGGCCCGCGAGGGCGCACCTCAAGACCGAGCGAACGACGCGTCGGCGAATGCAGGCCATCAGCTGCGAGAAGGTAGCGGCCATAGACCTCAGGTCCAGGTGTCTGACCGGGCCCCTGCGTTCGGACGCGCACCTGTACGGACGACTGCACCACCTCGCATGCAGCAAAAGGAAGGACTCTGACACCAGCGGCTGCTACGACCGACCGCAGTGCCGTGTGGAGCTCTGTGCGGCGTACGCCACGGCCCCGCCCGGCGCTGAAGTCAGCCTCTGCCTGGCGCCCGCCGCAGAGGTAGCGGATGCCCACCAGATCCCAGCCAAGGGGGTTGACCCCGAGGGCAGCCAGCGCACGTACGCCGCCGGGCATGACGCCTTCACCGCACGCCTTGTCGACCGCGCCCGGTCGAGGCTCGAGCACGACAACCGACAAGCCGCTGCCCACGGCGTACAGGGCGGCCGCGAGGCCCACCGGGCCGCCGCCGACTACCACCACGTCGCTGGCCCCCTGGCTCATCGCAACGCCGCTCCCTCCCCAGCGACAGTGGCCAGCGCTTGCTCTTCGACCTGGATCCGCCTGGCGAGCAAGGCTCCGTTGAGGACGGTGAACGCAGCAGCCGTCACCCAAGCCGAGTGCACGAGCGGCAGGGCCGCGCCCTCGAACACCACGGCCACATAATTCGGATGACGCAGCAGGCGATACGGGCCGCGGCTGACCAGCGGCAGGCCCGGCACGACAATGACGCGGGTGTTCCACTGCCGTCCCAGCGTCGCAATGCACCACCAGCGCAGGGCCTGCGAGGCAATGACCACGGCCAGCGCTGCCCAGCCGAGAACCGGCAGGAAAGGCCGCTCTAGGATCCACACCTCGGCCAGTGCACCCACCAGAAGGGTGGTGTGAAGCGCCACCATTGCCGGGAAGTGGCCGCGGCCGAACTCCTCACCCCCACGGGAGAACGCCCACGCAGCATGCCGTTTTGACACGGCCAACTCCACGAGCCGCTCGACGCCGACGGCTAGGACCAAGGCTGTGAACAGGAGCAGAGACATCACGGCTCAGCCGCGGCGGCAGTGGTGGAGTGCATGGTCGTTCACACCCAGCCACCCTAGGCAAAAATCCCGATCTCCGCGGCGATATCAGGACCGGGCCGACTGGTGCGGCGCAATGTGCCCTGAGCTTCGCAATGTGCCCTGAGCTTGTCGAAGGGCAAGAACTGCACGCTTTCGACCCTTAAGCTCTGCCTGTGCCTTCACCGTCTGCCCTGTCGGCGCTGCTTCGGGCCAGTCATCCCGGGCCCACTGCTGCCGTCAGCGCTCTCACCGCGCTCTTGGCCGTGGCGGCGGGCCATGGTTTGCGATCAGGCTTGCTCGTAACGGCGGCCGTTGCGGCAGGACAGCTCACCATCGGCTGGTCCAACGATGTGATCGATGCCGGCCGCGACCAGCAGGTGGGGCGCGCCGACAAACCGGTCGCTCGCGGTGAGATCTCCGGGGTCCTGGTGCGGCGGATGATCGCAGCGGCCGCGGGAGCGTGCCTCGTCCTGTCTCTGGCCTGCGGCCTCGAATCCGCAGCCGTGCACCTTCTGCTCGTTGTGGGGTCCGGCTGGGCTTACAACCTTGGTCTCAAGGGCGTCGCCTGGTCAGGTCTGCCGTACGCGATCGCGTTCGGCGCGCTTCCCGCCGTGGTCACCCTTGCCCTTCCTGACCCGCAATGGCCACCTGTGTGGATGATGGCCGCCGGGGCCCTGCTCGGCGTGGGGGCCCACCTGCTGAACGCACTACCCGACCTCGCCGACGATGCGCAGACCGGCGTACGGGGTTTGCCGCACCGCCTGGGAGCACCCAGATTGCGGTGGATTGCGCCGCTGGTGTTGATGGTCGCCTCCGCGGTGGCCGCATTCGGCCCGGCGACGGGAGCCGCCGGGTGGGTGTGGGTCGCCTTCGGGCTTTGCGCGGTCCTTGCGGTAGTCGCCATCCGCGGCCGCGGCCGGGTGCCGTTCGCGGCTGCCGTCGGCATCGCGGCGGTCGACGTCGTCAGTCTGGTTGTGCATGGGCCTGCTTAAGCGGCCGGGGCAGCACCTTGGAGAAGGGCCCCGGTGACCGTCAGGCCAGGACCGAACGCCAGGGCCAGCACATAGTCTCCGACTGGAACCGGACACATCGACGCGAGGGTCAGCAAGATGGTTGCCGACGAGCAGTTTCCATAGCGGGACAAGATGTCGCGAGATTGCTTGAGCTGAACCTCGCCCAAGGAGAAGACCTCCTGCACCTTGTCGATGATTCGCGGACCACCGGGGTGGACCGCCCAGTGCCGGACGTCATCTGGAGTCAGCCCGCGGTCAGTCAGTAGGCGGTGGACGAGCGTGTGGACATTACGGGCCACAAGCGCTGGGACCCGCGAGGAGAGGGTCATGCGAAACCCATGGTCGGTGATGTCCCACGTCATATCCGCTATCGAGCCGACGTCGGTAAGCGTTTCCACCGCGATGACGTCGAGTCCCTCGCCTGCGATCTGCGAGGGAGCCAGCACGAGGGAGGCGCAGGCGTCGGCGAACAGCGCGTGCGCAACGGCTTGCTCGGTGTCGTGCGGGGGCGGCTGCACATGCAGGGACGGCAGCTCCGTACAGACCAGCACCGCCGACCGGCGTTGCGCGACGACATAGTCGGTGGCCACCGCCAGCCCGGGGATCGCGGCGTAGCAGCCCATGTGCCCGACCGCGAGCCGGCGCACCGCTGGGCGCATGCCGAGATCCTTCGCGAGATGGACGTCCAGGCCTGGATTGGCGTATCCGGTGCAGGAGACCGTGGCCAGCAGGCCGACCTCTTCGGGAATGAGGGGGGCTGCCACCAGCGCGTTACCTACCGCCTCCTTGGCCAGGGGCAGCGCGTCGTCGAGGAACCGCCGCATCCGCTGGGCGGTGCTCCAGCGGCATACATCCTCATCCATAGGGCTGACCGTAAGATGACGGCTGCGCACTTCGGCGCGACGCCATACGCGCTCCGCCACGCGGTCATGACCGACCTGGTCCGCGTAGTAATCCGTCCACAACTTGGTTTGGTCGTATGCCGGCGGCGTGGACTGGCCGAAGGCGACGATGCGCGCGAGCCCGGTCAACGGGACCGATGCAGGCTCTGAGGACCACCTGGAAGGCTCCGACGCGCTCTGCTCTCCATTTTCGGCCTCCATCGATTGGGAGAAACCACCGGCCGTGCCGGTGTTGCCGTAACTCTGCGGAGCCCAACATTAGTCTCTGCCGCTGGATTCGGGGCGGCGTCGGCGGAGACGCGAGCGTTTGGGTCTCAGCCGAGGGGGCCTTCGCTGGTGACTGGCTTCCCGCTGGTCGGGTTCGGCGCCAAGGTGGCGTCAGGCTCCAGCGACAGCACCATGGCGATCTCCTCACCCGGTTCGGTATCGGAGGCGCGTGATGGGCGGCGGTAGTCGGTGGTTCGGAACCCGAAGTTCTGAGCGAAGCCGATCGCTCGTCCGTTGTCGGTCCCCACCCAGTAGTAAAGCTGCACGTAATCCTGCTGGGTCGCCAGAGCCGCCGCAGCTTCGACGAGCCGCCATGAAACGCCAGTGCCCCGTGCCTCTGGAATGACATACAAGCCAAAGACTTCTCCCGCCGAGGGCTCCTGCTCGTACGGTCCGAGGCTGACGATTCCCTGTGATATCGGGCCTCGTTCGGCCAGCAGCCGGTGGGCTCGGGTCATTCGGTCGCGCCAGAACTGTTCGTCACGATCAGCTTCCTCGGCCAAGGTCGCGGTAAACGAACCGGGAGACTCTGCCAAGGCGCGCAAGCGGATGTCCCGATAGACCGACCAATCAGACTCGTCCAGCACCCGCACCGTGATCTCTGCCATGGTCTATTTTGTGCCTCTGTCGAGACTGCCGGACCCTCTTCCCCCCTGCTAGGCGTTAGGAGTTTCCCCTTCAGTGCGGGAGCAGCGCAGCCTGGGCGCGATCCAGCAGAGACTCGAACGGCAGCGCCTCAACTACCGGCAGGCCGTGCGCGCGCGCCTGATCTGCCAGCCAGGCGCCGTACTGGAAGATCCGCCGGTTCATCAGCCGATGGCGGTCCTCAAGCGGGAGCCCTCCCCGACGCGGGATGAGCGCCGCCTGAACGTCAGCCTCTGTGCGCTGAACGACGTACACCGCACGCACCTCCGTGTCGGGCAGCTCGAGCTCCATCACGAACGACGGCAGCAACCACGCCCCATCCACCACTAGCCGCTCGTGAGCCTCGAGCTCCAGCCCTAGCACCGTCGGCAACGCGCGACACACCTCGCCCGACGCGGCGACACGGGCGGCCAGCACGTCCTCGTCTGGCTCGTCCTCTAGGCGCATGCGGCGGTCGATATCGAGGACCTCCTGCGCCGGCGTGCCCTCACCGGCGGCGACCTTCATCGCCAGCCAGATTGAATCCAGCTGCAACCAGCCCGCCTCGAGCTCGTGCGCCAAGGCCTTGGCCAACGTGGACTTGCCGGACCCCGCGGAGCCAGCGACCAGGAACAACCGACGCGTCACACGGGTCTGAATGGGCGCTCTGGCCGAGGTGTGGATGGGCGTGGTCGGGCACTGTGCGCTGAGCTTGTCGAAGCGCCCTTCGACAGGCTCAGGGCGCATGCTCGGCATCCTCTATCCGTATCCGCAGGCGGCGAAAACCGCGGCCCTTACTCTCCATCTTCGTCACCGCGATGCGCCCGATCATGGCCGTCGACGCCACGTGGGTACCACCGTCGGCCTGGATGTCGATGCCGTTGATGTCGACGATCCGGACCATCTCGATGTCCGGCGGCAACAGGTCGCTCGCGGTGCGGATGACGTTCGGGATCGCCAGGGCCTGCTCCCGCGGTAGCACTCGGATGTCTATCCGCCGGTCCAGGCGCACCGCCTCGTTGCAAGCCTCCTCAAGGCGCTGCTTGAAGTCTGAGGGCACATCGGGCAGGTCGAAATCCATCCGCGCGATGAGCGGTTCCATGTTCCCGCCGGTCACCGGGGCGCCGAAGTCCCGCAGCACGACTGCGCTCAGCACATGGAGACCCGAATGCGTGCGCATGAGCCTGGTGCGGCGCTCGTCGTCGAGACCACCGTGGACGCTAGTGCCAGCTGTTGGCAGGGGGTCACCCTCGGCCGGAAGGAGGTAGAGGTCGTCACCTTTGCGCGTACCGACAATCCGCGTCCGGACGTTTCCCCACAGCAGTACGCCGTGATCGGGCGGTTGCCCGCCGCCGCCGGGATAGAATGCGGACCGATCCAGCACGATGCCCTGCTCGGGGTCAGCAAACAGGACAGTTGCGGCCCACTCGCGGATCGAGGGGTCTTCTAGGTCGAGGCGGTGCGTATGGTGCCGATGCGGCAGCGCTGACACGGTCATGGATGTGATTCTGCCCGGATCGCGCCCCGCGCCGTGCTGAGGAGGAGTGAGCGGACACGCTTTCCGTCCGCGAACGACGACGAAGTAGGCGCGTTCCAGGCGCGATCCGCGCCGAGCGAGCTTGGCGAGCGAGGCAATCAAAACCGCCCGTAGGTCGCGACCGTCTTGCGCCGCCTCGGCGCTGCAGCATTCCGCTGGAAACTTCACTCCAGCGGAGCGAGGGCTCAAGGATTTACGCGTAAGACGGGCGACGATGCCACATCTAGGGTGAATTTTTCAGCGCTTGGAGATGCTCGTGCGACCGTCAGCCGTCTTCGTCCTTGTGGTTGACAATGTTGACGACATTGCCGTCGGGCGCACGTACCAGAAACCTGCGCACCCCCCAGGGCTCGGTAGTCAGCGGATGAACGATCTCGAAGCCACGTCGCTGCGCCTCCTCATACGCGGCCTCGACCTCATCACCGACATGAACAGAGATCACTGAGTCGACCGGTGACGTCGCATCTCGGGTAACCAACTGCACGACCGCGCGGCCGTCTGGAGAACGGAGGTTGACGACCCAGCCCAGGTTGAATCCTTCAACGCTGAGACCGAGAAAGCCCGCGTAGAAGTCGCGAGCAGCAGCGAGATCACCGACCGCGAGGTTCGCGATGATGCCCGTAGGGTGCATCGAGTTACCTCCCCTTTGGGTTAGACGGATAGTTCATCCTCACGCCCGTCCTCGGCGTCAGTCCAGGGCTGGCCCAGCCCGGACCCGATCCAACATCTCGCTCCTACAACCGCGCTGTCCATGGATCGACTCGAGCCACCAGGTAACGCCGGCATCCGCGTAGCGCTGCAGCAGGCGATGATCATCACTAGCCGATACCCCGCTGAGGGCAACCTCAAAGCGTTCCGGTCGTGGTCCAAGCCCGTCGATCGCCGCAGCCATCTCAGCGGGGCTGGTCACCATGTTCCCGTCCGGGCCGTCGCCAGCAACTATCCAGCCATCCCACCGGATGGCACGACGCTTCGCGGGAGCGCTGTCGCCGCCGATCCAGATGGGAACGCGCGGACACTGCACAGGCAAGGGCGCGAGTGTCACCCCGGCGACGATGTAGTGCCGTCCCCGATGGTCGACACGCTCACCAGACAGCAGCGCAGCGACGATTTCAAGCGCCTCATCCAATCGTTCCGCCCGAACGCGTGGGTCGTCTGATTCGCCGAAGGCGGCGAACTCCACTGGGACGCCACCGAGACCGGCACCCAGAACCACCCTGCCGCCGCTGAGTCGGTCGAGGCAGGCCACCGTGTTGGCGAGCACCTGCGGGCGGCGACGGGCCAACGGGGTGATTCCAGTTCCGATGCGAAGTTGCGCGGTCTCCTGCGCGACGGCGGCCAACGTTACCCACGGGTCCCCTGATGGGACGCCCCAGGCGAATCCAAGATGATCCCAGACAAATAAGGCCTCCCACCCGGCCTCCTCTGCCGCAATAGCCAGATCGACCACAAAGCGAGGCTCAGCGTATTCCCCCAGCGTGCAGATGCTCAGTCCGTAGCGCATGCGCGATCATGGCACGGTACGCTGACACAATCCCGACCTCAGTTGCAGGACGAGTCTTGAAGCGAGACTAATACAACCATATGGTTGTATCAAATGCAGATCGCTCCACCCGAACTCGACTGCATGTTCGGCGCCTTGGCCGACGCCCGCCGCGACATCGTACGTCGCGCGATCAGGGTGAGCAGGATGTCGCCGAGCTGGCCAGGCACTACCCGATGAGCTTCGCGGCGGAGCAGAAACACATCGCCCTCCCAGAGCGGGCTAGCTTGGTCACCAAGCGCGTCGGGCGGCGCAAGGTCGTCCGCACTAACCTCGAGGGGCTCCGCATCGCGCGTCGCTTGCCCGACCGGTACGAGGAGGTGGCGCGGCCGCATCGACCGCATGACCGAGGTTGTCACCGAGTACACCAGGGAGAGAAATCGATGACCATGACCGTCACCACCCTCGCCCACGCCGCGCCGAGGACCTGACCGATGGCGGAGTCGCCGCTCAAGCGCCTCGTCGGCACCTGGGAGTTCGAGCCGTTCATCGAGGGCCGGTCGATGGGCCGCGGACGCGCCACATTCGAGTGGATCGAGGATGGAGCCTTCCTCCTCGTCCGCTCGAACGCGGAGTGGACCGACCCGGGATGGATCGAGAACGCCCCGGCGTCGACACAGTCGGTCATGGGCTTCGACGACGCCACCTTCGAGGTCACGCAGCTCTATGCCGACAGCCGCGGCGTCTTCCGGATCTACCGCGGGACGGTGACCGACGACGAGTGGCGGCTGGAGCGGGCCGCCCCCGACTTCCACCAGCGCTTCGTTGGCACATTCCGCGACGACGGACGAACGATCGAGGGTCGATGGGAGGCGTCACCCGACGGCACCACCTGGCAGCTCGATTTCCCGATCACCTACCGCAAGTCCAGCTGATCAACATCAACATCAAGGAGAGAACTGTGACCGCAACCGCAACAGCACCAACGACCGAGACGCTCGCGGCCAAGCTGCGGGATGTCCTGAGGGAGGTCTAAGGCGATGGCGAGGCTGATCAACACGACCGCCCTGACCGTCGACGGCGTCATCGACGTTGGAGATTGGTTCGTCGCCGTAGGCGACCACGACGACGCGGCCCGCTCTCTGTTCGAGACCGACGATGCGGCGATGCTGGTGGGACGCAAGAGCTTCGAGGGCTTTGCCGCCTACTGGCCGTCGGCGACTGGGCCGTGGGCCGATGTCCTGAACCCCATGCCGAAGTACGTCGCATCCCGGAGTGCGCTCGGCCCGCTCGACTGGAACGCGACCGCCATCGACGGCGACGCCGTCGAGGGAGTCGGAAAGCTCAAGACCGAGCACGCGGGCGATCTTGTGATGTCCGGCTGCGGAGAGCTTGCCCGCGAACTCATCCAGGCCGGCCTGGTCGATGAACTCTACTTTTGGGTCCACCCGCGCATCCAGGGACCAGGGGCCCGTCCATACGAGGCGGCGACGGTCCCGGTGAAGCTCCTCGAGGCGAGGCAGTTCGACTCCGGCGTCACTCTGCTCCGCTACGAGCCTCTGCTGAACCGATGAGTTCCATCTCCTGATCGAGTCGGACCCAGCAGAGACGCCGAGATAACAGGAGAACGAAGATGACGATGAGCAAGGCGACGACCCGCACGCTGGATGCGCCGGGCGCCACGCTGACCTACGACGTTCGGAGCGGAGGCTCGGCCGGCGAGGTTCCCCTCTTCCTCATCGGGTCGCCGATGGGCGCGGCAGGCTTCGGCACCCTGGCAGGGCACTTCCCCGACCGCACGCTCATCACGTACGACCCGCGCGGCTCCGAGCGCAGCACGAAGGACGATCCCACAACCGAGTCGACCCCTGAGCAGCACGCCGACGACCTGCATCGGATCATCCAGGCGGTGGGCGGGCCGGTCGACATGTTCGCCACCAGCGGTGGCGCCGTGAATGCACTCGCGCTTGTCGCGAAGCATCCCGAGGACGTCCGGACGCTCGTCGCCCACGAGCCGCCGCTCGCCGCCATCCTCCCGGACAGCGAGAATGCGAAAGCTGCGGTCGGCGCGGTCAGGGACTCCTATCAGCGCAATGGTTGGGGTGCCGGGATGGCACACTTCGTCGCGATGGTGAGCCACCGCGGCGAGTTCCCCGACGACATCGGCCAGCAGTCCGCGCCGGATCCGGCGATGTTCGGGATGCCCACCGAGGACGACGGCAACCGGACGGATGTGCTGCTCGGCCAAAACATCATCACCTGCACCCATTACGAGCCTGACTTCGGCGCCCTTCGGGCAGCCTCGACGCGGATCGTTGTTGCCGCCGGCGCCGAGTCGGAAGGTGAGATGGCGTGCCGTGGCGCGTACGCCGTGGCCGAACGGCTCGGGACGCAGCCGGAGGTCTTCCCGAGCGGTCATGGCGGATTCCTCGGCGGCGAGTACGGCCAGACCGGGGACCCCGATGCCTTCGCAGCCAAGCTCCGCGAGGTTCTCGCGGAGCGCTGAGCTCAAGGTGGCGGCATCAGTTCTGCGAGCATGTCCGCTATGCCGAAACGGATAGTCCTCGACGTCGACACCGGCACAGACGACGCCCTGGCCATCCTCTACGCCCTACGCCACAAGGATCTTGACGTCGTCGGAATCAGCTGCGTGGCTGGCAACGCAACTCTAGATCAGGTCGTGATCAACACGTGCAAGGTGCTCGATGCTGCCGGTGCGGGGGACATCCCGATCGCGGCGGGTGCCGCGGAGCCGCTCCTCGAGCGGGCCCGGCGGCAAGGTGCGTCTCACGGTCCCGATGGGCTTGCCGGCATCCAACTGCCAGAGTCGGTAAGGAAGCGATCACCTTTGCACGCGGTCGAGCTGCTGCGCCAGCTGATCATGAACTCGCCGGAGCCGGTGACCGTAGTGACGCTGGCCCCGAAGACCAACGTGGCGTTGCTCTTGTCGAGGTATCCGGATGTGGCTGCGCGCCTCGACCAGATCATCTTCATGGGCGGCGCGGCCAGCGGAGAGGCCTCGGCGGGTGTCGCTGAGTTCAACGTCTGGCAAGATCCCGAGGCCGCCGGCATCGTGATTGAGTCTCCGGTCCGGGTGACGATGTATGGACTCGATCTGTTCCATCGCCTTGTGGTCAACCACGCCGACATCAGCCGCTTCCGAGCCCATGATCATCCAGCAATGTGGCTGGCCGGTGAGCTGCTTTACCGACGTCGGGTCTCCTCGGATGGCCCGAGCGGTGAGTATGTGGGCATGCTCGGCGACGCCGGTGCCATGGTGCTGCTCACCAACCCCGAGCTCTTCATCACCCGCGAGCAACCTGTACGCGTCAACCTCGAGGGGCCCGGCCGCGGCCAGATCATGATCAACGAAGGTGCCAAACTCGCGATGGTTCTCGATGTAGACGTAGCAAAGGCCGCGTCGGCGTTCGTCGAGACGATTGACGGCTACGCGGCCTAGCGTCGTTCAGCAATCAGCTGTGACTGTGTTCGGCTCTGAGCTTCGCGACCTCAGCGTGCACCTCTTCCATGTCGAGACCCTTGACAGCGTCGACAACCTGCTTTAGTGCATGCCCTGGCAATGCGCCAGCCTGGTTGAACACCAACACACCCTCACGAAAGGCCATCAGTGTTGGAATACCCTCGATCCCCAGCTGGCTGACCAGCTCGTAATTTTCATCGGTATCAAGCTTGGCGAAGACGATCCCGTCGTACTCCTCAGAGGCCTTCTCATAAATGGGCCCGAAACGCTTGCAGGGTCCGCACCAGTCGGCCCAGAAGTCCACCAGAACGATGTCGTTGTCGGTGACGGTCTCCTCGAAGTTCTCGGCGGTGATGTTAATCGTTGCCATGCATGTGCTCCTCATTAGGGGATCGGCTGCGATGGGGGCATCGCGCAGTCACTGTTTCAACCGCGCAAGAGGTACCCCTATTCCATCCCGCCTTACTTAATGGCTACGAGGCGGCGCATAGGAATCGCCACATCAACCACCTCACGCTTCTTGACACTGTCCTCCAAATACTCGATCGCACTCTCCACCCGCGACCATCGGGTGTTCGGCAGGTACAGCGCCGACATCACCAGCTCGGCGTCCGCGCGCGAGCGAATGCTGAATCTATACCGCTCGCGTGCATCTTCGACGGGCTGCATTCCGTACAGGGTCAGCGTCTTGGCAAAGCCAGTCAGCTCAACGGGTCCTGGAAACTGCGGCTTGGTGCGAAGCCTCCCGTTAATCCGGGTCAGCACCCTCAGATCGCGCGGGCCGAGCGGCCGAATTGCAGGGGCGATCGCTGCCAACACTCCGCCCGGTCGAAGCACCCGCGCAACCTCCTCGATCACTCGCGTCATGGGCTGGACGACGACCAATCCCATTGAGCTGGTGACGACATCAATGCTCTGGTCTTTGAACGGCAGCTGCAGCCCGTCTGCCCGGACCCATGGGCCGGGCCCGCGCTCCGCAGCCAACGCCAGCTCGTACTCAGACAGATCCAATCCGATGACCGTACGGCCGGGCCGAGCCAGCTCACGCGACATCGGGCCTGATCCGCAGGCGAGATCCAACACCGTGGTCGCTGTTGCAGACACCGCCCTGGCCAGCCACCGGTACGGTGAGTGGTCCCCGGCCATCGCCCGGGAGAGCACAGCCTCGGCAATCCCTGCCCGCTCTCGGTGAAACTCGGCAAGGTACTTGCGCCAATCCACTTCCTCGGCCACCGCGAAGCTCCTCGCAGCGCGATCAGACGCGGGACACGAACAAGTGAGTGGCTGCCTCGTGGTCGATATCACAGCTGGGCAAGCCGTCCACGGTCAGCCTGATAACGAGTTCCCCAGCCTCAACGCTCACCTCGGCACCGGGCTGGATGCCAGCCTTGCGCAGCGTGCCCATCATCTCCACATCCTTTTGGATTTCCTCGCTCATCCGCTCAATGACCACCCTGGTCGAGGATCCGGAACTGCTGACGACGTCCGGCAACTGCTCATTTCCGTCGCGGAATGGCTCGGTGGTCGCGCTGACTCCGAGTTCCTCGAGGCCGGGGATCGGATTGCCGTACGGCGACATGGTTGGCGCGTTCAGCAGGTCAACGAGTTTGCGTTCCACATCCTCAGAAATCACGTGCTCCCAGCGGCAGGCCTCATCGTGAACTTTTTCCCAATCGAGCCCGATCACGTCAATAAGCAACCGCTCGGCCAACCGGTGTTTTCTCATGACCCGCGTGGCACGAGCGCGTCCTTCGTTGGTTAGCTCCAGGTGGCGGTCCCCGAGGACGTGCACCAGATTGTCACGCTCCATTCGCGCAACCGTCTGCGACACGGTCGGCCCACTTTGATGCAGGCGCTCGGCGATCCGGGCGCGTAGGGGAACAATCCCCTCCTCCTCCAGCTCATAAATCGTACGGAGGTACATCTCAGTGGTGTCGATCAGGTCGCTCACGCTGCCATTCTCCATCTTTTGGCGGTGAGCGACGGTTGTCGGTCGGCGATCATGCGAAGTCAACCGCTCGATCGGTCGAGCAGATGGAGCAACCGCTCCGCCTCGGCGGTGATTGCGTCACGAGCCGGACCGAGATACCGACGGCTGTCGACCATCCCCGGATTCGCCGCCAGTGTCGCGCGAATCGACCCGGTGAAAATCTGGTTGAGGTGAGTGGCGATGTTGATCTTGGTCATACCCGCCTCAACCGCTCGGACCAGCTCGGCGTCGGGAACACCTGAGGACCCGTGCAACACCAGCGGGACGGGCACAGCAGCCCGTAGCGTGCTGATCAGCTCGAGATCGAGCGCGACATGGCGCTCGGTCATGGCGTGCGAGGTCCCGACGGCGACTGCAAGCGCGTCCACCCCCGTCGCCTCAACAAAAGCCTGCGCCTCCTCGGGCCTGGTGCGCGCGCCCGGGGCATGGACGCCGTCCTTGCCACCGACCTCCCCGAGCTCGGCCTCGACGTCGAGCCCACCATCGTGGCCTTGCCGCACGATCGCCGCCGTGGCAACGACGTTCTCCGCGTACGGCATCGTGGATGCGTCGAACATGACCGA
>JBKPAB010000100.1:0-2867 GCA_046726195.1 Actinomycetota bacterium
CGACCGCACTGCTCTAATGTGGCCACCGTGCCTGGGTCGTCAAGATCAATCCGGAGCAGCATCTTGGCGCCTTCGAAGCCGGCGTCTACGGTTCCGCGTACGTCATAGCCGGTGTTGCGATCATCCATCTCGAAGACTGCGCCTTGCAGACCGCCGCGGTTGAGGGAGGCGAACACCAGCTTCTCCTCCAAAACACCCAGCATCAGCAGGTCCTCGATGATGTCAGCCGTGGCGAGCAGGCCGTCCACCCCTGGTCGCGTCAGGGCCGTCACGAGCCGGTCGATGAGATCGGTACGGCTGGCCATCGCAGTAGGTCTGCCCGCTGCGCCCAGAGCACCGCGGGCTGGATGATCGCAGGCGATGATCATCAACATGCCGTCAGGGCCGAAGAGCTGCCGCTTGCGCCGGGCCGCAAGGAGGCGCTTGATACGTCCCGGATCACGGCTGCGAATTTCGTTGAGTTCACTGATCGAGCCGGCGAATTGGGTTCCGGACGCTGCGTCGGTGGTGGTACTCATTGGGCCCTCGCAGTCGCGAAGTGCACGGCGTGCGAGTCGGCCAGATGTGCGTTGGGATCCCCTCCGGCAAGCAGTGTGTCGATCTCGGCTTCGGTAGGCATTGCGGTCGAGCACTCCAGTCGGGAGGCCACGATGGCACCAGCCGCATTGGCGCGCTGCAGGACTTTCTGCAGCGGCCAGCCGGCTAGCAGTCCGTGACACAACGATCCACCGAACGAGTCGCCCGCGCCCAGGCCGTTCATTGGCCGGATTGGAATAGGCGGCGACTCGACCCGCTCGCTCTTGGTCTTGGCAAGTACCCCCTTCGGTCCCTGCTTCACGATCGCCAGCTCGACACCGGCAGCCAGCAAAGCATCAGCGGCCTTCTCGGGCTCGGTTTCCTCAACCGCGACTTCGCACTCCTCGCGATTGCCGACCGCCACCGTCACGTGCGGCAGGGCTCGCTGTACCTGCTCGGTAGCGTGCGCGGGGGTATCCCAAAACATCGGGCGATAGTCAAGATCAAGTACCGTGAACTGCTTGCGCTTCCGGGCCTCCAGCACCGCGAAGTGGGACTCGCGGCTGGGCTCCTCGCTGAGGCCGGTGACCGACAGCCACATCAGTCGGGTCGCGCGTACCGCATCGAAGTCGATATCCGACGGTTTAACCTGCAGGTCCGGCGCGGTGGGTTTGCGGTAGAACCAGATTGGGAAGTTGTCGGGCGGAAAGATCTCGCAGAACGTCACCGGGGTCGCGTATTCGGTGTTGGTCACCACGTAACGATCATCGACATTCAGCTCACGAAGTGCCCTGCGAACGTACCGACCGAAGGGATCATCACCCACCCCGGTGATGATCGCCGCCTTCCGGCCGAGTCGCGCAGCTGCCACTGCGACGTTGGCCGTCGTGCCGCCCAGGTACTTGCCAAATGTCTGAACGTCCTCGAGTCCTACGCCCACCTGCAGCGGATAGATATCGACGCCACTCCGACCGAAGGTCAGCACCTCTAGCAGCGGCTCAATCTGTGGATCCGGATTGTCGGGAGAATCGCTACTCATGTCTCTCCTTTTGAGATCGAGATCGGGCCGCAATGTGACTCTCGTAGCACCGTATTAACCCCTGCTCCTCGGTGTCAACACTTTGTATAGACAAATAGTCCTGCCTAAATCGGCGAATGCAGCGTACCTGTCACGAACTGGGCCTCACCCAAACCGAACGACCAGTCGGCGTGCCTGTTGGCCATCACCGAGATGATCAAGTCCTCGGCCCGTAGCCCACATTCGGCCTCCAGCCGCCTGGCTAGCTCCGCGTACATGGCCACCTTTTGTTCGTTCGACCTGCCCTGCTGGAAGATCTGGATGATCACGATGCGATCCGTGCGCTCGAAACCAAGCCCGGTGTCCTCGGCAATGATGTGACCTTTGCTGTGCTCGGTGATGATCTGATATCGATCACGAGCCGGAGCGGAAAAGACATCGAGCATGACATCTTGGATGGTGTCAGCCAGCTTGCGGAGCTCTTCGGGCGTTCGACCCTCCTGGACGTCAATCCGGACAAGTGGCATGTGTCTATTCGGATCAGGAGCCGTACACGCCTGCGGGAGCGGTATGGACCAGATGCGCGGCATCGTGCTCGCGGAAGTCGTCCTCGAGCTCCTCGAGCGTGCGTCCACGAGTCTCTGGGCAGTACTTCCAGACGAACAGCAACGAGCCCGCGTTGACTAGGGCGAATAGCCCGAACGTGAGGGTCGCACCGAGCGCTCCCACCAGCAGCGGGAAGACGAAGGAGATGATCGTGTTCGTGGTCCAAAGAATGAACACAGCCGCGCCCATCGCAAAGCCACGGATGGTCATCGGGAAGATCTCCGAGAGCAGCAGCCAGATGAGCGTGCCAATGAAGGTCTGGACGAAGAACACCACGACCAACATCCCGAGCAAGATCAGGTAGGCGCGAAGCCGGGACTCCGGCAGCAGGAACATCAGCGCGAGAATCAAATGCCCGGCGGCCACTCCGATGAAGCCGGCCATCACCAGGGGACGCCGGTTCACATGGCCCAGCAGATAGATGCCCAAGATGGTGCCGCCAACCCCGACCACACCCACGGCAATCGTGAGAACGAGCGCGGCGCTGGTACCCACACCAGCCGCATCCAGGATCGTGGGGGCGTAGTAGTTGACCGTGTTGATGCCAGTCGCCTGCTGCACGATGGCCAGGCCGATCCCAATCCAGAGCACTCGGCGCATCCATTTATAGGCCCGAAGGTCACGCAGCGCTGCTCCTTTGTCCTCTGCGACGTCGCGCTCGGCGTGGGTTTTGATGATGTTGTACTCCTCGGCGGCCTCCGCGGGCGGCCGGCTGCGCCCAAGGACG
>JBKPAB010000101.1:0-15805 GCA_046726195.1 Actinomycetota bacterium
GTGGGAGGATGATTTATGGCTTCTCGTCCCGAGGCGCCCGGGCGAATTCTGGTTGGCCGCGAAGCTGAGCTGGCTGCAGTTCGAGAGGTCCTGAACCGCGGCGCCGATGGTCAATCCGAGACACTCCTGGTCTTCGGAGAAGCCGGCGTCGGTCGGCAAGACTGCGCTGGTCCAGCACGCGGTTGCCGGCGCCACATCGTCGACGTTGCTACTGAGTGGAACGTGCCTACCGCTGCAGTCGATCAGCGTTCCGCTGCTGCCGCTGCGAGCAGTATCGCGCGGATCGGCTGGTCCGCAGTCGCAGCGACCGTGGCCGCTGGATGGGCTTGAGGCCATCGACAAAGCACCTTCGCTGCTGGATGCCTGGTTGCACGACGTGGCCGGCTCCACACCGGTGGTGCTGCTGGTTGATGACCTCCACTGGGCAGACGAAAGCACGCTCGATCTCTTGATGTATCTCATTGCCGGGCCGACCAATCGACGCTTCGCCCTGCTGGGCACCGTCCGTAGCGAGTCGATGCCGGACGGACATCCCTTCCACCGGTGGCTTGCCGACGCGCTGCGGCTGCCGCGCGTCAGGCAGCTACACCTACGTGCCCTTGATCGAGCCGGTACTGAGGCGCAGGTCGCCTCCTTGCTGGGTACGGCACCGCATCAGACCCTGGTCGATGATGTCTATTCGCATACGCTCGGCAACCCCTTCCTGAACATTCTGGTGACCGAGGGCCTCGCGCCGACTGCCCGGAGGCTGCCCGGTGACCTGCCCCCCGACCTACGCGTCGCCGTCCGACGGACCTGGCACCGCTTGTCGCCGCTCGCCCGAGATATCACGAGCCTGGTTGCGGTCAGCGGACGTCCCGTACGACCTGAGCTGCTGCAGGACGTCGCCTCCGATCTTGGGCTCGGTGAAGTGGGACCTGCACTGCAAGAAGCGGAAGAATCACGGATCTTGACGCTTGTGGATCGAGAGCGCCTGTGGTTCCAGCATCCCTTGCAAGCCCAGGTCCTGGAGCAGTCTTTGACCTCTAGTCGTCGGCGACGCTGGCATGCTGCGTACGCGCGATGTGGCGAGGCTTCGCTGGTTTCGGGGTCGCCTTTGACCGTTGACCTGGCAGTTACGCTGACCGGGCACCACGATCAGGCGGAGCATCGGCGGGAGGCCTACGAGTGGTCGCTGCGCAGCTGGCATCTCGCGGGAGACGCCCGCGGATCGTCGGAGATACTCAACCTGATGCGGCGAGCAGTCGAGCTGCGTGAGGGACTCCAGGAGGCGGCGGAGAGCGTCCCTTCCCTGCTGTGGCGGCTCCGGGAGACCGCAGAAAACCGTCGGTGCCGATCTCGATGAACTCGCTGCTGTCGATGCGCTGCTCGAGGTCACCGACCACGTAGCGGAGCCGCTCGTGGCGAGTGAGCTGCTGGTCCGCCGGATGTTGTTACGGACCGCGACTGGAGCAGGGTTCGTTCAGGTCAAGGACGTCCAGGTTGCTGCCGAGCTCGCATCCGCTGCGCCGTCCTCATGGCAGTACGCGTTGGCGTTGGCCGAGATCGCGCATGCCGGGAGCTGGACAGGCGATCCCGAGGCAGTGCGGTATGCGGACACCGCGCTGGCGATTGCACGAGCCTCGGGCAGTCCCCGAGCCCTGTGTTATGCCCTGACGGCGAGCTCGATAGTCGCTGTGGTCCACAGCCGCCCCGAAGCTGCCCTGGCTCTGGCAACCGAAGCAGTCGACCAGGCCGTGGCGGCGCGGGACTGGTGGGGGTTCGTCCATGCTGTGAGCTGGGAAGCGAACGCAAGTGTCACCCCGTTGAGCAAGCAGGAGGCGGAGCACTTCAGGCGACGCCGCGAGCAGCTGGCGGCAGCTGGCGCACCACATAGCGCGCTAGCTCGACTGGCGGCCGTTGAGGCCAGAGCGTGGCTGATGGTGGGCGACTGGCGGGCGTCTCAGGATCTGCTTCGAGTGACGCTCGGCTCGGATCCGGGGCCGTTCGCCGACATCATGACGCGACTGACTGCCGCCCTCCTCGCTGCGTGGCAAGATCGACCAGCCGAAGCGTTTGGGCACATGGAACGCGCCGATGAGCTCGTCATCGGTGATCCCCACGGCTATCTCGGCTTGGCGTTCGATGTGGTCCGATCCGTGGTGTCGCTGGAGGCTGGCCGGGCGGAGGCGGGCTACCGGGCGGCCATTGCCGGCCTGTCGTCGTCGGGAGTTTTCCCTGATCTCTGCGAGTTCCTGGTGCCGCTGGCCGCCCGAGCGCTGGCCGACCGCTCCGAGGCTGCTCGCGACGCCGGAATGACGGACTCAGCCGTGCTGGCGGAGCTCCGATCCCTCGTCGAGCGGTTTCCCGACGTGGTGACCGATCCCGGGCAGCCGACGCCGCTGATGATCATCCAGCGGTCGGCGATGTCGGCGTGGTACGCAGCCGAGGTCGGGCGCGCCCGGCAGTCTCCCGGGTCGGGTGAGCGTTGGCTGAATGCTGCGGCCCTCTTCGAGAAAAGCGGGTTGCCCTGGCTGGAGGTGTACGCCTGGCGCCGGGCCGCTGCGGCCTTGTTGGGCGGCGGACGACAGACGCGAGCCGAAGGCCGGCGTGCCCTACTGCGTGGGTACGAGCTCGCCTGCGAGCTACAGGCAGTAGCCGTGCAGAGAGAACTGGAGGCGTTGGCTCGAAGTGCCAGGGTGCCGCTGGCATCTGGCCTGCAGGCTAGCGTCGTACCGTTTGCCCTGCCCGGACTGACCGCCCGAGAGCATGAGATTCTCGGATATATCGTCACTGGGTCGACGTACGCCTAGATCGCCAACACGCTCGTGATCAGCGAGAAGACCGTGTCCTCCCATGTTTCCAACCTGCTGCGAAAGACACACACCTTCAGCCGCGTCGAACTGGCGCAGTTGGCTCGCCGTGTTGAACAGATCGAGCCGTCGACCTGAGCCAGCTGACATCGGCGGCGCTGGACGTCGGGGCAAACGCATCGAGCCTTCGGAGCGAGAGGTCTAGGCTTACCCGGGGTTTAGGCCCAGCCCGGCGATATCGAGAAAGGAGCGAGTCGTGTCCACCATGTCCATCACCATCGCAGCAGACGGCGCCAGCCAGCAGCGAGTGACGGACACGACCGCAACTGGACTCGATTTCTTCGGTGATGATCGCACCATCGTCGCCGTGCGAGTTAACGGCGAGCTGCGCGACCTCAATCGGACGCTGCCAGACGGTGCACTTGTCGAGCCAGTCTCGATCGGAAGCCCGGATGGGCTCAACATCTTGCGGCATTCCACCGCCCACGTTGCCGCGCAGGCCGTCCAGTCGTTGGATCCGGAAGCCAAGCTCGGCATCGGCCCGCCGATCACCGACGGTTTCTACTACGACTTCGATGTGGCAGCGCCGTTCACTCCTGATGATCTTCGCGAGATCGAGAAGGCAATGACCAAGATCATCAAGGAGCGACAGCGCTTCCGACGCCGTGCGGTGACTGATGAGGAGGCACGCGCCGAGCTGGCCGCCGAGCCGTACAAGCTGGAGTTGATCACAGACAAGGCCTCCGCCGCCTCCGACGAAGGAGCAAGCGCCGAGGTGGGTGCGGGTGAACTGACGATCTACGACAACCTGCGACGCGACGACTCGGTTGCCTGGAAGGACTTGTGCCGCGGCCCACATGTGCCGCACACGGGTTATATTCCGGCGTTTGCGCTGACGCGAAACTCAGGGGCCTACTGGCGCGGCGACCAGCGCAACGCCCAGCTCCAGCGGCTATATGGCACCGCCTGGCCGAGCCGGGAAGAGCTCAGGGCCTACCAGACTCGGCTCGAAGAGGCTGCCAAGCGGGACCACCGCAAGTTGGGCGTCGAGCTCGACCTGTATTCCTTTCCGGACGAGATTGGCTCTGGCCTTGCGGTCTTTCACCCCAAGGGTGGGCTGCTGCGGAAGATCATGGAGGACTACTCCCGGCAACGTCACGTCGAAGCCGGCTACGAGTTCGTGAATACGCCACACATCAGCAAAGCCGAGCTGTTCAACATCTCCGGGCACCTTGGCTTCTATGCCGACTTGATGTATCCGCCCATGCACGTCGACGAGCAGCGGCACGAGGATGGCAGTCTGAAGCATCGGGGGCAGGACTACTACCTGAAGCCCATGAACTGCCCGATGCATTGCCTGATCTTCCGGTCCAGGGGACGTTCATATCGCGAGCTGCCGTTGCGACTATTCGAGTTCGGGGCCGTCTATCGATACGAGCTCTCCGGCGTCGTGCATGGCCTCACCAGGGTTCGGGGCATGACCCAGGACGACGCTCACATCTACTGCACCGTCGACCAGATGCAGGATGAGCTGATCTCATTACTGCAATTCGTGCTCGACCTGCTCAGCGACTTCGGGCTCACCGACTTTTACCTCGAGCTGTCCACCCGCGACCCGGAGAAGTCGATCGGCCTGGAGGAAGATTGGGAGAGGGCGACTGACGCGCTCCGCCAGGCTGCGGAGATATCCGGACTGGACCTCCAGCTCGACCCGGGTGGTGCCGCCTTCTACGCGCCCAAGATCTCGGTCCAGGCTCGCGACGCCATCGGGCGCACCTGGCAGATGTCCACGATCCAAGTTGACCTGATGTTGCCGGACCGCTTCGACCTGGAGATCACCGCCCGTGATGGCACCCGGCAGCGGCCAGTGATGATCCACCGCGCACTGTTCGGCTCGGTGGAGCGGTTCATCGGTGTTTTGGTCGAGCACTACGCAGGCGCGTTCCCACCCTGGTTAGCGCCAGTCCAGGTGATCTGCATTCCCGTAGCGGCGGAGCACAATGAATACCTGCTGGGCGTCGCCGATCGGCTGCGGGCAGCGGGAGTGCGGGTCGAGGTGGACACCTCCGATGATCGGATGCAGAAGAAGATCCGTAACGCCGAACGGGTCAAGGTGCCGTACATCTTGATTGCAGGCGGCGAGGACGCCTCCGCAAACGCCATCTCGTTCCGCTATCGCGACCGCCGGCAGAACAATGGTGTACCCCTCGATGCGGCGATCAGTGAGATCACAGGCGACATCGCGGCGCGCCGCCAGGTCTGACAATGACTGAGGATTCCACCGCTCATCCCGGCACTCCCGACGGATTCGAGCGGCTGTGGACCCCGCACCGCATGATCTACATCCAGGGCGAGAACAAGCCCGCCAGCTCCGATGCGCAGGAGTGTCCGTTCTGCGCTGTGCAGTCCAGGGAGGACCGGATAGGACTGATCGTGCATCGCAGCGATCTGGCCTACGCGGTGCTCAACCTCTATCCCTATTCACCTGGCCACTTGCTGATCTGCCCGAACCGCCACGTTGCCGATCTCACCGAACTGGACAGCGATGAGCTACTCGCTCTCGGCATATTGACCCAGGACGCCATGAGCGTGCTACGGGCGGCAAGTGCCCCGCACGGCTTCAACCTCGGCATCAACCAGGGTGCTGTGGCGGGTGCCGGAATCGCCGCCCACCTGCACCAACACGTCGTGCCGCGGTGGTCGGGTGACGCGAACTTCCTTCCCGTTGTCGGGCAGACCAAGGCCCTGCCGCAGCTACTTGATCAGACTTGGGAGATCGTACGCAGCAGCTGGGACTCCTACGCCGCCGCAGGCGATCGCTGATGCTGGAACGCTTTCGCGGCTGGTCCGCCGCTGTGCTCGGCCCGATCGCCCGGCTGCTGGTCCGGCTTGGGGTCTCACCCGATGTCGTCACTATTGTCGGCACCCTCGGTGTGGTGTTGGGCGCGCTCATCTGCTTCCCCCAAGGCTGGCTATGGCAAGGCGTGCTGGTGGTGACGATCTTTGTCATTTCCGACATGATCGACGGCCTGATGGCCAAGATCACCGGCAAGACCAGCAATTGGGGTGCCTTCCTCGACTCCACCTCTGACCGTCTCGGGGATGCTGCGGTCTTCGGTGGCATCCTGCTCTACTTCGTGTATCGGCAGGATTCGACGTTGTGGGCCGGCATCGCTCTTGCTGGCCTGGTCTTCGGGCAGTGGACCTCGTATGTGAAGGCTCGCGCCGAGAGTCTCGGATTCGAGTGCACGGGTGGGCTGGCAGCGCGTGCGGACCGGCTAGTGATCATCCTCATCGGAGCATTCTTCGCCGGGCTCGGGGTCCCGTACGTGCTGAACATCGCCGTGGCGGCCTTAGCCGTGACAAGCATGATCACCGTCTTGCAGCGCATTGCCCAGGTCCGCAGGCAGGCCAAGGCCGCTGATGCTCAATCGGCCTGAAACGGTGGCCGAACCCGTGCCGACCCGGCGCGACCTGCTGCGGAATTGGCTGTTGCGGCGGATTTACCGCCTGGGCTGGCGGGTTGCCGCTCGGCTGCCGGACTGGCTTACTTCGGTGATCATCTCGGCCGCTAGCAGGGTGGCCCTATGGCATAACGGCGCACATGTACGCACATTGCATGACAACCTGTCCCGCGCAACCGGAGCGCCGGTGGGCAACGACTTAATGCGAGCCGCCCTGAGCTCTTACCTGCGCAGCGTTTATGAGGTGCTCGCCTTGCCTACTTGGTCCGAGGCCGAGATCCGGCAGCGCATGTCCGTGGTCAATGAGCCGGCGGTGCGCGAGGCGCACGCAGCGGCCGGCGCTGTGGTGGCGTTGCCACACAGCGGGAACTGGGATCTGGCGGGCGCCTGGGCCTGCGTGACCGGCATGCCGGTGACCACGGTTGCCGAGCAATTGCCGGATCCAGAATTTGCAGATTTCGTGGCCTTTCGGGAGCGCCTCGGCATGCAGGTGCTCTCCCACCGCGACCCTGACGTGCTGCCCGAGCTCTGCGAGGCGATCCATCAGCGACGTGTGGTGTGCTTGCTAGCAGATCGAGACCTGACGGGAACCGGTGTGCCTGTGAACTGGCGTGGACAACCGATCACCATGCCGGCCGGCCCGGCGATCGTCGCCCGGCGTACCGGAGCCGCCCTGCTCCCGGCGGTTTGCCAGTTCACCAATCGTGGTATGGCAATCGTCATCGGAGACAGGATCGCGCCGCGCCCAGGCCGTGATGGCCTGGTCGCCATGATGCAGGAGGTTGCCGACTTCTTTGCTGAGACCATCGCCAAGCAGCCAGCGGACTGGCACATGATGCAGCCGTTCTTCTTGAGCAAACCGATGCCTGATGAGGATCGTCGATGACCGGCCGGCGGGATTCGCTGCGCGTCGGACTGGTTTGCCCTTACTCATTCGATGTGGCAGGCGGCGTCCAGACTCATGTGATCGGCCTCGCGCGTTACCTGCGTGAGGCCGGGCATCAACCCTGTGTGCTGGCTCCGGGCGAGCTCGGCCCGGCAGTCTCAGCGCTCGATGACGCGGAGTTTGCAAGCGTCGGCGCGACCATGCCCATCCGCTACAACGGGTCTGTAGCCAGGGTGAATTTCGGACCGTTGAGCGCGGCCCGGGTACGCCGCTGGCTGCGCAAAGGCAAATTCGACGTGCTCCACATCCACGAACCCATCACGCCGAGCATCTCGTTACTGGCCCTGTGGGCTGCAGAACAGCCAGTGGTGGCCACATTTCATGCCGCGACCCCGCGCTCGCGCTCGCTGCAACTGGCCGGTGGAGTCTTGCGCGCTGCAATAGAGAAGATCGACGCGGGCATCGCTGTGTCGGAGGCAGCCCGTAGTGTCGTCATCCAGCACTTGGGGCGAGATGCTCTGGTCATTCCGAACGGAATCGACTTCGAGGCCTTCGCGCACCGCCGGGCAACGAGCCTGGGTAAGCAATCTGATCATCCGAGGCTTGTTTTTCTGGGACGGCTGGACGAGCCGCGCAAGGGCCTCGACGTGCTGCTGGCCGCCGTCCCGCTGATCAAGAAGCTTCACCCTGACCTTGAGGTGATCGTCGCCGGACAAGGGAGTCGGCAGCTACCGCAATGGTGCCGCAGGCTCGGCACGATCGATAATGAGACCAAGATCGCGCTGCTGAGTTCCGCCGATGTCTTCGTCGCCCCCCACCTTGCCCGGGAAAGCTTCGGCATCGTGGTCCTCGAGGCGATGGCAAGTGGGGTTCCGATCGTCGCCTCCGAGCTGCCGGCGTTTGTCGACCTGCTCGGTGCCCCGCACGACGAGGGCAGACTCGGCGACCTCTTTCCCACAGGGGACTGCGAAGCCCTCGCCAGTACGGTTCTCGACGTCTTGGAGCGTCCGGATCCGCTGCGCGCCGCGAGGGCGCAACAGGCGGCACGGCGTTACGACTGGTCGCGTGTCGGCACAACCATGCTTTCTGTCTACCGCGCGGCGCTGTCCGCAGCGCCTCGTCGATCTACTGCGATTGGTGTCCGGTGAGCGCCGTGGAGATCATCACACTGATGATCATCACCGGCCTGACCTTGGGCTGGTGGATTGCCTGGCTGGCGATCCGGGTCGACCGCGCGTACGCCCGCGCCGAACGGGCGTGGGCCGTGCTCGATGCCGCTTTGGCGCGGCGTGCCGAGCGGGCCCTTGAACTCGTTCTGCTGCCCGGCATTGATCCGGCCACGGCTCTGCTCGTCTCTGATGCCGCGGCGACCGCCCTCGTGCCTAACTTGTCACGTCACGACCGCGAGCGAGCCGAGAGCGACCTTAGCCAGCTTCTCGACGCGATCGGCTCGATGCTCCCAAAAACCGCCAGCAGGCTTGACGCCGAGCGCACCCGAGCCAGCATCTGTCGCCGGTTACACAACGATGCTGTGGCCACCGCGCTTTCGCTACGTCGCCGATACCCCATACGAATCCTGCGGCTCGCTAGGCGTGCGGCAGAACCACGTCCGTTCGAAATGGCGGATTCGATTTGCACTCGGACGGTTGGCCCGCCGGATTCGCCTCCGTGGTCCGTCTGCCCAGCCGTCTACCCGGCCGAGCCCCCCGAACTAGGCTGGGCCCGTGACAGGTAGCGAGCGGCAGGCCTCGACCGCCGGCGTACCGCAGAATCCTGTAACACCGCCGATCGCCACCACCACCGGATTGTCGGTGGATTCTTCAACGGCGCCGCAGGGCGCGCAGACGTACGACACCGATCGCGTATGGACGTTGCCCAATGTGCTGAGCATGCTGCGGCTGGCCGGCGTCCCTCTCGTACTTTGGCTGATCCTGGGACCTCAAGCAGATGGTCTGGCGGTACTCGTTCTGGCGCTTGGTGGCTTCACCGACTGGCTGGACGGCTACCTGGCGCGGGCATGGCATCAGACATCCAGGCTTGGGCAGATGTTGGATCCGATCGCCGATCGCCTTTACATCCTCTCGGTCCTGATCGGACTGGCATTACGAGAAGTCGTCCCGTGGTGGCTGGTTGTGATCGTGGTGGGTCGAGATGTCATCGTTGCGGTCGGAGTACCCGTCCTCAAGACCAGGGGATTCTCATCGCTACCTGTGCACTTCCTGGGTAAGGTCGCCACCTTCTGCCTGCTATACGCGTTCCCACTGGTACTGCTCGGCTCCGGGGAGCAGGGCTGGTTGCAGCTCGCCTGGGTGTTGGGATGGGCGTTCGCCATTTGGGGCACCGTCTTGTACTGGTACGCCGGAGGCCTCTACGTGGCACAAACTGTCAACCTGCTCCGCACCATGCCGCCGATCAATAACCGCCGGCGCCGCGCCATAACCGGCTAGGCCTGGAAACATCGGGGGCACAACCGGATGACGCTGACAAACGTCCGGCGCCGGGCGCGTCGCAGCCAGGCCACAAGTTCAACGACCTCGCGGCCGATGCCATCGCGCAACCGGGCGCCGGACGCCAGCATGGACCTGCTGAACCAGATCATCCGACAGCCTGTCGATCCCGACTATGCGCTCGCGGCGGCGCGAGGAACCGATCCAGCCCGAGGACGGTGGACGCTTGCCGTCTTGGCGTTGATCATCGGCGTTCTCTTCTCTGTGGCTGCGCTGCAGACCACCCGGGAAGCGCCTGCGCTGCAGTCGGAGCGAACGGAGTTGATCAGTCGCGTACCGGCCGCCGAGAGAGAGCAAGATCAGCTACGCGGCCGGGTCAATCTGCTGACGCAGGAGATCGCGACACTACGCGCCGCCGCGCTCGGCGGAGATGAAGCCGCGCCCACGATAGAGACCCAGATCAACACGCTGGACCCGGTGGTGGGCTATGTCGCGGTAACTGGGCCCGGAGTGCTGATCGTCGTGGATGACTCGTCGTCGGCCGCTGCTGACGCCCGTGATCGGGTACTCGACATCGATCTCCAGGTGCTGGCTAACGGGCTTTGGGAGGCAGGCGCGGAGGCCATCTCGATCAATGGGCATCGACTGTCAAGTCTGACCGCCATCCGCAGTGCTGGTGACGCCATTACCGTCGACTATCGCTCGCTGACCCGCCCCTACCGCATCGAAGCAATCGGAGATCCGCATACCCTCCAGGCTCGCTATGTTGAGTCTTCGGCAGGCGCGTGGTGGAATGACCTGGCCCAGAACCGGCGAATGAGATACGAGATCAGTGACGTGAAGGAGCTCTATCTGGCAGCCGATCCTGGCATTGTGCTCCGTCATGCGGGGAGGGCGGCCTCATGATCCCGCTTGTCGGCCTACTCGCCGGGATCGTGCTCGGCCTTGTCGTGGAGCCGTCGATCCCGCAGGTCCTCCAGCCCTACCTACCGATCGCGATAGTCGCCGCGATGGACGCCATCTTTGGCGCGTTCCGGGCTTATCTGGAAGGCACATTCACTGATCGGGTGTTCGTCGTCTCGTTCATCTCCAACGTGTTGATCGCCGCCGCGATCGTCTACGTCGGTGACCAGATTGGCGTCGGCTCACAACTGGCAACCGCGGTTGTCGTCGTCCTCGGCATCCGCATCTTCACCAATGCTGCTGCGATCAGACGGGCGCTGTTCCATGCCTGATCAAGCAGGTGTCGATCCGCGGAAGCATGAGCCGTCACCGCGACACCGGCGATTTCGCGCTCAATCGCGCGGCGCGATGTCTCGGCGCATCACATCGCTTCGGCGCAGCCAGCGACGGCTGGCTGGGGAGCACGACTCTGCGGTGGCGGCCGGCGACGCGGGGCGAGTTCCGCCGCTGCCGGCGAACCGAGGCGAGGACACCCCAGATAACACCCGAAGCGGGCGCGCCCGGATACGCGCAGCGCTGTTGCGTCCGGGTCGCGGGCAGGTCCTCGCCGCCATCATCTTGTTTGTTGTCGGCGCTGCTGGGGCGATGCAGATCCGTATCAACGCCGGAGATGACACCTACGCCTCGGCACGCCGTGAGGACCTGATTCAGCTCCTGGATGGACTGAGCGCGGAATCCAGACGGCTCGAGGGTGAAATCGCGCAACTCGAAGAGACCAGGAGCAATCTCCAGTCAGGTGCGGATACGCAGCGGGTAGCCCGGGAGCAGGCAGAGGAGCACTTATCCGAGCTCTCGATTCTGGCTGGCACGGCACCCGCTGTCGGGCCGGGGATACGGATGCGGATTGCCGATCCTCGGGCAGCTGTGGATGCTGGGGTCCTCCTCGATGCCGTCGAGGAAATGCGCGATGCCGGTGCCGAGGTGATCGAAGTAAACAACACGATCCGCATTGTTGGGTCGACCTGGTTCGGCTCCGATGCACGGGGTCTGGTCATCGACGGCAAACCGGTGAGCCGCCCGATCACGTTCGAGGTCATCGGGGATCCTCACAATCTCGAGGAGGCGGCGCAGTTTCGAGGCGGCATCGTGTCTGAGATCACAGGTCCGACAATCGCTGGACAGGTGCAGATTGAGCGGGAGAAGCGGCTCGTGATCGAATCCTTGCACGCGGGAGGAGAGAATCAGTACGCTCGCCCCGCCGCCGCGCTGCCAACCCCTCGGTGACGTGTGATTCTTGAGGAGCGAAATGTCGGATTATCCCGAAGATCTGAAGTACTCGACCGAGCACGAATGGGTTCGCAGCGGGAACAGCCACAAAGTCCGGGTGGGCATCACCGAGTACGCGGCTGAGCAGCTTGGGGACATCGTGTTTGTCTCGTTGCCCGAGGTCGGGGACACCGTAGCCGCCGGCGATGCTTGCGGGGAGCTGGAATCCACCAAGAGTGTCTCGGACATCTTCTGCCCGGTGCCGGGCGTGATTACAGCGGTCAACTCCGTGCTGGAGCGGCACCCCGAGACAATCAACACCGATCCGTATGGGGATGGATGGCTTTTCGAGGTCGAGCTGGACGAGTCCGCCGACCTGGACGACCTCCTGGATGCCGATTCCTACGCCGAGCAGGTGGCTGGCTGACCCCTTTTGGGAGCTGCTCGCGCATCGCGCAATCCGCCGCCGTCGTCGTCACTCGCTGAGGAAACAGCGCCTCTGCTCGCTCCTCCTCCGTGCGGCGGCGCGCGATTTCCCGACGCTCGCAGCTCATTCTTAGGCGCCGGCTTACGTTTGGACCTAAACTCTCCATCACGCCTCGAGCCTTTCGGGGCTGTACACGAAAGCCGAATTAATGCCGTTCTGTACCAACTGTGGACATGAGAACCCAGAGGGGAGTAACTTCTGCGGCCAATGTGGCTCGGCGCTGGTTCCTGGTGCAGCCCGAGCCGCCACCCCCGAGAAGGTGCCGACCGGCGACACGACCAAGGCGATGCCCGCGATGGTTGAGGAGCGTGACACAGAGTCGCTGACGGCTGAGGATGAGGCCGCCGTCAATGCCTTGCCGCACGGCTCAGCGTTGCTGATCGTCCAGCGCGGTGCGAACGCTGGCAGCCGGTTTCTGCTGGACACCGATCTGGTGACCGCTGGACGGCATCAGGAGTCCGACATCTTCCTCGACGACATCTCTGTGTCCCGCCGTCACGCCGAATTCACCCGTACGCCTGAGGGAACTGTGGTCAAGGACATGGGCAGCCTCAACGGCACGTACGTCAATCGGGACCTTGTCGAAGAGTGCCTGCTCAAGAATGGTGACGAGGTACAGATCGGGAAGTTCCGCCTGGTCTATTACGGGAGCAATCGGGCTCAGGATTAGCCCACACGCCATGCCGACCCGCAGCATTGGCCAGGTCATGGCCGTCTTGCGTACCGAATTCCCAGAGATCTCGATTTCCAAGATCAGATTCCTAGAGGCCGAGGGTTTGATCACTCCGCAGCGGGCGCCCTCGGGGTATCGCCGATACACCGAAAGTGACGTGGAGCGGCTGCGGTACGTGTTGGCGATCCAGCGCGAGCATTACCTACCTTTGAAGGTCATCCGAGAGCATCTGGAGCAGATCGACCGGGGCCAGACTCCGCTCAGTTTGAGCGGTCCGGGCGCGCCGCTTACCGGAGGCTCATGGAGCAGCGGCCAAAATCCAAATCCCGCCGCAGCCACCGCGAAACAGCCACTCAGGCTTACCCGCCAGGAACTTCTGGACGCAAGCGGCCTGACAGAGAATGCACTTAGCGAACTCGAGCGAAACCAGATCGTGCTCACCCGCCGTGGTACCGCACACTATGGCCGGGACGCCCTTACTCTCGCCATTGCTGCCCGACGGCTGGCCGAGTACGGAATCGACGGAAGACACCTACGGGCATTCAAGTTGTCGGCCGAGCGAGAGGTCGGACTTGTGGAACAGGCAATCGCGCCCTACGTGCGGCGCGTCGGGGGAAATCGGGATGTTCCCGGCGACGTCACTCAGCTGGTGATCAGTTTCCATGCGGCCCTGGTGCGCACCGCTATGGAGCGCAACATCTAGTGTCGTGCGGTGCGACGCGCCATGCCGCGGACGTGGGGTTGATCTTGTAGCTAGCTGCTCGCGAAGTAGTGTTGTCGCATGCGCGAGCTCGATGTGGTGGGTGTCCGGGTCGAGATGCCATCGAATGCGCCGATGGTGTTGTTGCGCGAGGTGGGTGGGACTCGCTACCTACCCATCTGGATTGGCGCCGCCGAGGCGGCAGCGATTGCTAATGCGCAGGAGGGGATCGTCCCGCCCAGGCCGCTCACACATGATCTGATGGTCGACACCCTCACGACTTTGGGCCACCGGCTGACGGAGGTGCACATCACCGAACTCGAAGGTGGCACTTTTTACGCCGTGCTGCTGGTTGACGGCATTGAAATCAGTTCGCGGCCCTCCGATGCGATCGCTCTCGCACTGCGAGTCGGCTCGGACATCTACTGTGCCGAGGATGTGCTCGATGAGGCCGGCATCGAGATCCCGGAAGCAGAAGATGACGAAGTGGAGAAGTTCCGGGAGTTTCTCGATCAGGTCAATCCCGACGACTTCGTCACCGGCGAGGAGCCAAAGTCCTAGTCTGCAACTAGTCCTGGCATCAGCCGCGTGGTCGTTTGACCCGGTACTGCGCCCGTCGTAGCGTTCAGAATGTAATGTCGTCCGTGGAATTACGCGCAGGGAACTCAACAGAGTTCCCTCTTCCCATCGCAGCAGTTCGAATGTGAAATCGGAGGCAATCGTGAATAGCACCGAGGCAACAGCCAGACCGGCCGACTCGCCAGATCCCGCGGCGGCTGAGGCGCAGGGGCTGCTGTTCGACGGCGACTTCTCCCCGTTGCCGAGCGACCTGGGTTTCCGAGGACCTGTTGCCTGCAGCGCTGCCGGCATTACGTACCGGCAGCTGGACTACTGGGCGCGGACCGGACTGGTCGTCCCGGAGGTACGGAGTGCAACTGGATCCGGTTCTCAGCGCTTGTACAGCTTCCGCGACATCCTGATCTTGAAAGTAATCAAGCGGTTGATCGATGCCGGGATTTCCCTGCAACAGATCCGTACCGCCGTTGAGCATTTGCGGGCACGCGGTGTTCAGGACCTGACTCAAGTCACACTGATGAGCGACGGGGTGTCAGTCTTCGAATGCACCTCCGACGACGAGGTAATCGACCTGTTGCGTGGCGGCCAGGGGGTCTTTGGCATCGCTCTAGGCGGCGTCTGGCGCGACATAGAAGGAACACTCTCTGAGCTGCCTGCCGAGCGCGCCGAGGCAGGCGAACCAAGTCAGTCCCATGACGAGCTCTCTCAGCGTCGTCGCGCACGCGCCACCGTTTGAGCTGTTGAGTTTTAGACAGACATGTGTAGCACATGGTGCTACAGTGCTCCGTATGAGCGAGCAGATTTCCCAGCGTGAACTCCGCAATGACAGCGCTCGGATCATGCGCGCGCTGGATGAGGGCAACTCTTTCGTGATCACTCGCAACGGAACCCCGGTAGGAGAGCTGCGGCCGCTGCGGCGTCATCGCTTCGTGGCGGCCGGCACGGTGATTGACGTCTTCCGCGACGCACCCCGCGTGGATGCTCCAGCGCTCAGGCGCGATCTCGATGAGCTCATCGATCAAGCAATTCCCGACCGTGCCTGATCGGCTGGCTCGAGGATTGCTCGACACATCGGTGATCGTGGATCTAGATCGGCTGGATGCTGACCAGCTTCCACACGAAGTGGCTATCTCCACCGTGACGATGGCCGAGCTTTCGGCTGGCCCGTGGGCGACGACGGATGCGTCTGAGCGCGCCCGCCGGCAAGATCGATTGCAGCGAACTGAGGCCACCTTCGACCCGATGCCTTTCGACATCGAAGCCGCGCGGGCCTATGGCCGGGTGTACGCCGCCTTGGTTGAGCAGCGCCGACAGTCGAGGCGTCGATTTGCTGACCTCCTGATCGCCGCGACCGCTCTCGCCGAAGCGCTTCCGCTGGTGACCCGCAATGCCGATGACTTTCGCGGCCTTGAAGGCCTGATCACTGTCGTTGAGGTTTAACGACAAATCGTCGGCCCCTTGGGGGTAATCTGGGCCTGCTGGAACGGCGGCGCGGGAGAGTTCACTACCTCAAGATCGAGTCGGTGACGCCGAAGGGGCAACATCCCCGGAACCTCTCAGGCAATCAAGACCGCGCCTGCTAATGGCAACTCTGGAGCCGTGGGTGACAGA
>JBKPAB010000102.1:0-10602 GCA_046726195.1 Actinomycetota bacterium
GTCTACAACAAGATGAAGGTCGCAGACGCCGCCACTACCAATGAGGGTGTCTGGATTACCTTCATCGCGGTCGCGCTCTTGTACGCGGGGTTGGGCACCACTCTGATCCTCGTGTTACGCGGCATGAGTCGCCGCGGCCGAGTTCAGCCCGCACTCGAGGAGACGGCCGTCCCGTACGGGCCGCGCGAAACAGCCGGTCGACGTTAGGAGGGCCGGATGGATACCGCTGCTGCGATCATCCTGTTCGCCGCCGTCACGCTGTATGCCATCTTCGGGGGAGCCGACTTCGGCGCGGGCTTCTGGGATCTCACCGCGGGAGGCACTAGGCGCGGAAAACGGCCCCGCGAAATCATCGATCACTCCATCGGTCCGGTGTGGGAAGCAAACCACGTCTGGTTGATCTTCTCTTTCGTGGTCTTGTGGACGTGCTTCCCGGACGCGTACGCGTCGATCACCTTGACGATGTTTGTACCCCTTACGCTCGCCGCGCTCGGCATCGTGCTGCGTGGTGCCAGTTTTGCTTTTCGCAAGGCGGTGTCTCGAATCCGTGACCAGCGCGCCTTCGGAGCCACCTTCGCGGTCTCCTCGGTCCTGGTGCCGTACTGTTTCGGCGCCGTCGCGGGAGGGATCGCCTCGGCGCGGGTGCCAGCTGGCGGTCAGGCCGGCGATCCGTGGAGCAGCTGGGTCAACCCGACGTCGATCTGGGCAGGTTTGCTGGCCGTGGCTGTGACGGCGTACGTGGCTGCCGTCCTTCTCACCTGGGACGCCGGACGGCTCTCCGACGAGGTGATGGTCACCTACTTCCGCATCCGCGCCGTCGCAGCGGGGGTGGCGGCCGGAGTCGTCGCCGTCGTCGGTCTTTTCGTGGCGCGCAGCGATGCCAGCTACCTCTTCGACGGACTCACCTCGCGGGCCCTGCCTCTGGTTGTGGCCTCGGTGCTCGCCGGCCTCGCCGCGCTGGTGCTGCTGCGGGGTCGGCCGCATCCAGGAGGACGGGTGGCGGCAGTGGTCGCTGCGGGGGCGCTCGTCCTCGGCTGGGGCGTAGCCCAGTGGGACTACATTCTTCCCGAGTCGCTGACGGTATCGCAGGCGGCAGCGCCGCCCGGAACGATCACGGCAGTGCTTTTCGCGGCCGGTCTCGCGGCGCTGTTGATCGTGCCCGCCTTCGTTTTGTTGTACGTGCTTGACCAGAAGAGCCTGCTTCCCGATGAAGGTGTGGATGAGGGCTCCGGGCAGCCGACAACGACAACACACGCTTGAGGGCCGCCTCGGTCAATCAAGATCTGGAAGGTCGCCGGTATGTCACACGTGATCGTGGTACCCGGACTGGCGGTGCACGCGTACGCGGAACCGCCCGTGGAGCATCTGCAGGACAACGGCCATGACGCCAAATTGCTGGAGCCGCCTGCCTGGCGCGGTGTTGATCACGATCTGGAGCGCTACGGCCGCAGGCTGGCGTCGGACATTGATCGCGAAGGCGCTCCGGTGGACGTGCTGGTCGGTCTGTCGGTTGGCACCCAGGCAGTCACTGTAGCTGCGTCGCTGACCGACTTGATCAAGTACTTGGTGCTGGTCAGCCCAACTATCGATCCGGCGTACCGCTCGATGATCAAGCAGGCCTCAGTCTTCGTCAGGGGCGATCCGCACGACAAGGCGGCATTCTTCAGCCACGTTCCGGACTGGTCCCGCGCCGGCCTGCTACGAATCATCCGCGGGTTCGCGTCAGCCATATCGCTGCACATTGAGGACATCCTGCCGAACGTGCGGGCGGACGTGACGATCATCCACGCCGAGTACGATCCACTCACCACACACGCGTACGCCGCCTGGCTAGCACAGACCAACGGTGCCGAACTGGTGCTGATGCCCGGGGTCAGCCACTCCTGGCCCAAGGACGATTCGGCCAGGTTCCTGCGGTTCATCAACCAGTTGCTGAGCGGCACTCCCTTGCTCCCTGTATGAAACGCACGTGCACGTTCGTTGCATACGCTCTGCACACGTTGCAGAGTGTGTATCGCATCGCATCAGGAACGCACGTGTACGTCCGTTTCTGGCCTTCCTTGAGCCCGACCCGGGCGAGCGCGCACAACGCCTGACAGGCTGGCGCTGTGAGCGATCTCGATCCGAAGCAGGTGGTCGCCTCCTTAGATTCGGCGAGCGTGTTGCATGCGGCTACCGTTGCCGCCCTCAACGGCCAGCCGTTTCCCAATCTCGGGAGCACGGCTCTGGCAGGGCTTGCGGTACGGGCGGCGGGCCGGATGCCCTGGCCAGTGTTGCGCGGCATCTACACCCGAATCGGGGCCTCGGAAGGTATCAGTCCGCGCCGATTGGGTGACGTGGACTTGGCAGCCGTCGCTGCCTCGTTTGCGCAGCGCTATCCGAAACGGCGCTATTCGGCGATATTTCTCGGCTCGAGCAATGGCGCGTTCATCCATCTCGCCGCCGCAATGCAGGCGCCGTGGCTGCCCAACACCGTGCTGGTGCCAGTGGCTCGGGTCGGCGACACCGATCGCCCGGACCAGGCTATGGAGTTTGGTCGGTCGGTTGCGTCGGCGCTATTGGACCGAAATCCCGACATTGTGCTGCATCACATGCACGACCAGTTGCAGGACGTCCTGATGGCGGAGCGGATGAGCTACTTCCGCGTCAAATGGCGCCGGCTGCCCGAGGCGTACGCGGCATTGCTGGAGAGCCAACTGGCTCCCGACGGAACGGTAGTCGTGCTTCATGATCATTCCAGCTGGCCGGTGACCCGCGTCGGCCCCCGTCATGTCTTCCAAGCGGGCGGCCGCGGCGGCACACCCCCTGACGGATATCTGTCGCGACCGCATACGCCGATGCCTGACCACAATGCGGCCGAATCCGAATGGGGACTCGACCCATATTTTCGTGATGATGTGCAGGCTTGGTGTGATCGGCGCGGACTTCGCTATGCCGAAGTCCTCTACGACGGGCCGCAGGCACCAGCGGCGGCGGTTGCGACCGTCCTGCGTGACTGGTATCGCGCTCGGGACGAGCCGGCAAGTCGCCTCGTCGTGCCGTGTTTCATTCTCGGGGACCCGTGGCAGACCATCTGCGCCGCCGCCGTCCCGTTCTGGATCCATTTTGCGGTGCAGCCGGCGTTGCAGTCACTGGATGCATATCTCGAAGCCGCGGAGCCGTACCAGAACGTGAACATGTTCTTGTTCCAGCACGGAACCCGGTCGCCAGGGATCGCCACGCCCGAAGAGTTCGAGGCGGTGATCCGCCGCCATGGTGCGGTCGCACACTTTGATGGGCTCGACGCCGGACGCTTTCCCCATGACATCGGCACCCTTGGGCGGTACGGCCGGGTATTTGATCAACTGCCGCGGGCACGACATCCCTGGACACCGCTACCGGTCGACCACGGGCTAGGCGGCCTCGCGGCCGCCGGCTTGTCCGTGACAACGACTGGCTGAGCTCTCGGCGTCAGTCTTCCCAGGGAGGCGTGCGCTCCATCTTGCTGTAGTACTTCGCGAGGTGACTCTTCACGCGGTCCACATCCTTCTCGGGGATGTCGACGCCGCCGCGAGCGCCCTGCATGATCCCGCCAGCAGCCATGACGGCTCGTGGCACGACGACCAGTTTCGAGTCGACGACATCGCAGATGAGCAGCTTGTAGGCGGTGAAGTTGTCCTTGTTGTCAGCGTCGTACCAAACATGCGCGTCGCGATACTTCTCGTTCGGCTCGTCTTCGGCGTTGGCCCACTTGCGTACTCGCTTCTCGGCCGCGTCACCATCCCACTCGCGGTCGGCATCGGCGAGATCGAAGTCCTGAAAGTTTGTGACTGCCATTGAAGCTCCTTTCGTTATGTAAGGCCTGTGCTCACACCTCCACAAGGCGCTTGGCCAGTAACTTCTTTCCCTCCTCAGCGCCTTTGCGGCTCTCGTGTTGCGCCCTGCGGAAGAAATCGGCGAGTTCGTCATCTCCGGCAAGCGCCGCGTCCTCGATATAGGTCTCCAACCGCAGCACATTGCTCAGGCAGACTTCGGTGAACCAGATGATGTCGTAGTCCTTATCCTTCGTCCCGGTGACGTTGCCAAACTCAGGGTTGCGGGTCATGGTCCTCCTTCCGCTTCAACTCGGACCGATTGGTCATCCCTGAGCACCTACCCCGAGGTTCGCGGCCAAAACGGTTACTCGCCGAGAACAGCCGCTGCGATCCTCTTGACCCGCTCGGGATCTGCGATCGCGTCGATCTCAGCGATCTTGCCGTCGGCAACCGTGAAACCGATGACGGCATAAGGCCGTCCATGCACGGTGATCACCATTCCGGCTGTGCCGTTGACCAGCGCAGGGTGCAACTCGGCACCGGGTAGGGCTCCGATGAGTGCCTGCTTTGCAACAGCCGGGGCGCCATGGAACACCTTCAGAGCGCCCGGGCGTTTGGTGCCGTAGTCAGTGCGGAGGACTACGTCTGGATGGAGCAATGCAACGAGAGCTTCGAAATCGCCCCCACGTGAAGCCCGGAAGAACGCGTCCACTACCTCCCGTTGCCGAGCAAGATCAGGATCGGGAGCCGGGACTTCCGCGCCTAGGACACGCCGCCTTGCCCTGCTGGCCAGCTGACGCGCAGCCGGCGCTGATCGACCGATCATCGGCGCGATCTCGGAGAAGGGCATCTGGAACATGTCATGGAGCACGAATGCGAGGCGCTCCGCCGGTGAGAGGGTATCGAGCACGACGAGGAGGGCGAGGCTGACAGAGTCGGCCAAGATTGCTTCGTCCTCGGGCTGCGGCACTTCCTCCGGACTGATCAAGGGATCGGGAATGTGGCCGTCAAACGACTCCTCACGTCGAATGTTCCGCGTTCTGAGCATGTTGAGACATACGCGGGCAGTGATCGTTGTCAACCAGCCGCCGAGATTTATCACCTCTCTCGTGTCTGCCCCGCTGATCCGCAACCAGGTGTTTTGTACGGCGTCGTCTGCTTCAGCGAGTGAGCCGAGCATGCGGTAGGCCACGGCCCGCAGATGGGGGCGGTGCTCCTCGAATCGGTCCGCCAGCCATTCCTGGTCGTCCATCAGTCACATCGTCCCTTCGCTACGTGTCATAACAAGTGACCCCCGATAGAGCACAGATGTAACAAGGAGAGCAACGAAATGAAGGCATTGATCACCGGCGGCACCGGCACATTGGGACGCCTCGTCGTCCCGCGGCTGCAAGACGCCGGGTTCGATCTTCGGGTGCTGAGCCGGAGCAGTCGCGAAAGCACCGAAGGAATCGAGTTTGTCACGGGTGACCTCGCCACGGGCCAAGGGATCTCTGCCGCCGTGGCAGGAACCGAGATCATCTTGCATCTCGCGGGCTCCGGGAAGGGCGATGAGGACAAAACGCTGCATCTGGTAAATGCCGCCTCGCGGTACGGGACGCGGCATCTGATCTACATCTCAGTCGTCGGTGCCGACAGGATCCCCGTCACCAGCCGGATCGATCGCGCCATGTTCGGCTACTTCGCATCCAAATTCGCTGCCGAACTGATCGTTGCCGATTCCGGCTTGCCGTGGACGACGCTGCGCGCCACCCAGTTTCAGCAATCGATGTTGCTGCTGGTGCAGCAGATGGCCAAGCTGCCGGTGATAGCGGCGCCGGCTGGGTGGAGATTTCAGCCGATCGATGCTGCAGATGTGGCAGACCGGCTGGTCGAGCTTGCACTTGGTACGCCGTCGGGTCTTGTGCGCGACCTGGGCGGGCCGCGGGTGTACGAGATGGCCGAGCTGATCGGTACCTACCTGCACGCCCGCGGCAAACACCGGCTGGTGCTGCCTGTCTGGACACCAGGCAAGGCTGCCCGCGTCTTCCGGGCCGGCGCCAACCTGGCTCCCGAACGGGCTGTCGGCCGCCGTACCTGGGAGGAGGTCCTGGCGGAGCGTGTGAGTCCACTGACCGAGAGTGTCTTGCGAGCATGATCAGCTAGGCGCCGATCTGCCTGCCAGAAACGCACGTACACGTTCGCTTCAATCACTCTGCATTCGTTGCAACGTGTGTATCGCGACTGGAACGAACGTGTACGTGCGTTCCTGCGGGCGGGTGGGCGCGGCCGGCCAGTTCATGATCATGAAGAGTCGCGTGCGGCATTCTCAACTGCGGCCAGCCACGTTTCGCGGAACGTAGCGCCGTCCACGTCAACCACAACCCGCATCGACCGGCCTTCGGGATGGGGCTGGAAGCACAGTACGCCGTCCTGCCGCACCGGTCGCAGCCGCATCTCCTCGACGGTTGCGCCCGACCAGCCGAGCGCCACAGCGCAAGCTACGGGGTCGTAATGAAAATTCAGCAGGTCGTCCGGCAGCCCGGAGTATTCGCGCCCTAGCCTCTCCATCTGATTCGCCTGTCCGTGTGCCTCGCTTTGTCGAGCAAGCAGTTGTCCCAGGGATCCAGCAGCCCGCAGTCTGGGCAGGTCCGCGCGGCGGAGGTGCGCATTGAGCGTTGCGGGGAGCGTGACCAACGTCAGCCGAGCCTTTGCCGCGACTACCGCGGCGGCCTGGGTGTCCCATTGCACGTTGAAGTCCCTCTCCGGCCCCCATTGCGGGAGCCCGGGCGCCGGCGGCTCCACCCAACCGCCCATGACAACAACCGGCTGCCTGCTCAGGCTGCCGACGCGGGTGATCTCAAGCAGCGTCAGGTTGGTGTACGGACCAATGGCGACAAGTGTGGCCCCAACGTCGAGGCTGCGGCACAGCAGGTCCAGTGCAGCACCCGGCGGGGACGGCCGAGCCAGGATGTTCGACGGCCAATGTCGCTCATCATCGACCGGATCCGCCCGCCCGAGTGTCGTTGAGGAGGCTTCCGCCCCCGCGGCGAGTGGGATGTCGTCGCGACCAAGGAGGCGTAAGAGATGCGAAACGTAGGCCGCGCGACGCCCTCCGGGGTCAGCCACGGTGGTGATGCCGGTGATCTCGACGCCTCGCCAGCCGAGCAACATCGCCAACGCGCATGCGTCATCTGGGTCGCCACCCAAATCCGTGTCGAGGTGAATACGCACGTGGCCAGGATGCCCGCTGCTGGGAGTGAAGCCCGACAGACGCCTCGGGGAGCTCGTTAAGGGCCAAATGTCCAATGCCGTACCCAGCTTGTTCGCGCTGTACATGGCATGCACGCCATGTACAGCGCGAAGATCCCACGCAGCGTGGGATGTTGACAGAGGGAGTCGGCGTAGCTGGGCTGATCGGGTACCTCAGGCCGCAAATTCAGGAGGCGCGGGCCCGCCCAGCCTTCCTGGCAAGCCGATGTACGGCGTTGCCGGTCCGCTCGTAGAGATCCGCCGCCTGCTCGGGCGTACGCCCAATGGCCGTCAGGCCGAACCGTCCGTCGACGGCTAGGCACGACAACATGTGCAGGACGACTCCGGTGCCGGTTCGAGCATCAAAGTGGAGCCCGGCCGCAGCAACCGCCCCGATCACGGCACTTGGTGCGAGGCCGAGCCAAGACTCGTCGATGAGATTATCGGTTGCGCAGTACCACCGGGGCGTGCCGTCCGCGGCCTGCCACGCCGCGGCATCGGCGTCGTAGCGGCCGGGAACCAGGTGGCTGAGGACGACGTACGGATGCGTCGTCCCGCCTTTGCGGAGGTTCACCTCCAGCGCGTAGACCTGCCATTGAGCTGAGTCGTTCTGCACTGCGGCAAAGTCCACGCTGAGACGCCCGATCACACCTCGGCGGGCGAGGAGCTCGCCAATCGCCCGCCCGTGGCGTGCCAGTTCCGGAGCGTAGCCGGAATCGGCGGGGAAGCGGCAGCCGGTGTACACCTGGCTGGAGTCACCACCGAGCACTTGTTCGTGCGTGGCGAGTATCCGCACCTCTCCGAAGGGCGAAAGCTCAATCTGGACACTAGGGCTGGTGAACCGGCTCCCGGTAATGAGTTCCTCGACGGCACCGCCGGAGGCGAGGTCACGCAGGTACCAGTCGGGCAGCGTCAGTCCACGCGCAGCGATCCCGTCGGGCGTGGTGGCTCTGTCGAGCTCGTCAAATCGGATCACGGCGTTGCCATCCCCAGCAGCGCTGTTGTCGTGCTTGACAACCACACCGGTCGCAGCCGGTCGCTGCTCCCGTATCTCGGCGATAGCCGAGACCAGCTGGTCGACGGTGCGAACGTCCTCCCGGCCGGGCGGCACCGGAACGCCCGCCTCCCTGAACAACCGTCGGCCGGAGCTCTTGAACCCGAGATGCCACAGGCTCGGCGGCGTACCATCAATCGGCACCTGGAGCCGTTCCGCCAGCTCGACCTCGCGTTGCGTCACGTTCCACGGTTCGATAAAGGCCCGCCGACCCGCCAACGACGCGGCCAACGCCTCGGTGAGATCAGGCCGATCCAAAAGCTTCTCCGCAAGGGGGCGAGGGGAGTCGTCCGGCACGACCGTCACCCGGAACCGGGCCTTGGTGCTGGCTCGATGGTGCGGAGGCACCAGCGAGGCGTAGTAGTCGAGGACTCGCCTTCCGGGCGCTTGGCAGGTGAGGAAGACCAGCTCGCACCCCTCGATACGGTGCAGCATGAGCGAGGTCACGAGGTAGCGGTGCTCCAGGGCCGGGATCCGCGTCGCGTAGTGCGACAGCAGAGTCTCGCCGACGCTGTACGAGGGCAGCACGACCACCACGTGGTCCACGGCGCTGCCCGGGCGGTTCAAGCTCCAGACCGCTCCGAGGTTGGCCTGGAGTTCCTCGAAGGTCTTCATGCTGGCTCCTTGTGCCCCAGTCTCGCGCACTCGGGTCGGATGATCGTCAGCAGCACCCTGGTACGGCCAGCCGATAGGCTCAGGGCGGAGGCGATATCGGGTGAGTCTGCCAGGAGCTGACGGAGGGCCGTTCACCTATTCAGCACCCGTCTTGCCGGACCGCGCGGTGCGGATCGTGTTCGGAGTGGGAAGTCTTGGACACGTCGCATCCGAGGCCCGGGTGCTCGGCTCTCGGATCGTGATCATTTCCGGCCGCCATGAAGCAGGCGCCGCAGCAGCGGTTAGCGCTGAGCTCGGCGATGATCTTGTTTGGCGGATCCCAGATGTGGTGCAACACGTGCCCGTCACGGCTGTCGCCCGGGGCCTGGAAGCGGCCCTAGACGTAACGGCCGGCGTACTCGTCTCCATCGGCGGAGGCTCGGCAACCGGCCTCGCAAAGGCCGTCGCTCGTGACGCCGGACTGCCTATTGTTGCCGTACCCACCACGTACGCGGGCAGCGAGATGACTCCGATCTGGGGGCAATCGGATCAAAGTGAAAAGACGACCGGTCGCGATCCGCGGGTGCTGCCGCGCACCGTCGTCTACGACCCTGTCCTCACGGTCTCGATGCCGGCCGAACTCACCGCCGCGAGTGGGATGAATGCTCTGGCACATGCGGTGGAGTCGCTGTACGCGCCCGACAGCACTCCACAATCGTCAGAGGTCGCTGAGGAAGCCATCCGGGTGTTGACGCATGGTCTGCCTGCTGCTGTCAGCCACCCAGACGACATTAAGGCCCGCACTGAGACACTGCGTGGTGCCTGGCTCGCCGGCTGGGCACTCGGCAGCACCACGATGGGTCTACAGCACAAACTCGCCCACGTGCTGGGCGGCACCTATCACCTGCCGCATGCTGCCGTACACAGCGTCCTGTTGCCACACGTAGCTGCATTCAACGCGCCGGCAGCACCGGGTCCGTTCAGCCAGGCAGCTCGTGCGTTGGGAGTGAGCGGGCCAGAGGCGGTGGCTCCGGCATTGTTCGAACACGCCACCCAGCTCAACGCACCCAAGTCGCTGGCAGAGATTGGCCTGAAACCCGACGCCATCGAGGTGATTGCCAAGATCGTCGCCGCAGCCCCGGTCGCCAATCCCCGGACCTTCACGGAGGAGGATGTCAGGTATCTGGTGCGGCGGGCGTTTCTTGGCCAGGAACCGCTGCAAGGGAGGAACCGATCAACATGACGCAGGTCAGCCCGCATGGCTTACATCACGTGACTGCCATCGCTACCGACCCGCAGTCCAACGTGGATTTCTACACTCGGGCGCTCGGGCTCCGCCTGGTCAAGCAGACCGTCAACTTCGACGCGCCGGACACGTATCACCTCTATTACGGTGACGAGAAAGGCAGTCCCTCAACCCTCCTCACCTTCTTTCCTTGGCCGGGTGTTCCGCAGGGCCGCCAAGGTGCCGGAATGACGACGACGACGGCATTCAGTGTGCCGGGAGCGGCCCTCGGCTGGTGGCACGAGAGGTTCAAGAAGCTGGGCATCGACTCCGACCCCCCACGGACGCGTGACCAGGAGGAGGTCCTCACTTTTCGTGATCCTGACGGCCTGGTGATCGATCTGGTGGCGTCAGATGGTGATCATCGCTCCGGTTGGGATGGGGTGGCCGACATCCCCGCCGATCAGGCAATTCGCGGCTTGCATGCGATCGCCTTGTCGGAGCGGCAACTCGACCCGTCGGCCACGATGTTGACCGATCTGCTTGGGATGAAGCTGACCGCTGAAGAGGGGGACAGGTCCCGGTTTGGCATGGCCGGGGGCAGCACCGGCGCGTTGGTCGATGTCTTTGCCGGCGTACGCGACCGCGGCTGGCAGGCCGGCGGCACGGTCCACCACGTCGCCTTCCGCGCGCCAGACCTAGCG
>JBKPAB010000103.1:0-8557 GCA_046726195.1 Actinomycetota bacterium
AGTGCGCGGGCCAGGGCCTTGTACTGGCATTCGACAATATGGTGCGGGTCGCGGCCGGAGATCACCGTCAGGTGCAGGCAGATGTGGGCATGGAAGGCAAGCGTCTCCATCACGTGCCGAGTCAGTGAGCCGGTATAAGGAACGCTGGCCGGAGCGCCGCCGGCTCCCGGAGCGCCGCCGATGAGCACGTACTCCTGCCCGGCTGGCTCTCCGGTGTGAACGCAATAGGGTCGCCCCGAAACATCCACCACTGCTTGGGCCAGTGCCTCATCCAGCGGCACCAGCGCACTGCCGAATCGGCGAATGCCGCGCTTGTCGCCGAGCGCCATGCGCAGCGCCTGACCGAGCACGATCGCTGTGTCTTCCACGGTGTGGTGGGCATCGATGTGCCAGTCGCCAGCGCTCTCCACCTCAAGGTCAATCAGGGAATGCGTGGCGAAAGCGGTCAGCATGTGGTCGAAGAACCCGACACCGGTTGAGATCTGAGCGTCGCCAGTGCCGTCGAGATCCAGGCTGATTCTGATCTTGGACTCCGATGTTTGTCGTTCCAGGCTCGCGATGCGGGCCTTGCTCATGGCAGCTCCTCGTTAATGTCGGTCTCGAGCACGGCTATGAGTGCGTCTTTGAAGGCCTGCATCTCTGCAGGTGTGCCGGCCGATACCCGCAACCAGCCTTCAGGTCCGGTCTCCCGAATCAATACCCCGCGGTCTAGCAGTGCCCGCCACACGACGTGGCGGTCGGCGAATCGACCGAAGAGTACGAAGTTGGCATCCGATTCTGCGACCTGCAGCCCAAGGGCGGTGAGGAAGACCGCAAGATCGTCGCGGGCCTGACGTAACTCGTCGACTTTGGCCAGCATTTCCGGCGCATGCGCAAGGGCAACCCGGGCCGCGGCCTGGGTGAGAGCCGAGAGGTGATAGGGCAGCCGTACGATCCGAAGCGCCTCGACAAACGCGGGCGCTGCGGCGAGATAACCCAACCGCCCGGCTGCGAACGCGAAGGCCTTGGACATGGTCCGGCTCACGGCAAGCCTTGGGTAGTTCGGAAGCAGCTCAAGCGAGCTGGGGGTGCCATTGCGCGCGAACTCGAAGTAGGCCTCATCAACCACGACGACACCAGGCGCGACATCGCAGATGGCGCGAACGGTTTCCAAGTTGACGGCGGTTCCGGTGGGATTGTTCGGACTGGTGATCAACACGACATCGGGGCGGGTCTCCAGCACCGCGGATGCGGCCAGCTCCGAGTCGATGGTGAAGTCGTCGCGGCGCGGAACGGTGCGCCACTCGCTGTGGGTGTCGCGGGCGTATTCGGGATACATCGAGTACGTCGGCGCGAACGAGAGCACCCGCCGACCCGGCCCGGCAAAGGCGAGCAGCATGTGCAGCATCACCTCATTGCTGCCATTGGCGGCCCAGATCTGCTCTGCGGTCAACCCGTGACCGAGGTAGCGAGCCAGGTCAGCGCGCAGCGCCAGCGCGTCGCGCTCGGGGTATCGGTTCAAGGAGCGACCGGCTTCGGCGACAGCGGTTGCGATTTCGCCGATCACCTGCTCGCTCGGCGGATAGGGGTTCTCATTGACGTTCAAGCAGACCGGCACATCAAGCTGAGGGGCGCCGTACGGTTGCTCGCCCACCAGCTCGGGTCGCAGCGGAAGCTCGTCGATCGATGGGGTCGCCGTGGCTGCCGACATCACTGGCGTCGTGTCGAGGGGAAAAACCTGCGGGCAATGGCAGCACCGTGAGCCGGCAGATCCTCCGCATCGGCAAACACCTCCACCTTGCGGGCGACTTCAGCAAAGGCATTCTGGGTGTAGCTCACTACGTGCATCATCTTGAGGAAGCTCCGCGCATTCAGCCCGGAAGAGTGGCAAGCGCACCGTCCGGTTGGCAGCACGTGAGTACTCCCGGCGCAGTAGTCACCCAGCGAGACCGGTGACCACGGTCCCACGAAGATCGCGCCGGCATTGGTGATCATGGATGCCACATGCTCCGGGTCGACGGTCTGCACCTCGAGGTGTTCGGCTGCGTAGCCGTTGGCGACAGCTATGCCCTGGTCGATGTCGTCCACCATGACTATGGCCGATTGCCGACCCGCTAACGACTGGACGATGCGTTCCACATGCTTGGTCGAGGGCACTTGCGCCGAAAGCTCGGCCTGTGTGTCTTCGGCCAGCTCGTCTGAGTCGGTGATCAACACGGCAGCCGCCAGCGGGTCGTGCTCGGCCTGAGAGATGAGATCGGCTGCCACATGGACCGGATTCGCGGTGCGATCCGCGAGAACGGCAATTTCGGTTGGCCCAGCCTCCGCGTCGATGCTGACGCGGCCCTTGAGGAGCCGCTTCGCTGCCACCACATAAATGTTGCCCGGCCCGGTCACCAGGTCGACCGGGCGGCACAGGCCCGCGACACCATGTGCGAACATCGCGATCGCCTGCGCCCCGCCCACGGCGTACACCTCATCCACACCGAGGATGTGGCACAGTGCCAAGATGTTGGGATGCGGCAGGCCGCCGAACTCGATCTGCGGGGGTGAAGCGAGCGCAATCGATGGTACGCCGGCGACCTGCGCCGGAACCACGTTCATGATCACGCTGGAAGCCAGCGGCGCCAACCCGCCGGGGACGTACAAACCAACCCGGCTGACCGGAATCATCTGGCGGCGCACCACCGCCCCAGGCGCCACGCTGACTTCGCCGCCGGTATCGCCGAGCTCGGCCTCGCTGACGCGGCGACGCCGCTCGATCGCTGTCGCGAAGGCCTTCCGCAAGTCAGGATGCAGCCGGGCAGCCGCGTTCACCAAAGCGGTGGGCGGCACCCGGAAGCTGGCAGGAAGCACTCGATCAAAACGCACCGAGTAATCGGCCAGAGCAGCCACTCCGCGCCGCGCCACATCCTCACAAATCGGTCGCACGACTTCGGTCGCGGCGGCTACATCAAAATCGGCCCGGGGCACGATGGCGGCGTAATCTAGCCGCTCGCCGGCCGCGCGCCGACCGCGAAGGTTGATCACCCGAAGCACGGACAGATTCTACGGATTGCCTGTCAGCGGGGCTGATTAATATCTCACCCGTCGGAGCGCCAGCTCCCTTGAGGAGATTCATGGAAGAGCCGCTGCCAGGACGCGGCATGATCTTGAGAGCCGCAATCGGCATCGGCCTTTATGCAATGGCCTTCGGCGCCTCCTTTGGCGCGATCTCGGTTGGCTCGGGACTGACGTTGTCACAGACCATGGTGCTGAGCTTGGTGATGTTCACCGGCGCCTCCCAGTTCGCTTTTGTCGGGGTGGCGGCCTCAGGGGGATCGCCCCTTACAGCAGTGCCCGCAAGCCTTTTGCTGGGAGTGCGCAACGCCTTCTACGGAGTGCCTGTTTCGGAGATCTTGCACCCTCGCGGACTCGCCAGGTTGTGGACCGCTCACTTCGTGATCGACGAGACAACCGCTATGGCCATTGGCCAGGCCACGAATCGCGCCAAACGTTATGCCTTCTGGGCCACCGGGCTGATCTTGTTCTGTCTGTGGCAGATGGGCAGCTTGGTTGGAGCGCTCGTCGGCCGCGCAGTCAACCCCGCCGATATCGGGCTTGATGCTGCGGCACCAGCGGTCTTCTTGGCCCTGCTCTGGCCCATGCTGCGGCAGATCGAGGCACGCTGGGTCGCATTGGGAGGTGCGGCGGTAGCGCTGGCACTGGTGCCGCTGGCGCCGCCTGGAATTCCGGTGGTCGCGGCAGCGGTCGTGGCGCTAGTTGGCGGCTTGCTTCCGAATCGGGAAGCTGCTCGGCGAATCGACGACAGGGAGCCCAGGTGAGCTCGATGTGGTTGGCGATCATGGTTGCAGCGGTTGGCTGCTACCTGCTGAAGCTGGCAGGGGTCTCGCTCCCCGAATCGATCTTGAACCACCCCAAGGTGCAGCGAGTTGCTGAGTTGCTGCCAATTGCCATGTTGTCCGCGCTGGTAGCTGTGGAGCTCTTCGACGGTGGCGACCGCTACTCGCTGGACTGGCACGTTCTCGCTGGCGTCGCCGCCGGGGTCATCGCATTGCTGCTGCGGCGCGGCTTCCTGGTGGTGTTCTTGATCGCGATCTTCGTGACGGCTTCACTGCGCTTGGTGAGCTGAGCGCGCTCGCCGACGCAACAGCGGCCGCGGTTCCTCATCGTCGCGGCCGAGGGAGGATCCGAGGAGCACTGGGATAACCGCGAAGAACGGCCAGGTGAGTAGAGCTGCACCTGCTCGCAGCGTCAACGGGATCGGCACTAGCTCTCCCGGTTGCGCCGCAGCCAGGCGAGCTGAGAAATCACCCGGTCCGAGCCGGTATCCCACCAGCCAGCAGGTCAGCGCTGATGCAGTCGCGCAGGCCAGGACTACGAGCACCAGGGTCCAACCCAGGGTGCGAAGCCAGCGCCATGCCGCCAAGCCGATCAGCACGCCCACTACTAGGCCAATGGCACAGAACCACGCATCGGCGGCGATGAACTCGGTGAGTCCTCGCTCCGATATCGTCGCTCCCCCATTGCTGTTCAACTCATACGTCGGTGGCTCAACCACCAGCCACCAGACCACCCCGGCCGCAGCACCCAGACACAGCGACGCGGCTGCGAAGCCACCCAGCCACGACACTAGCCGCCAGGTACGCCGCGCGCGAGTTGGCGCGGCTTCGGTCACGACACCAGACACGACGGACCCAGCAACGCCTTGAGGTCGGCCATCAGCGAAGGCGACGGCGTTACCCGCAGTCGCTCGTCCAGTCTCATCACCGTCGTCTTCTCAGCTGACTGGAGTCTTAGCCGTACCTCGGTAAGACCAGGATGTGAGTCCAAGACGTCACGGAGCTGTTGCACCAGTTGCGGCGTACACCGTGTTGCGGGCAATGAGATCACCACCGGACCACTCGGGACGTGGCTGATGTCGGGGAGGCTGAGCTCGGAGGCGTTTAGTGAGACGACGTCATCCTCGACCTTCACCCTGCCCTTGATCTTCACCACTGTGTCGGTTGCGAGCACCGTTGACACCATCTCGTATGCCCTTGGGAAGAGCAACACCTCGATCGATGCCTCGAGGTCTTCGACGGTGATCACGGCCCAGATGTCGCCGCGCTTGGTGGTCTTGCGGGTGATGTTGGTGATCATTCCCGCGATGGTCACGGTGCTGTCTCTTGGGCCGTCGTCGGTAAGCAGCTCCCCGATGCTCATGTCGCGTTCCGCAGCCAGGATGTGCTCCAGTCCCTGCAGGGGATGATCGCTGACATAGAGGCCGAGCATCTCACGCTCGAACGCCAGCTTGGTTCTTTTGTCCCAGTCAGGGAGGTCGGGAACGCTGCCGGTTAGCACCGGGTCGGTCTCGGCAAATTCGCCGAACAGATCATCCTGGCCATTCGCCTCGTTGCGTTTGAGGTCAAGCACCGCGTCCACGGCTGCCTCGTAAATGCTCATCAATGCCCGGCGGGAATGGCCCATTGACTCGAAGGCTCCCGCCTTGATCAACGACTCGATCACCCGCTTGTTACAAACCACCAACGGCACCTGGTCCAAGAAGCCGTGGAAGTTCACCGCTTTGCCGCGAGCCTCCCGAGCGGCGACGATCCCATCGACGACGTTGTGTCCGACGTTGCGTACTGCTGTCAGGCCGAAGCGGATATCGGCACCGACCGGGGTGAAGTTGGCTGCCGATTCGTTGACATCCGGCGGCAGCACCTGGATACCCATGCGGCGGCACTCGTTCAGATAGACGGCCAGCTTGTCTTTGTCGTCGGCCACCGAGGTGAGCAGCGCGGCCATGAACTCGGCCGGATAGTTGGCCTTGAGGTAAGCCGTCCAGTACGAGACCATGCCGTAGGCCGCCGTGTGGGCCTTATTGAAGGCGTAGTCGGAGAACGGAACCAGGGTGTCCCAGAGCGCGGTAATCGCTGCGCTGGAGTAACCGTTCGCATGCATGCCTTCGGAGAACGGCACGAACTCTGCGTCGAGAATCTCCTTTTTCTTCTTGCCCATGGCGCGGCGCATGTTGTCGGCTTGGCTGAGTGTGAAGCCCGCCACCTTTTGGGCGATCGCCATCACCTGCTCCTGATAGACGATCAGCCCGTGTGTGGTGTCCAGGATCTCCGCGAGCGGCTCGGCCAGCTCTGGATGAATCGGTGTGATCTGTTGCCGCCCGTTCTTGCGCAGCGCGTAGTTTGTGTGGCTATCGGCTCCCATGGGACCCGGTCGGTAGAGCGCCAGAACCGCAGAGATGTCCTCGAAATTGTCGGGGCGCATCAGCCGCAGCAGCGAACGCATGGGGCCGCCGTCAAGCTGAAACACTCCGAGAGTGTCGCCTCGACCCAGCAAGGCATAGGTTGCCGCGTCGTCCAAGGGCAGATCCTCCAGCACCAGCTGGAATCCGCGGTTGAGGGAGATGTTGGCAACTGCATCGTCAAGAACGGTGAGGTTGCGCAGACCGAGAAAGTCCATCTTCACCAGTCCGAGTGCCTCGCACGTCGGATAGTCGAACTGGGTGATGATGGCGCCGTCCTGCTCCCGGCGCATGATCGGGATGATGTCGAGCAGCGGCTCGCTCGACATGATCACGCCGGCCGCGTGCACGCCCCACTGCCGCTTCAGGCCTTCCAGATCCTTGGCGGTGTCCACCACCGTCTTGACATCAGGATCGACTTCATAGAGAGCTCGGAACTCTGCGCCTTCGCCGTAGCGTGGATCGTCGCGATCGAAAATCCTGGCAAGCGATACGTCGCGGCCCAGCACCGATGGTGGCATGGCCTTGGTGATCTTCTCCCCGACACCGAACGGATAGCCGAGCACACGCGATGCGTCCTTGATTGCCTGCTTGGCCTTAATCGTGCCGTACGTGACGATCTGGCTGACCCGGTCGTCCCCGTACTTCTCGGTGACATAGCGGATCACCTCGCCGCGCCGACGCTCGTCGAAGTCGATGTCGAAGTCCGGCATCGACACGCGGTCTGGGTTGAGGAACCGCTCGAAGATCAGTCCGTGCACCAGCGGGTCAAGATCGGTGATGCGCATCGCGTACGCGGCGATCGAGCCCGCACCGGAGCCGCGGCCCGGCCCGACACGGATGCCGTGCTCTTTTGCCCAATTGATGAAGTCCGCGACGACCAGGAAGTAGCCGGCGAAGCCCATTGAGATGATCACGCTGGTCTCGAAGTCGGCCTGCTTACGCACCGCGTCCGGAATCCCGTCCGGATAACGGCGGCGCAAGCCAGCCTGTACTTCGTGAACGAACCAACTGTCTTCCGTTTCCCCTTCTGGACAAGGGAAACGCGGCATGTAGGTGCCATTGCCATCGGTGAAAGAGACGTTGCATCGCTCAGCGATCGCCAATGTGTTGTCACACGCCTCAGGAAGCTCGGAGAACAACGCGCGCATCTCGGCCGGGGACTTGAGGTAGTAGCTGTCGCCTTCGAACTTGAAGCGGTTCCCTTCTGCCATGGTGGAGCCGGTCTGCACGCAGAGCAACACCTCGTGAGCCGCGGCGTCGGCCTGATGGGTGTAGTGGAGATCGTTGGTGGCGACGAGCGGCAACTTGAGCTCTCGCGCGATCCGCAGCAGGTCGTCGCGCACCCGGCGCTCGATCGCGATCCCGTGATCCATCAGCTCTACGTAGTAGTTGCCGGCACCGAACAGATCGCGGAATTCCGCAGCACTGGCGAGGGCCTCGTCGTAATGGCCCAGCCGAAGGTAGGTCTGTACTTCTCCGCCTGGGCAGCCGGTGGTGGCGATCAGCCCGCTCGCGTACCGGGCGAGTAGCTCGCGATCCATACGAGGCTTGTAGAAGTAGCCCTCGAGGGATGCCAGCGAGCTCAGCCGAAACAGGTTGTGCATGCCCGCGGTGTTCTCGGCCCAAATGGTCAGATGGGTAAATGCCCCACCTCCAGAGACATCGTCGGAACCACCGTCACCCCAGAGGACCCGCCGCCGCTCGGAGCGATGCGTCTTCGGGGTCAGATAGGCCTCGGTCCCAATGATCGGCTTGACCGAAGTTGCCCTTCCAGCTTTGTAGAACTCATACGCGCCGAACGTGTGGCCGTGGTCCGTAACGGCGATGGCAGGCATCCCCATCCGCTCACAGCCGGAGAACAGGTCGGCCACTCGAGCCGCCCCGTCGAGCATCGAGTACTCCGAATGCACGTGCAGGTGGACGAATGAAGCGTCCCTCGGCTGGCTGCTCCCCGGCATACCTGCACCAACCTCCAAAATCGAACCATGCTGTGTTGTGGACGACACGCGTCTTGCCGGACGCGAGCGGGGAAGCTCAGCAAGCGCCTACATTAGTCGCCCGATCCCAGTACCAGTCTGCGACGCGCCTCTGACAGCACAGGACGTGGCGCTCAGTCCCCGCACAACGCCAGTACCTTGTCGATCGTCCGGATATTGCGGACTGTCGCGCTCACGCCGATGATGTCGCTGAACCTCTCGGCCAGCTTGCTCTTTCCAATGCCATGCGAGTAGTTGACGTAGACCTGCTGACCGGAAATGGAAAACGGCTCGTAGTCTTTCGCGACCGCGGCCACTTTATCTGTGGCGTCCGCAGCCGGCGTCTTTGTCAAGA
>JBKPAB010000104.1:0-21601 GCA_046726195.1 Actinomycetota bacterium
ATCCGACTCACGCGGCGCGATTCGACATCCAAGAAGTGTGATTTGGATCACATTCCCATCTCGCGTTCAAGACTGGTGAGCCGCCACGTCTGCCGGCTTCGGCTGATCAAGGCACGACCCAGCGGTCTGATGTCGATTCGACAGATCACCTCAGGCGGCGCTCCGAGCGCGCGGACCAGAAGCGCGCGGGCCACCAGCGAGGTGACGACGGCGACGCTTCGGCCCTCAGGCCATGCATGATCGTCAAGTATCCGGCCCACTCTGATGATCAACTCGGCGAGGCTTTCCCCGCCGTGCGGTGCGGCATACGGGTCGCGCAGCCAGGCGTCAAGCCCGGTCGGCTCGTGAGAAGCAACATCGGCTAGCGCCTTTCCGGTCCATCCGCCGAAGTTGCAGTCGCGCAGATCTTGAATCGGTTCGGCCGTCCCTCCAAGACGTACCGCTGTGGCCTGGCACGCCTTCTCGGGTCCGCTTAGCCAGGACACGGTACGCCCGCCCAGCCGCCGGATTTCTCCCGCTAGCAGTTCACCCGGATCTCCGAAGACCATTGCCCGGGTCGCGGCCGTTGCTGCGTGGGCAACCACGAGCAGTCGCTGCGCCATCAACCGGTGCCGGGTTGCTGGTCTCTGCTCGCGGCGGTTAGTTGCCAGGCAACGGTCAAGCCCACCAAACGTGAGACGAACAGCGCGATATAACCGAGGCCGGCGAGCTGCTCGAACATGACCACCGAACGTGCTTGTCCCGTGATTGGGACCACATCAGACAGGCCAGTGCTGGACAGGTTGGTGAAGCTTAAGAACAGCAACTCCATCCAGGTGCGTGGCTGTTCGGGGTTCACTGCCGCAGTGAAGCAACCCGGTTGGGCGGTCTGCACGACCTCGAAGACATAGGCAAATCCCCACGCGACCAGGGTGAATGTGGCGCCGACAGCAAACAACTCGTCCCTGGTGATGACGCGATCCGCAAGCATGTAGACCATTAGGCTGCCCGCTGCCCAGAAGTAGAAGAGTGCGTGGCATATCGCCGACGCCACATCCAGTGCGGTCGTGGGGTTGATCGCGTCGGCGATCGACAACCCCGACGCCAAGACGGCCAAGGTCACCGCGATCCAGGTTGGTGCTCGTGACTCCCGGACCGACCAGATTGCCAGCGCCAGCACGAGAGCCCCGTCTCGAAAAGGACGCTTCCCGTGCCTGTTTCGTCCATGAACGGGTAAAGCAAGACGCCGATCAGCTGGACGACGAGCAAGATCGCGGAGGGGTGAGCCAGCACAGTCCCCCACACCCCACGGGTTCGGGGCAATCTCATGCGGGCAACATACCCAGGTTCGGCACCCGGATATTTATTTGGCGATAGAGTGCTGAGGTTCGCGGAGGACCTGGAAGTTCGGTGAGAATCCGGCACGGTCGCGCCACTGTGTGAGCTGGACGCTCGAGTCAGACCTTGCCTCCGACGAGCTCCGTCAATGCGGGTCGCACGAACCCGGAGGAGGAACTGATGTCACAGGTCACCCAGGCCCAACCCGTCGCAGTGGCGGCTCGCCCCTTTTCGCTTCGCCAGGTGCTGCCCTGGCTGATCTTCGCAGCGATGCTGGTCCTGGTCGCCTGGTACTTCATCTCCGCTGAGCAAGGTGCGGGCTCGCTGTTCTCCGGCACCGCATTCCATGAGTGGGTGCACGACGGGCGACACCTGCTCGGCTTCCCCTGCCACTGAGCCCCGCGATGACTTCCGCACGCAGCTTCCTGGTTAGAGGTCTGCTCGCAGGCCTGGTCGCCGGCCTCGTAGCCTTCGGGGTGGCGTACGTCGTGGGTGAGCCGTCTCTCAATGCCGCCATTGCGATCGAGGAATCTGGCGGATTGGCCGAACATCATGCCCACCACGCCCCTGCAAGCGACAGCTCAGGTGACACCGCAGCGTCGCGTCTACTCCAGTCGACTGCTGGCTTAATGACCGGGACGCTGGTCGCCGGTGTCACGCTCGGTGGCCTGCTCGGAGTGCTCAGTGCGCTTGCCCTGGGCCGCTTGGGTCGCCTCGACGTACGCGGTGTCAGCCTCGCCCTGGCAGCGATCGGCTTCGTGAGCGTCAGCCTGATGCCTTTCGTGGCTTATCCGCCCAACCCGCCCGGAGTCGGCCATCCGACCACCATCGGGGTGCGCACCGCGCTCTACTTCATCATGCTTGCCGCCTCGGTCATCGCTGCTGTCACGGCGGTGCTGGTCGGGCGCGAGTTCGCGGATCGATGGGGCACGTGGTACGCCACACTGGCCGCCATCGCGGGCTACCTGCTGGTGACCATTGCAGCAATGGCGCTGCTCCCGGGTTACTCCGAAGTGCCCGCTGACTTTCCGGCAACGGTGCTGTATGAATTCCGCGGGGCCAGCTTGCTGACCCAGTTGGCACTCTGGGCGACGCTTGGGGTGACGCTGGGTGAGCTGTTGTACCGGCTGCAACGGCGAGCCAATCCTCAGCTCGCTGAGCCCGACCGCGCGGAGCAGCAGATCTAACATGATCAACCCGCCTTCCCCCGGTGTGTACGCCGATGCCCGCCGCCGTATGGACGCCCTTGCCAAGCCGCTGGGAGCGCTGGGCCGGCTAGAGGGCCTGGCCGCATGGATTGCCGCGTGCCAGGCGACGTGCCCGCCGCGTCCCTTGGATCGGGTACGCGCCGTGATCTTGGCTGGTGATCATGGTGTCTCGCATGACGATGTATCGGCCTATCCGCGGGAGGTCACACCCGCGATGGTTCGGGCCTTCGTCGCCGGAGTCGCCGGTGCCAACTGCCTTGCCCGGCAGCACGACGTAGCGCTGCGGGTCCTTGATCTCGGTGTCGATGATGATCTCGAAGAGCTGCCGGCTGAGGTTTCGATGTATCACCTCGGCCCTTCTCAGCCGATTGACAAGGCCGACGCGTTAACACCCACCGACTGCCGCCAGGCGCTGCGCACCGGGGCGGCGATCGCGGAGGTCGAAATCGACGCGGGTGCCGACCTGTTGATCATCGGCGATATGGGGATCGGGAACACAACGCCGGCAGCCGCGCTGGTTGCCGCGACCTTCGGACTCCAGGCTGAGGAGGTGGTCGGGCGCGGCAGTGGTGTGGACGACGATCGGCTCCGGCACAAGACCCAGGTGATCGGCGCTGCACTGGATCGTGTTGGCGGGCGTGCCGAGGATCCCTTCGAGCGGCTGGTGGCGCTGGGATCGGCCGACATTGCCGCAGGTGTCGGCTTTCTCTGTACAGCAGCTCGCAGCGGCGTACCGGTGCTGCTCGATGGGATTGTCGCGGTGGCTGAGGCAGCGGTAGCAGAGGATCTCGAGCGAGGTGTGGTGGCGTGGTGCGCGGCCGGCCACCGTTCCACCGAGCCGGCTCAGCAGCTGGCCCTTGACAAGCTGGGCCTGGAGCCGATTCTTGATCTTGGTCTGCGACTCGGCGAAGGAACCGGAGCGCTCACTGCCCTTCCGGTGTTGCGGTCGGCCGTCCTGATGCTGCGGGAATTGGCTCTGCTTGCCGATCTCAGCATGCGCGGTGAGCCCCTCGAAGCGCCGAGTGGTGCCCTTCGACAGGCTCAGGGCACATAGAGCTGAGCGATCATGCTCGACGCGCTGCGGCTCTCGGTCGGAACCCTGACGATCGTGCCGTCCGGAACGATCGCCCAGATCGAGCGTCGCACCGCAGCCCAGGCCATGATCATCGCGCCGCTGGCAGTGCTCCCGTTGGCTGCGGCCGTCTCCCTACTGGGCTGGCTGGCGAGCGCCGCTGGACTGCCTTCGCTGGCGGTCGGGCTGCTGGTGGTCGGCGGCCTGGCGCTCGGCAGCCGTGCCCTGCACCTGGACGGCCTGGCCGACACCGTCGACGGATTCGGTTCCGGATGGAGCGCGGAACGTTCCCTGACGGTGATGCGGCGCGGCGACGTCGGGCCGATGGGTGTGGTGGCGCTGATCATCGTGCTCGGCCTGCAGGCAGTCTCGGTCGGAGAGCTGATCACGGGAGCGTCCGGCGCCCTGCTCGTCGGTGCGGCGGTCTGTTGCTCCAGGGCGGCGCTCTGCCTCACCTGCGTACAGGGTGTCCCGGCTGCAAGAGATGACGGTCTTGGTGTCGCGGTGGCCGACTCGGTGCCACGCGCGGCCGCTGCGGGGTGCTGGCTCGCCGTGCTGCTGATCATGACCGGGGCAGCCTGGCTGTCAGGTCACAACCTCGTCAGCGGGATGCTGGCCGCGGTGGCCGCCGCCGTGATGGTCGCGCTTTTGATCTACCGTTGCGTACGCCGGCTGGGTGGTGTGACCGGCGACGTCATGGGCGCCGCGATCGAAATCGCGTTCACGGTCCTGATCACAGTGATGATCATATGAACTCACAAGCGCACTGCCCGCCCCGCAACAACCAAGATCACTTCATCGCTGGCTGCAGCCATCTCCTGGTTGACGAGTCCCAGCAGCTCGGTGAATACCCTGCCAGATCGGTAGGTAGACACCAGTCCCCAACCGACCTCATTGGTCACGGCGACCGCAAGGCCGCCGCGGTGATCCTGCCAGGCTTTGATCAAATCATCCAGTTGCTCTTGGAAGTCGCCATGCCAGGTGGGCAGAGGCTCATCCCAAGTGCCCAGACGGTCGATCACTGCAGTCAGCCAGGTGCCCAGGCAATCGATCATGATCGCCCCGGATACGCTGCGCAGCACCCCGGCTACATCGCTGGTTTCGATCGTGCTCCAGTGCGCCGGCCGCTGCGCTCGATGATCGACGATGCGCGCCGCCCATTCGGCGTCGGTGGCGGGGTCGGGCACCGGTCCAGTCGCGACATAGCTGACCTCGGTACTGGCCGCGAGCAGCGTCTCGCCGTAACGGGACTTGCCGGATCGCACACCTCCGGTGATAAGGATGCGGCGATCGGGGCCGGTGAAGTCGGCATCAGTCGGCGGGGACATCGCCGATGACTCTATCGAGGCACTGGCCGTCCGCGGTGGGGCTGGCAGTGGGATATCTGGCCGACCGAGTCATCGGCGACCCGCGGCGCGGCCATCCTGTCGCCGGCTTTGGCTTAGCCGCCTCGTGGCTGGAGAGGCGGTGTTATGCCGACCGGCAGGCGGCTGGGATGGTGCACACCGGCGTTCTGGTCGGCGCGGCGACCGCACTAGGTGCAGCTCTGGAGCGGCGGAACGCTAATCGGCCGGCGGTCGCCGTGATGACCACGGCGGTAGCGACCTGGGCCGTGCTCGGTGGCCGCTCGCTGAGCCGGGAGGCCGCCACAGTCGCCGGCCAACTGGCTGACGGCAGGCTAATCGCAGCCAGGAATCAGGTGGGCCACCTGGTGGGTCGCGACACTGCCGAACTGACGCCGGACGAGGTGGCGCGCGCCACGGTGGAGTCCCTTGCCGAGAACACTTCGGACGCCGTCGTCGCACCGCTGCTATGGGGAGCGGTCGCCGGATTGCCCGGACTCCTCGGATATCGGGCAGCCAACACCTTGGACGCCATGATCGGGCACCGCTCGCCCCGTTATCTCCGCTTCGGTTGGGCGGCCGCCCGGCTGGACGACGTAGCCAACTGGGTACCGGCGCGGCTTGCGGCGCTGGCAACAGCAGCGTGGGCGCCGCTGGTTGGCGGCACCGCCCGACGCGCGATCGGTGTGATCTGCCGGGACGCCGGAGGGCATCCCAGCCCGAATGCCGGGACCGTGGAGGCTGCGTTTGCCGGCGCGCTCGATGTGCGGCTTGGTGGACGGAACACCTACCAGGGCACAGTGGAGGATCGAGGCGTTCTGGGTGATGGTCGACCGGTCGCCGTCACCGATATCGATCGGGCCAGCCGCCTCGCGTGGGCCGTGTCGATAAGTGCCCTGGTCATGGCCGTATTACTTCGGGGATGGCGGCCGTGACGATCCTGATCTTGGGTGGCACTGCAGAGGCGCGTCAGCTCGCCGCGACACTGGTCGCGGACGGCGTCGCTGTGATCTCATCGCTCGCCGGGCGAGTCAGCACTCCAAGTCTCCCACCGGGCAAAGTCCGCGTGGGCGGCTTCGGCGGCGTCGCCGGTCTCGCTGAGTATTTGCGGGAGCAGCGCGTCTCCGCCGTTGTAGATGCGACACACCCCTTCGCTGCGAAGATCACCAGTAACGCGGTGCAGGCCGCAACCCGTACCAGTACGTCTTTAGTCCGGCTGGAACGTCCCGGCTGGCGGGAACACCCGCGTTCGGGCACCTGGACCTGGGTAGGTGACGCCGCTGCGGCACGAGTTGCCGCCGAGGTCGCCGCCCGGCCGTTCCTTACGACGGGGCGTCAATCCCTTCAGGACTTTCAGTCGTGGGCTGATCGAGACGTGCTGGTCCGGCTGGTCGATCCCCCCAGTTCGGAGCTGCCAGAGCGCTGGACGGTCATCGTGTCCCGGGGGCCGTACGCGTACGCCGACGAACGCCAGATCCTCACCGAGCATGGCATTGACGTGCTGATCACCAAAGACTCCGGCGGTTCGCACACCGTGGCAAAGCTGGATGCCGCGGGCGACCTCGGCATTCCGGTGGTGATCATCGCGCGCCCTCCTGCCGTCCCGGTGACCTGTCTGGAATCGGTTGCTGAGGCCGCGGCCTGGTGTCGTTCCGTGGAGGACTTGCGATTCGTGGGACGATCGATCACATGAGGCTGATACTGAGGCTGCTGGCGAACGCCGCGGCGCTGGCGATCGCGACCTGGGCGCTGAGTGGCATCACGCTGACTGGCTCTAGCACGACCAACCAGATCGTGACCTTGTTGATCGTGGCGTTGATCTTCGGGATCCTGAACGCGATCATCAAGCCAATCTTCGCCCTCGTCACCATCCCGCTGCTGCTGTTGACTCTTGGCCTGTTCTTGATCGTGATCAACGCCTGCATGCTGTTGCTCACGTCGTGGCTGGCCGGGTTGTTTAACCTCGGCTGGCATGTCGAGGGATTCTGGACTGCGGTGCTGGGCGGCCTCATCATCTCCGTCGTGAGCTTCATCTTGAACGTCTTCCTGCCCGACGGCGACAAGAAACGTGACTGAGGAAGCAACCAACCGTCCGCTGCGCGTCGTCTTCGTCTGCTTGGGAAACATCTGCCGTTCGCCCATCGCCGAGCGGGTGGCCGAGCGCGCTGCTGCAGAAGCTGGTATCACCGGCGTCGAATTCTCTAGCGCTGGCACGATCTCTGAGAAATACGACGATCCAATGGACCGTCGAGCAGCGGCGGTACTCAAGGAGCACGGATACCGGTACAGCGACCACAGGGCACGCCGGATCACCGAGGTTCAGATCGAGTCCGCCGACCTTGTGGTGGCCATGGAGAACGTGCACCTGCGGCGTGTTCTGGAGCTCGCGCCCGATCCAAGCCGGGTCTGCCTGCTGACCGAATTCGACCCTGCAGCGATGCCCGGTTCCGGCGTACCGGACCCCTGGTTTGGCTCGCACGCTGACTTCTACAACACACTCACCGCGATCGAAGCTGCTATGCCAGGCCTGCTCGACCGGATCCGCGAGCTCCAAAACGCCCACAAGTCGGCATAACCCTCCCTCCCCTCTTTCACGGGATTCTCATTTTCCTGATGCGAGGCTCACCGCAAGGGACAACTCGGGGAGGAACTCCAAATGAATCGACGTACGCTGCCGCTGATTGTCGCGGCCACAATCGTCTGTGCAGGCTGCACCAGCAGCGCGACCGGGCCAGCTACTCAAGCAGACGGGCCGGCGCCTGAATCCAGCCCAGCAGCTAGTACCCCCTCGCCGGCGACCACGCTGCCCACCGGCGCGGAGCCGGTCAATCTCGATCCGGCAGATTTCACCGCCGACATCACCCACCCGTTCTGGCCGATGGAGCCGGGTACTCGGTGGACCTACCGCGATGTGGATGAGAAGGGTGAGGTTCAGACTGTCGTTGTCTTGACCACAAACAAGACAAAGAAGCTGGCCAATGGCATCACGGCGCGGGTAGTTCGGGACACCGTCCGAAGCCACGGAGAAGTTGTCGAGGACACCTTCGACTGGTACGCGCAGGACTCGGCGGGCAATGTCTGGTACATGGGCGAGGACACCGCCGAGTTCGAAAACGGCAAGATTGTCACCCGAGCGGGCTCCTTCGAGGCCGGCGCCGACGGCGCACTACCGGGCATTTTGCTGCCCGCCGAACCGCAGGTGGGCCAGAAGTACCGCCAGGAGTATCTGAAAGGCGAGGCCGAAGACAACGGTGAGGTGCTCGGCCTCAACCAGTTGGTTGAGGTGCCGACCGGACGCTATCGCGGTGCGCTGCTGACCAGAGACACCACCAGCCTCGAGCCGGACGTAGTGGAATACAAGCTCTACGCGCCCGACATCGGGCCCGTGCTCACCGTGGATATCTCCGGTGGGGCCGCGCGAGAGTCACTGGTCAAGATCGACAAGGTCGCTCCAAAAGACGGCACTGGACCGCTCGGCAAGCCCAATGCGTAAAGCGTGAAATCCTTGATGTTATGCGGGTCCTGATCGTCGAGGACGAGCCCAAACTCGCGAGGTTGTTGCGTAAAGGTCTAACCGCGCAAGGTTTGGCCGCCGACATCGCGGCCAATGCCGGTGACGCAATGTGGATGGCCACGGCCACCGCGTACGATGCGATCACCCTGGACGTGATGCTTCCAGACACCGACGGGTTCACGCTCTGCCGAGACCTTCGCCGGGAAGGTGTGACAACGCCGGTGCTCATGATCACCGCGCTCGACACGATCCGTGATCGGGTCACCGGGCTCGACAGCGGCGCGGATGACTACCTCGCCAAGCCGTTCTCTCTTGCCGAACTGCTCGCCAGGCTGCGCGCCCTGTCGCGCCGGCCGCGTGATGTCCGGATGCCGGTGCTGACCGTTGGGGAGCTTCGGCTCGATCCCGCGGCGCGCACGTTACACCGTGCGGACACTCTGATCGAGCTGACACCGAAGGAATTCGCGATTCTGGAGACACTGATGCGACGGCCCGGCGAGGCGGTATCTCGCTTTGATCTGCTGGAATCCGCCTGGGACGACAGCTACGACAACCGGTCCAACGTCGTCGACGTCTACATCGGATACCTACGGCAGAAGGTCGACCGGCCCTTCGGCACCGACGACATCGAGACCGTACGCGGCTTCGGCTACCGGCTCAAGACCGAGGAGACTTGATGAGGCGCCTGCCCATCCGCTGGAAGCTCACCCTGGCCTTCGCGCTCGGATTGGCAGTGGTGCTCACCGCCCTCGGTGTCTTCCTGCACGCCCAGCTCAGAGCCAATGTGGACGCCGCCATTGAACGTGACCTCCGCGCCCGCGCCGACCAGCTCAGGGAGCTGGTGATTCGGTCCCCCGTTTCCGAGTTGCCAACTACCCAGACAGAGGATCTGGTGCCGGACGAAACCATCGCCCAGATCCTCACGCCTGATGGCCGCGTGGTGGCCGCGAGCTCCTTCGCCGACGTTCGGTTGCTGACGCCAGAGCAGCTGCAAGCCGCTGCCAGCAACGAGCTGTTCGTCGACCGGCCAGGCGATGCAGTGCTTGATGAGTGGCTCAGGGTCTTCGCCATGCCGGTCCCCGCGCGAGATGAGGCCTACATTGTCGTGGTAACCAACTCCCTCGATGAGCGCTCCAAGGCGCTAGCCTCTGCCTTGGCGATGGAAGTAGTCGGACTGACCGCTGCTCTGATTGCCTCCTGCGGCATCGGCTATTGGGTTTCTGGCCTTGCCTTGCGTCCGGTCGAGGCCCTGCGGAGGCGAGCTGCCGCGATCAGCGGAGATGATCTTGCTGATGCCGCGCCGGCGCCGCTGCCGGTTTCCCCGGTCGATGATGAGATCGGGCGGCTCGGCCGCACCCTGAACGACATGCTCGATCGAATCGGGCGCGCCCAGGCGGCGCAAAGGGAAGCCTTGCGGCAGCAGCGGGTGTTTCTGGCCGATGCCAGCCACCAGCTGCGTACTCCGCTGGCGATCATCAAGGCCGAAGTCGAGCTGGCCCAATCTGGGACGACGAAAGATCATGATCTACGCGCGACCATGGCCTCGATCGGTGAGGAAACCGACCGGCTGAGCGGGCTGACCGAGCAACTGCTGCTGCTAGCGGCCGCGGACGAAGATCGTCTAAGCCTCAACCGGGACTTGATGAACCTTCATGATCTGCTCGCCGATGTTGCCGAGCGCGGCCGCGGTCGAGCGCAGCTGGACGGGCGAACGATCACCGTCCAGTCAGATCAGGCCAGGATCGTGGCTGACCGGGAGCGCCTGGAGTATGCCCTGGGCAACTTGCTGGATAACGCGCTGACGCACGGCGCGGGGGACGTGGAGTTGATCGGTAAACGCACCGGTGACGGAACCGAGATCCAGGTTCGTGATCATGGTCCGGGCTTCAGCGAGAGCTATCTAGCGCATCCGTTCGTTCGTTTCGCTCCGACGGCGAGCAGCGGGCGGGGCACCGGGCTGGGGCTGGCCATCGTGCAGGCGATTGCGGAGGCCCACGGCGGAGGCGTCAGCCTCATTAATGATCATGGTGCTACCGTCACCTTGTCCCTTCCGGCCGACCCGGCTCGACCGGTTGCCGCAACTGGTACTCGTCCGAGCGCGCCAGCAGAGGCCACTGCTCAAGAACAGCAGTCGTCTTCTCACTGAAGCCGTATCTGACCAATATGGTCACCGAACCGGCACGCAAGTAGTCGAGCGCGAAGCGCTGGTACGCCGGGTTGCGATGGCGCGATACCGCGCGCCCCGAGGCGGCCGCGAAGTCGTGGTGGTGCCCACCCAGATCCGCGATGAACCGGCAGCCGCGCCGCAGGTTGCGGCTCAACGAATCAGTCACCACCAGACTTACCGGGTCGTCGGAGGTAACGCATCCAGGCGTCGCGGCTATAAACGCTCTGAAGTGATTGGGGAACGGTCGGTTGTGGGTGATTGCCGCCCAGCCGCTGGCGTACAGGATTAGTGCGCCGGCAAAGGCGCCGATGATCGCGATCCGCGCGGGCCCGGCTCGGGCCAGCTCGGTTAGGCGGCCGATCGCGGCGCCTACCGTGATCGCCACGGGAGCGGCGGTAAGGCCAGCGAAGTGCACCAGCCACACAGGTGTGATCAGCAGGAACGTGCCTAGTCCGATCATCAGCAGCACGGCGAGCTGGGCCTCGCGGTAGGTCCAGGCGAGCACCGCGGCGCCGAGTAGCGCAATCACCGCGGCCACAATGACTGCGGCCGGTAACGAACGCTCCGTGATGCCCAGGCCTGCAATCTCCTGGAGCCGGTCGAAGTTGGTGATGGCGAGGCGCCTGCGCCGGAAAAGCTGGTCACGTACGACCTGGTTCCACATTGCGGTCGGTGCCGCGATGAAGAACGGCAAGCAGATCACGGTGACGGAAGCCGCACTGGCGATCATGACCTGCAATGCCGCGCGGTACTGGCGCAGTAGCAGCAACCAGCCCAGAACGATCACGAGGGTGAGGACGCCCCAGATCTTGATCGTGGTCGCCAGCCCCAGCAGCGCGCCGGCGGCAAATGCTCTGCTGCCAGGCAACGAGCTGTCCTGGGTGACGGGCTGTAGCAGCAGGATGGCGATCAGGAGCGCGGTCGTGGCGGGGCCCTCGAGGAATGTCGACTGCTCAATGTAAACAGCCGGGTAGAACACGGCGTAACCAAGTCCACCGAACAGGGCCGCGACCGGGCCGATGGGCCTGAGGATCTTCCAGATCAGCACCGCGTTCGTCGCGCCCAACAGCATCCACGCCAGGCGTGCGAGAACGAAACCGTTTGAGTCGCCGACCAGCTGCGCGGTGGCGGCGAACGGCGTCAAAAGCAGCGTTATCCCGGGCGGATGCAGCAGCAGGAAGTCCTGGTAGGGAAGCAGGCCGTGGACCAGCGCGGTGGCGGCCGAGTAATACACCCCATCGTCGTAGTCCCCGACACCGGATAACCCGCCGCCGCGGAGCACGGGAACCAATCTCAACGCGAAGGCGATCACGGCCACGGCGACAGCCCAAAGCCAGGCACGGCTGGCCAGTGGCCGGTCCTGGTCTGGAGGTTGGGCCCGGGGCATGCCCACGGAGGACAGGATTCCCTATTCGCCGTCGCGATGAAATCACTCGTCGCCGTGTCGTTGCGGTCATCGCCTCTGCCTGTCGCACCGCCGTACGCGGGATGCCGGAGGAGAATCCGCGGCCGAGGGCGCTAAACCGCCTGGCCGCGCGCCGGACGGTCTAAGTTTGCTGCAAGCGCAGTGGTACCCAGATTGGTGTCTTTATGACCGCGACTCCTTCGCCGCGCATGCGTATCCCGTTGTTGCTCAAGATCCTTTACGTCGTGCTGGTGATTGCCGCGGTTTCGCTGGCTGTCATGTTCCTCCAGGACATCGTGGCCGCTCTAGAGGGCGAAAGCGGCGAGCTCCATCACCTGTTCGTCTTCGACTTGGCGTGGCCGGTCTTTCTGGTGTCGGGACTGGCAAGCATTGTCGCCGGTCTCGCTGCGCTGATCATGGGGAGGCTGCGAGCCGACGTGCGCTTGACGCGCTATGGGTTGTGGGCGGTCGGGTTCGCCGTGCTTGCCATAGCGACTGTCGTTGTCTCCGAGAGCCTTGAGGCCCCGCCTCCAGATCACACATAACCTCCTTTGGCGCGCGTCTGGCAGGCTGGTGACATGCACATCCTGGTGGTCGATGATGATCAAGCCGTACGCGACTCCCTGAAGCGGTCATTGGAATACAACGGCTACGAGGTAAGTGCGGCCGAAGACGGAGTTCAGGCGCTTGCGCGGCTAGCCGCTACCCGGCCCGACGCGGTGATCATGGACATCATGATGCCGCGGCTCGATGGCCTGGAAACGACGCGGATGCTGCGCGCGGCTGGCAATGATGTGCCGATCCTGGTGCTCACCGCTCGCGATGCTGTTGGTGATCGGGTGGATGGTCTCGACGCGGGCGGCGACGACTATTTGGTCAAGCCTTTCGCGCTGGACGAGCTGCTGGCTCGGCTGCGTGCGCTGGTCCGGCGCGCCGGCACGGTGGCCGATTCCAACGATCCATCTGCCCAGAGCCTCTCGTTCAGCGACCTGGTACTCAACACCCAGACCCGCGAGGTATTGCGCGGCACCCGATCGATCAACCTGACCCGGACCGAGTTCGCGCTGCTCGAGGCCTTCATGCGTCACCCGCGTCGAGTGCTGGAGCGCAGCTGGCTCCTGAACGAGGTGTGGGGATTCGACTTCCCGACGACAGCCAATTCCCTGGAGGTCTACATCGGCTACCTGCGTCGCAAGACCGAGGCGGCCGACGACCCGCGGCTGATCCACACTGTACGCGGGGTTGGTTACGTGCTTCGCGAGTCACCACCATGATTGGTCCGCGTCGGGCGATTGTGAGAGCACGGTGCGCCGGCTGAGGGCCTGGCTGCGAGCATTGCCGCTGCAGCGCCGCGTGGCGTACTTGACGACGGTTGCGGTTGCCCTGGCCGTCGCCGTGACGAGCGTGGCCGGCTACGTCACGCTGCGGATTTCGCTGTATCGCGCATTGGACGCGGAGCTGGTCCAGACTGCGACCTCGCTGGCGGCGGTGCCGGTTGCCCAAGACATTCGGATTCTCGGCGGTTTGACCGAGCGCGCGCTGCGGGCCGGCAATGTCAGCGTGGCTGCCATCCGCACGGACGGCGAGATCTTCAATGTGCCTGATGAGCGTGATCATCTGGTGCTGGGCCCGGATGAGCTTGCGGTAGCTCGGTTGCAGAGTGGCTACTCGGCGCGTTCCGGGGTAACCACCGGCGGTGAGGAGTACCGCATTGTCGCAGTGCCGATCACCGATCTCGGCAACTATGCCCTCGTGCTGGGCCGGCCGCTGCAGCCGACCAACGACATCCTCAGCTCGCTGTGGCTGGTGCTGATCATCTTCGGAGTTGCCGGTGTGATCATTGCCGCAATGGTTGGCGCGTACGTAGCCCGCTCCAGCCTGCGCCCGGTACGCGAGCTGTCCGCTGCTGTGGAGCACGTCACTGTCACCAAGGAGCTGACGCCGATCACGATCAACGCAACGAGTGACATCGCGCTGCTCGCTGAGTCGTTCAATGAGATGCTGCGCTCGCTGGCATCGTCTCGGGAGCGGCAGGCGCGGCTGATCGCCGACGCCGGACACGAACTGCGTACGCCGCTAACCAGCCTGCGGACCAACATCGAGTTGCTCGCAGCTGATGCGCAGAGCGGCATGTTGAAACAGCAAGATCGAATCGACATCCTCGCTGATGTCAAGGCTCAGCTGGTCGAGTTCACCGCGCTGATTGGTGATCTTGTGCAGCTCGCTCGCGACGAAACCGCCGCCTCGCCGGAGGCGCTGGACTTCCGCAACGTCGTCAACGCCGCAGTCGACCGGGTGCGGCGGCGGGCAAAAGGCCTGGTCTTCGATGTGGAGCTCAATCCGCTCTATGTCGTGGGCGACTCCGACATGCTGGAACGGGCGGTCACCAATCTGCTGGACAACGCCGTCAAGTGGAGTCCGCCGGGCGGGACCATCCGGGTTCAGCTAGAAGGCGACCGGCTTCGGGTAGCCGATCAAGGTCCGGGCATCTCCGAGGCCGACATGCCGTTCATCTTCGACCGCTTCTATCGTGGCGACAGCGCGCGGCAAACGTCAGGAACGGGACTTGGCCTCTCGATTGTTGCCCAAACGATCACACAACACGGCGGCTGGGTCCGCGCCGGTCGCTCGGCCCAAGGCGGCGCGGAGTTGACCATCCAGCTGCCGGGCGCGACCAGCCTTGAGGCGCTCATCGAGGAGCCGGCTGCCCAACCTTCCGGACAGAGTCAGGCTCAGGCCGCGTCAGCTGCCGCTGCACCGCCATCTTCCAGTCCCGGCTCGCAGAACCCAGCGGCCGGCCCTCGTACCACCTCACCCCTCGCCGAAAGTGGTCGCAAACGACAGGGTTAATTCGATTCAACGTTGTCGATCTTGACCACTTTCGGACAGTGGCAATTAGCTCTGTCGGCAGTCGGCGCAGAGGCCCAGCAGAGCCGCATGATGCGGCTCGACCTGGAAGCCGACCTCACGGTCGACGCGGCTGATCAAGGAGTCCAGGGCATCCACCGGGATGTCGATCACTGCCTGGCAGTTGGTGCACTGAAGGTGAGCATGTGGCGCTGAGGTGGGCTGGTCGCTTGGGGTTGGCACGGCGAGGTGGTAGACCGTTGCGGAACCACCAACGTGAGTATGGGTGACAAGCCCCAGCTCACCGAGCGTGGAGAGAGCGCGATAGACCGTCGCCCGGTGAACCCCCGGAGCCGACACCTCGGCACGGGCGACGATCTCATCGGCGGCCAGGTGCTCTTCGGTGCCGTCTAGCACCTCGATAACGGCTTGCCGAGCCCTGGTGACCCGCTCGTGCCGATCTCTGAGCAGGCTCAGCGCGGCCTGAACTCGGGGTGGGGACGCTGATCCAGGAGAACCCGTGACTCCGGACTGCATCCCTTGATTCTCTCCCACTTGCCAGCTGCGACCTTATCGCATTTGGCCCACTTGCGATATTGTCGCATCTGAGGCAGGCGAGAGGATCCGAAAGCAGGGGAGTCGAGTCTTGTTAGCACCGCGTATGACGACGATACGAGGTGTGCCCGCCAGGCTTCGTGGCCGCCTCAGCCGCCAGGAATGGCGGTCTATTGCCGGCATGGCGGGTTTCATCCTGCTGCTCCACGTTCTCGGCTGGGGTGTGCTTGTCGGAGTCGTGGCGCCGCAGCACTACCAGATCAGCAGCACACAGGTGCTGGGCGTCGGACTGGGCCTGACGGCGTACACGCTTGGCATGCGACATGCGTTCGACGCCGACCACATTGCCGCCATCGACAACACCACCCGCAAGCTGATGGCTGAGGGCAAGCGGCCAGTGTCGGTTGGCTTCTGGTTTTCGCTGGGACACTCGACCATCGTGTTTGGGCTGGTTGCTTTGTTGGCGGTGGGCGTACGCGCGCTGGCCGGGCAGGTCGAGGATCAGTCATCGGCGCTGCAACAGATCACGGGCGTGGTTGGTACCGCCGTCTCAGGCACGTTCTTGTACCTCATCGGGATCATCAATCTGGTGATCTTGATCGGCATCGTCAAGGTGTTTCGCAAAATGCGAGGCGGCGCGTACGACGAAAACGCTCTTGAGAACCAGCTGAACAATCGGGGCTTTATCAACAAGATCCTGTCGGGCGCGACCAAGACGGTGACCAAACCCTGGCGAATGTACCCGGTCGGGGTGCTCTTCGGGCTGGGCTTCGACACCGCGACCGAGGTTGGGCTGTTGGTGCTGGCTGGTGGTGCGGCTGCGTTAGCCCTGCCCTGGTATGCGATCTTGACCTTGCCGATCTTGTTCGCCGCCGGCATGAGCTTGCTGGACACGATCGACGGCTGCTTCATGAATTTCGCGTACGGCTGGGCCTTCTCCAAGCCAGTGCGCAAGATCTACTACAACATCACGATCACTGCGCTCTCTGTCGCTGTGGCGTTGATCATCGGAAGTGTTGAGCTGATCTCGATCTTGACTGAGAAGGCTGGTATCACGTCTGGACCACTGGCGGCCGTTGCGAATGTCAACCTGGACGTCGTCGCATACGCGATCGTGACATTGTTCTTACTGGCATGGGTGATCGCACTGACGATCTGGAAATACGGCCGCATCGAAGAGAAGTGGAGCGCAGGTCTGCGCGCGCAAGCGCCCTGAGCCCGTGGAAGGTGATCGCCGGGCTAGGGTCGCGGCTATGAAGAAGCTCATCAACGACCCTCAAGATGTCGTCGGGGAGGCGCTGATCGGCATCGAGGCCGCCCGGCCTGAGGTTCGTGTCGACCACACCAACCGCATCATCTATCGCCGCGACGCGCCGGTAACCGGCAAGGTCGGTCTGGTCTCCGGCGGCGGTTCTGGCCACGAGCCGTTGCACGGCGGGTTTGTCGGTCTCGGCATGCTTGACGCGGCTTGTGCCGGGCAGATCTTCACCTCACCGACACCTGATCAGATGCTGGAGGCGACCAAGGCCGTCGACGCGGGCGCTGGGGTGCTGCACATCGTGAAGAACTACACCGGCGACGTGATGAACTTCGAGATGGCGGCCGAACTCGCAGCGGCGGAAACCGGCATTGCGGTCGAGAGCGTCATCGTCAATGACGATGTGGCCGTCCAGGATTCGTTGTATACGGCCGGTCGGCGTGGCGTCGGGGTGACCGTACTGCTCGAAAAGCTGGTTGGTGCGGCAGCTGAGGAAGGTCGTTCACTCACTGACCTGGTGGCTCTGGCTCGATCAGTCAATGACTCCGGTCGCTCGATGGGTATGGCCCTCACCAGCTGCACCGTGCCGGCCGCCGGGAAGCCCACCTTCGAGCTCGGCCAGGACGAGATGGAGTTGGGCATCGGGATCCACGGCGAGCCGGGTCGGCGCCGGGTCGCGTTGGCGAGTGCTCGCGAGATCGCCGAACAACTGATGGAGCCGGTCCTTGCTGATCTTGACTTCACATCCAGCCCAGTGATCGTCATGCTGAATGGGATGGGCGGTACGCCGCTGATCGAGTTGTATCTGATGTACGGCGAAGTGTCCAAGATCATCAAGACAGCGGGCATTACCGTGGCACGCAATCTCGTCGGGAATTACATCACCTCGCTCGAGATGGCCGGCTGCTCGATCACCATCCTGAGAGCGGATGAGGAATTGATCAGATTGTGGGATGCTCCAGTCAACACAGCCGGCCTGAGATGGGGGACATAGCGCCTGTGTCGAACACGGTGATCACGATCGATCAGCTGGTCGGCTGGCTCCGGCGCTTCCGAGAACTAGTGATCAAGAACCAAGCTGAGCTGACCGAGTTGGACTCCGCGATCGGGGATGCCGATCATGGCATCAACATGGCTCGGGGTATGACCGCGGTGATCGACATGCTTGAGGGGCACCCGCCGGCACACATCAACGAGTTGTTCAAGACCGCCGCCATGACGTTGGTCACGTCCGTCGGTGGCGCCAGTGGCCCTTTGTACGGAACCTTCTTCCTCCGCTTTGCCGGCGCGGCCGGTCCGGCGACCGAACTGGACATCGAAGCATTGGCTATGGCCTTGGACGCTGGGCTTACCGGCATCATGGAGCGAGGCAGGGCGGAGCCGGCGGACAAGACCATGGTCGACGCGCTCTCGCCAGCCGTTGATGCCATGGAGGCAGCGATCAAGAGTGGCGATGATCTTGCCGCCGCTGTGACAGCTGCACGGGATGCCGCGGCCGCTGGCCGGGATGCGACCGTGCCCATGGTGGCCCGCAAGGGGCGAGCCAGCTACTTGGGCGAACGCAGCGCCGGGCATATGGATCCGGGTGCCGCCTCCATGTCGCTGCTCTTCGACGCGTTGACCGAAGAGCTCGCAGGTTAAGCCGATGGTGGGGATCGTTGTCGTCTCCCACAGCCCCGAGCTTGCGCACGCGGCGGTGGGACTGGCGTTGCAAATGATCAAGGGTTCAGCACCGCGCATCGAGATCGCCGCCGGCAGCGCCGATGATCGTCTCGGCACCGATGCAGCAGCCGTTGCGGAGGCCATTATTGCGGCTGACGATGGCGAGGGCGTCGTTGTGATCATGGACCTTGGGTCGGCCGTGTTAAGCGCCGAACTTGCTCTCGAGCTCTTGCCGGAGCCCGGCATCCAGGTGCGGATGGTCCCGGCTGCGTTTGTGGAAGGCATCTTCGCTGCAGCTATCTCGGCCGCTGCAGGTGCTCAACTCGATGCTGTCGCTCGGGATGCCGAGGAGGCCCTCCATGCCAAGGCCGCTCAGCTGGGCCAGGCCGAGCCTGTGACAGGTACCAACATGATCACCATCCCGCCCGCAGTCGTTGCCAAGGCCACCATCGTCAATCCCGATGGCATTCACGCGCGGCCCGCAGCGCTCATCGTTGAGGCTCTTGCTTCGTTGGATGCGCAAGTCAGGATCGCCACCGATCGCTCCGCGCCAGTCTCGGCGCGTAGTCCGACCGCCTTGATGTCACTTGGCACCCGACCGGGTGATGTGCTCCAGATCGAAGCCGATGGCGCCGCGGCGGCGGCCGCAGTAGATCGAGTCGTGGCCTTGGTACGCGACGGGTTCGGGGAAATGCGCGCCGAGCCCTCCGACAGGCTCAGGACGGCGCCTGTCGAGGCGCGCGGCCAAGTGCCCTTCGACAAGCTCAGGACGGCGCCTTTCGACAAGCTCAGGGCACAGCAGGGAGCGCGAAGTCCAGGGGTCAGCCCGCAACCTATCGGAGCGAGCCCTGGCCGGGCGGTGGGCCCCGCACTGCGGATGCCCGAGCCGATCACCGAGCCCGATCCGACGATCCGCATCAGTGAGGCGGAACGTCCGGCCGCCATCAAACGGCTCACCACGGTTGCCGCCAATGTCGCCGAACAACTACGGAGTCGGAGTGCTGTAGCTGGGACCGTCGGCCAGCTGCTCGATGCCACGGCCGCGATGGCCACCGATCCGGATCTCCTCGCGCGCGCCACCACGCGAATTCGCGACCACGGCCTCACCGCAGAGCGGGCCGCCTGGGAGGCCATCGAGTCGGCCGCCGAAAGCATCCGGCTAGCCGGACCCCGCCAAGCAGAACGGGTTTCCGACCTCTACAACATCCGTAGCCACATGATCTCCGAGCTCAGTGGCCAAGCTGCCCCGGGAGTACCCGACCCAGGACATCCCTTCATCTTGCTCGCAGTTGATCTTGCTCCTGCGGACGCTGCCGGACTCGATGCAGCCCGCTGCCTGGCCATCGTCACCGAACAAGGCGGACCTACCTCGCATACCGCGATCATCGCCCGATCCCTCGGCATTCCGGCCGTGGTTGCGGTGCCCGGCGCGACGGCCATCCCTGATGGGACGCTGCTGCTGGTCGACGGCAGCACCGGCGAGGTGATCAAGGAACCAACGATTGATCAACAAGCCACAGCAACCACGAGGCCGACCCCGCGAGAGAGGCTCACAAGCCCCGGCAGCACCGCCGACGGACATCGCGTCGCACTGCTTGCGAACGTCGGATCCGCCCACGACGCAGCTGTGGCTCTGGAGTATGGCGCCGAGGGAGTGGGCCTGTATCGCACGGAGCTGTGTTTCCTGGGAAGAACCGAGGCACCATCGCTTGTAGAGCAGGTCAGCACCTATCGCGGCGTGTTCTCAGCCTTCAGCGGCCGCCGCGTGGTGGTGCGCACCTTGGATGCCGGCTCGGATAAGGCGCTGCCGTTCCTTGGACACGCCGAGGAGCCCAACCCGGCCCTGGGCGTACGCGGGTTCCGCATCGCTGCGTCGCGCCCCGAGATCCTTCATGATCAACTGAAGGCGATCAAGCAGGCTGCGGAAGCTGAGTCGGCTGAGGTCTGGGTCATGGCGCCGATGATCGCCACCGTCGGCGAAGCGCGCAGCTTCGCGCAGGCCTCGCGCGCTGCAGGCTTATCGATCATCGGGGCCATGATCGAAACGCCGGCTGCTGCGCTACAGGCTGAACAAATCCTGGCGGAGCTCGACTTCGTCAGCATCGGTACCAACGACCTCGCCCAGTACACGTTTGCCGCAGATCGGCAGTCCGCTGATCTTGCATCGCTCAACGATCCGTGGCAGCCCGCATTGCTACGCATGATCAAGATGGTGGCCGCGGCGGCAGCTGACGGCGAGCCAGTAGGAGTATGTGGTGAGGCTGCAGCCGATCCTTTGCTCGCGCCCGTTCTGGTCGGGCTTGGTGTTTCAAGCCTTTCCATGGCACCCCCTGCGCTCGCTCAGGTGGGTCACAACCTCGCCGCGCTGTCTCTGGAGGACTGCCGGCGAGCGGCCCAAGTGGCGTGCGAGGCAGACTCGCCTGCGTCCGCCCGAGAGGCTGTTCGGGCGATCATCGGGAGCTGAGTTCTGGGGAAAGTGGTCACAAACCACACGAGATCGGCGCCGCAGCATGTTGTTAGTGACCACTTACGCCGGGAAGGCCGCTTCGGCCGCCTCAGCCACGGTTATCAGTCGAGTCGAAACGGTGGTTGCAGGTCGGGAAACATGGGGAAATGCCGGACGTTAAGGGTGGCCAGTGTAAGTCCCTTTACCTGCGCGGTCGCCGCGATGATGTAGTCGGCGAGCCCGATACCGGGATGACTCTGCCGATAGTGACGCATCAGCTCACCGGCTCGACGAGCGACGAGTTCAGTAACCGGTTCGACGCCTAACGAGGCGAGCAGAAGCCATACCTGGCGCCGCTCCACTGACCGCATCCCACCTGTGAGCTCGGTGATCGTTAGAGCGCTTACCGCTAGCGGTTCGCTCTGGCGGGCCTGCTTGAGCCATTGATACGCGTGGACGACGCCACGCAGGTGCGCGATCAGAACGTCAGTGTCGAGGAGAATCACGAAGCGATCTGCCACATACGTGCCAGATGCGCCTCCCTGTCATCTCGGCCGCGGACCGGAAGGTCGATGTCTTGAAGTGCCCCGAAGGATTCGTCGATTGCGGCAATAGCAGCAGCAAGATCGTCGTCGCGGTTGGTCAGCGCCCGATCAAGGAGTCGTCGAATGAGTTCGGCTCGGGAGACACCCTCTTCTTTCGCGAGGCGGTCGAGCACCGCCGTTTGATCGGCGTCGAGATAGATGTTCGTCCGCTTCATACATCACATCATACACCACCACGCCCGCGCCGGTATCCCACGAAGCC
>JBKPAB010000105.1:0-4039 GCA_046726195.1 Actinomycetota bacterium
AAGTCAAGCAGCCCGACGACCGGGCATGATTACGACACCTACACCGCCGACCTCAGCGGTCTGCTCGGGACCTTGGATCTGCAGGATGCCGTGCTCGTCGGCTTCTCCATGGGCAGCGGCGAAGTGGCTCGTTACATTAGCCGATACGGGTCACACCGGGTGGCGAAGGCGGTGTTCATTGGCCCGATCCTGCCCTTCATGCTGAAGACCGACGAGACCCCGGCGGGGGTCCCACAGGAGGACGTCGACGGCATGCTCGATGCCATTAGAGCTGACCGATTCGCCTTCTTCACAAGCTTTCTGGGGAACTACTACGGCGTCGATGAGAACCTCGGTAGTCGGATAAGTGAAGAAGCGCTGCGAGCGGCCTGGCAGGTGGCCGCCAACATCTCGGCGTACGCCTCGGTCTGGGCACCGGCGACATGGTTCACCGATTTCCGCGCCGACATCGACAAGATCGACGTACCGACGATGATCATGCACGGTACCGCGGACCGGAACGTACCCATTGACCTCACCAGCCGCCAGCTCGCCAAGATGCTGCCTAGCGCCACCTACATCGAGGTCGAGGGTGCGCCGCACGGCATGCTGTGGACCCACAGCGAGGAGATCAACAGGGCCCTGCTGGACTTCCTGGCGTACTCCGGGGGCCTTCCCTTATAGCGAGCGGTCAGGCCCAATTACCGTACGCCGGTCGGACGGAACTGCACGCTGATCCGCGGACCCACCGGCCGTACGGTCTTCGGGATCGCGTGCTCCCAGGTGCGCTGGCACGAGCCGCCCATCACGATCAGATCGCCGTGGCCCAACACGTGCCTGATGGTCGCTCCGCCACCGCGGGGACGCAGCAGGAACTGCCGCGGTGAGCCGAGGGAGATGATCGCAACCATCGTGTCCTCACTCTTGCCGCGGCCAATGGTGTCGCCATGCCAGGCGACTGAATCACGCCCGTCGCGATACAGGCACAACCCGGCAGTGGCAAAGAGCTCACCCAACTCCGGTGCATAGTGTGCATTCAACGCCTCGCGAGCGGTTACCAGATCAGGATGAGGAAGCGGATCGTCCTCGCCGTAGAAGCTGAGCAGCCGCGGTACATCGACAATGCGCTCATACATCTGCCGTCGTTCGGCCTGCCACGGCACCTGCTCAAGCAGATCCTCGAAGAGATTGCCGGCGCCACTCAGCCAGCCGGGTAACAGGTCAACCCACGCACCCCGGCCGAGGGGCTGGCGGGTGATCATGCCGCCGAGCGGTCCTAGGTCGGCCAGCTGATCGCTGACTGCGAGATCGAAGAGAGACGTCTGAACAACGCTAGACATACCCATACTCTAGCACAGTATTCGATTATGTATTCGAATCTGAGCTTTTGTTACCCAGGTCCCTGCTGGCCTTCCGAAGGCGATGCCGTGGGCGTGGCTGTTGGTGTTGTTGTTTGCGTCTGCGTCGGTGACTGGGTGGTCGGCGACGGGGGAGGGGGCGGCGCGATCGCGAGGGTGAGTTTGATCGTGGTATCGCGGTCGACTCTCGCGCCCGCCTCGGGGTTCTGGTTGATCACCGTACCGGCAGGCTTCGAACTCTCCTCCTCGGTGAACTGGGGCTCCCCGAATCCCGCTTCCCTGGCCTCGCGGATCGCGGCGTCTCGAGACAGACCCTCGAAGTTCGGCACCTCCGACTCGCCGGTCGCGTACGTCACGGTGATCCTGTTATCCAGCGGCACGGTCGAGCCCTCCTTAGGGGAGATGCTGGTCACTTCGCCGGGCTGGGTGTCGGGGTCCTCGCTCTTGGCTGCAACCGTCCTGACATTGCTGAACTTCAGATCCTCGAGAACCTTTTCGACTTCTTGAACGTCCTGGCCGACCAAGCCATCGGGAATCTTGGCGGACTTGGGACCTTCGTTCAAGGTGATGATGACGGTACTGCCCACATTCACCACGGTGCCGCCGACGGGATCCTGGGCTGTGATCGTGCCTTTGGTCTCCGCCTCGCCATTCACCGTCTTGACCTCGACCTCGAGGTTGCGCGCGGTGAGCTGATCGCGTGCCTGGTCCTCGGTGAAGGTGAGCACGTTTGGCAGCTCAACCGTCTCGACCGTCTGTCCCGGGTTGAGCATTCGGTAAAGTGCCCAGCCGCCCAGGCCGAGCGCCAGCACGATCAGCGCCGAGATCAAGATCGCCAGGCCAACTCGGCTCTTCCGCGGTTCCTCTTCTTCCTCGTACTCTTCGGGCTCTGGTCCCTCCGGCGGGACAATGGTCGGCGGGGCAGCCACGTGGGTCGGAGTGTCATAGGCATTGGCGGCCATTGCTCCTGCAGCCGCGGCCATCGGCACCACGGCAGTGGCTAGCTGGGCGGTGGTCAGCTGGCCGGAAAGCAAGCGACTGATGTCGTCCTTCATCTCCCTGGCCGATTGGTACCGTTCGGCCGGATCTTTTGCCAGCGCCTTCAGGACAACCGCGTCAATCTCGGGACTGATCTCTGGATCCAGCTGGCTGGGAGGCAGCGGGGTCTCGCGTACGTGCTGGTAGGCAACGCTCACTGGGGAATCTCCGACGAAGGGCGGTCGGCCGACAAGCAACTCATAAAGTAGGCAGCCCGTGGAATACAGGTCGCTGCGCGCGTCAACTTTCTCGCCGCGCGCCTGCTCGGGCGAGAGGTATTGCGCGGTGCCGATGACCGCTGCGGTTTGGGTCATGGTCGCACTGGTGTCCGCCACCGCGCGGGCGATGCCGAAGTCCATCACCTTGACCCCGCCGTTGGGGGTGAGCATCACGTTGGCCGGCTTGATGTCGCGGTGCACAATGCCGGCCTTGTGGCTGTAGCTCAGCGCGTCCAGCACACCCTGGGTCAGTTCGAGCGCACGCTCGGGAAGGATCTTGCGCCCATCCTTGAGCACGTCGCGGAGGGTGGGACCATCAACCAGCTCCATCACGATGTAGGGGACTGAGACCCCGGTCAGCGGGTCGATTTCCTCGCCGGTGTCGTAGACAGCGACGATCGTCGGATGGTTCAGGCCGGCGGCAGATTGCGCCTCACGACGAAACCGCGCCTGGAACGTCGAATCAGTAGCAAGATCGGCCCGCAATTGCTTGACTGCGACGGATCGACCCAGCCGTTGATCGACAGCACGACGGACCTCGGCCATGCCCCCGCGTCCCAGCAATTCGCCCAGCTCGTAACGGCCCCCGACCATAGTTGGGCTGCTAGTCATTTCCATGATCCTCCCTCAACCCCGGCTGCCATTCTCGGCCATGTGATGCCGGAGCGTGAAACGGATACCCCATGTGGACTCGTGCGAAGCTGGCGGTGGCGGCTGGATGCGTACCTTGCCCACCAATTGGGACTTGCTCCTCTTGCGCCAACATCCCACGCTGCGTGGGATGTTGACGCTGTACATGGCGTGCATGCCCTGTACAGCGTGTGCAAGCTGGGTACAGCTGTCGGGCAAAGTCGTCGGAGTGAACGGCTTGTCATAGTGCCGCTTCCATAACCGCCCGAGCAATGGGTGCGGCTACCCGCCCACCGGCAATGTCGCTCCGCGGGATCTCGGCGTCCTCGACGATCACGGCAACGGCGATCGCCGGATCGTCCAACGGCGCAAACGAGGTGAACCATGCGAACGGCTTGCGCCTCGGATCTGACTGGGCTGTGCCGGTCTTGCCCCCAACCTCGACGCCGGAAATCTGGGCATTGCTTCCTGTGCCCTGGCTGACCACGACGGACATCATCTGCTGCAGCTCCTGGGCGTCTTCCTGGGTCATTGCGGTGGACAGCTCCTTGGGCTTATGGGTTTCGATCGACTGCAGGTCGGGCGTTCGGACGGAGCTGACCACGTAGGGGTCCATCAGTACCCCGTCATTGGCGATTGCCGCAGAGACCATCGCCATCTGCAAGGGACTGGCGGCCACGTCATACTGGCCAATCGAGCTCAGCGCAAGCTGTGCCTGATCGAGCTTGTCGGGGAACTGGCTGGCTACCCCTCCCAGATCCGCTAGATGCCGTCTGTCGAATCCGAAAAGTTGGGCTTGCTCGCGCAGCTTGTCCT
>JBKPAB010000106.1:0-55994 GCA_046726195.1 Actinomycetota bacterium
ATCACGGTCAATGGCAAATCAGGATTGAGGATGGTGGTCAAGGCGTCAACGAACGGCACGGAGGCATGGATGGCGCGGAACCTTCCCGGGGCAAGGTTCGCTACCGCGCCCATCAGTAGGCCACCGGCACTACCGCCGCGCGCGGCCAAGCGATCGGACGAGGTAAACCTGTGCTCGATGAGGTAATCCGCGCAGGCGATGAAGTCGGTGAAGGTGTTCATCTTGCTCAGCGTCTTGCCCTGCTCGTACCAGCTCCGGCCAAGTTCACCACCGCCACGGACGTGCGCGATGGCATAGACAATGCCACGGTCAATCAGCGAGAGGCGGGGTATGGAAAAGCTGGGGTCCATGGACGCCTCGTACGCCCCATACCCGTAGAGCAGGGCGGGTGCTGATCCGTCCAATGGAATGTCTGCCTTACGCACGATCGACAGCGGCACACGCGTACCGTCGGGTGCGGTCGCCCAGCCGCGCTCTTGGAGATAGTTCTCGGATTGATACGGGCCGAATCGAGGGTCATCGAGCACCGGTGTGCGCTTGAGCAGCGTCAGCTCACCCGTGGTCAGGTGATAGTCATAGACCGAGTCAGGGGTCAACATCGAGGCGTAAGCAATACGAATGGTCGGAGTGTCGTACTCCGACTCGCCCGGCGCATGCACGACGTAAAGGGGCTCTTCGAACGCGATGTCGGCGCCGGTCAGCAAATCGCCAGTGGCATTCCGCGGCACGACGTGTAAACCGGTGAGGCCGTCCCTTCGCAGCGACACGACGGCGTGGCTGGCGTACGCGCTGACTGAGAGGACTCGTACACCCTGGCGGTGCGGAATAACCGGAGTCCACTCGTGATGACTCGTTGCCGTGAGCGGCGCCTCGGCAAGCTCGAAGTCTTCGGCTCCATCGTTGTGCACGATCAGCAGCCGATTACCCGCGGGCTCGATGTCATACTCAACGCCCTGCCGTCGCGGCGCGACAATCCGGGGCTCGCCTTCGGGATCGTCGACACTAAGCAGCCGAAACTCCGAGGTGATCTTGCTTCCGGCCCCGATGATGATCCATCGATCATCGCGGCTGGCATCGACGCTGAGCCAGAAACGCTCATCAGTTTCGGTCAACACGGTGACATCCAGGGACGAGTCGGTGCCAATGCGATGCCGCAAGACGATGTAGGGCCGCCACGCCTCATCGGCCCTGGTGTAGAAGAGGTGGCTGTTTTTTGACCAGGCGACGCCGTACGCGGTGTCGCTGATCTGGTCCGGCAGGAGCTCACCTGAGACCAGATCCTTGATCATGATTGTGAACCGCTCGGCTCCGGTCAGGTCGGTCGAGTAGGCCAGCAGGCGCCCGTCTAGGGACACGCTGAAGGCGCCCAGGGAGAAGAATTCGTGTCCTTCCGCCTCAAGATTGGCATCCAGCAGAACTTCTTCCCCGATGATCTCCTGTTCGATGTCGGGGATCTTGTGGCGATCGGGTGCCACAACTCGGCAGTAAATCGGATACTCCGATCCCTCGACGGTTCGCACGTAGTACCAGTAAGCGGACCCGCCCGGGTGGGAGCTGTACGTCGGCACACTGAGGTCGGTCTCCTTGGTGCGCGCCTTGATCTCGCCGAAGATCGCTTCTGAGAGCTCCGAGAGGTGCGCAGTCTGGGCTTCGGTGTAGGCGTTCTCAGCCTCCAGGTAGCTGATCACCTCCGGGTTGTCTTTGTTACGCAGCCACTCGTAGTGGTCGACGAAGACGTCACCATGATGGACGCGAGTCATCGGCACCCGTTTCGCGACGGGTGCAGCTGCCGTGAGGGAAGCGTCGGCTGTCATGGTGGACGAGCGTAGTGTTCCCGCAACGCCGACGATGCGTGAGGATAGCCCCATGGGTGCTGAGGTCGACACGACAGAGTTCACGCGGGAGGACCGCAAACGTTACCGTGACAAGGTCCGCAAGGGCCTGGATGTGCTGGCTCGCATGCTCACCGAGTCCCGATTCGAGTTTGAACGGCCGATGGCAGGCCTGGAGATTGAGCTCAATCTTGTGGACATGGATTGCCAGCCGGCCATGCGAAATGCCGAGGTGCTGGCGGCGATCGCCGATCCTTCATTTCAGACTGAGCTGGGTCGGTTCAACATTGAGATCAACGTCGAGCCGCGCCGACTGGCCGACTTCGGCTTCTCCGACTTCGAACGGGCGGTGCGAAAGTCGCTGAACGACGCCGATCCGCGGGCCAAGGCCATCGGTGCTCAGCTGGTGATCATTGGCATTCTGCCGACGCTGATGCCGCACCATGCCACTCTCGACAACGTCAGCGAGAACCCGCGCTATTCGATGATCGACCAGCAGGTCTTCGCGGCCCGCGGGGAAGATCTGGAGATCATCATCGACGGCGTCGAACGGCTGGCGATGGTGTCCAGCACGATCATGCCCGAGGCCGCCTGCACCTCGACCCAGATGCATCTTCAGGTGAGCCCCGACGACTTCGCGGGCTACTGGAACGCGGCCCAAGCGATCGCAGGCGTACAAGTCGCGGTCGGTGCGAACTCACCTTTCCTGTTCGGCAAGCAGCTGATGGCCGAGTCGCGCATCCCGCTGTTCGAGCAGAGCACGGACACCCGCAGTGAAGAACTGAAAGCTCAGGGCGTACGGCCGCGGGTGTGGTTCGGTGAGCGCTGGATCACCTCGATCTTCGACCTCTTCGAAGAGAACGCCCGTTACTTCCCGGCGCTGCTGCCGATCAGCTCCGATGAGGATCCTGTTGCTGTCCTGGACAGCGGCGGCGTGCCACACCTGGATGAGCTCCGGCTGCACAATGGCACGATCTACCGCTGGAACCGGCCCGTCTACGACATCAGCGGTGACAGGCCTCATCTGCGCGTGGAGAACCGGGTGCTCCCGGCAGGGCCGACCGTCGTGGACACCATGGCGAATGCTGCCTTTTTCGCCGGGCTGGTGCGCGCATTGGCGAGTGAGGAGCGCCCGATTTGGACGCAGATGTCGTTCCAGGCTGCGCAGGAGAATTTCGTGTCGGGCATACGGCACGGCATCAATGCCGAGCTGTACTGGCCCGCCGTTGGTCAGGTGCGCGTGGCCGAACTGGTGGTACGGAAACTGTTGCCCCTCGCGGCGCGCGGCCTGCGCCAGTGGGAGGTGGATGAGGCCGAGATCGCTCGGCTGCTCGACATTATCGAACGCCGCTGTCTGCAAATGGCAAATGGGGCAACGTGGCAGGTCGCCGAGGTGGCACGGCGTGAGCAAGCCGGCGCCACACGGCTGGATGCCCTGCGCGGCATGCTCGCCAGCTACCTGCCGCGTATGCACAGCAACCAACCCGTCCATACCTGGGAGGTGCCCTGATCTCAGAGACGCTTCAGTCCCCCATCAGATCAGACTCGCGTGATCCGGCTTGAGTACTTGGTACGCACTCGCGACACAAAATCGTCGTCGAACGGGGGGTTTGGAGATTCGTGCCAGAATACCGATGGAGCGCCTATTGACATCCGATGGGCGTTGCGTGCCCTAGTTCCGCCAGGTCAGTCCGAGAGGCTCTTTGTGACACCTCCCTCCAAACTGCACACATCGGCCCGGGCGGTGGCTGCGTCCACCAGCCGGGCAAGGCAAGAAAGCGTTCCGATCAAGAAAACCGCGTCGACCAAGAAAACACCCGCCAAGAAGGCGACGCTGAAATCAGTCGAAAGTTCCCGAGGGAAGAAGGCGGCGGCAGCACCTCCGCCGGTGATTGAAGACGAACCAGTGGTCAACGATGAGGCGTCGCTGGCGGTAGAGCCTGACGTCGTTGATCCCGATGCGGTCGATCCTGATGTCGTTGAAGATGTGGAGCTAGACGACCTCGCTCTGGAGCAGCTTGATGTCGATCTTGACTCCGAAGAGCTGACCGCCGATGTCGTGGTTGACCTGGAAACTGACGAGGTTGTTCTCACCGTCGGCAAGAAGCGAAGCTTGGACGACGTCGATGAGTCGGCGTTCGAGCCGGCTGAAGAGGCAAAGCTGGAAGAGCAGTTGGCCGAGGATGAAGGTTTCACGCTGTCGGAGGCCGACGACGCCGACGAGCCCGAGCAGCAGGTCATGGCTGCCGGCGCCACTGCTGACCCGGTGAAGGACTACTTGAAGCAGATTGGCAAGGTCGCGCTACTCAACGCCGAGCAAGAGGTCGAGCTCGCGAAACGCATCGAAGCCGGACTGTTCGCCGACGAGAAGATCAACGACGAGCGCACCAAGATAAAGGCGTCGCAGGTTGAAGATTATGAGTGGATCGCCGAAGACGGGCGCCGCGCCAAGAACCACCTCTTAGAGGCCAATCTTCGCCTGGTGGTTTCGCTGGCCAAGCGTTATACCGGCCGCGGAATGCTCTTCCTCGACCTGATCCAGGAGGGCAACCTCGGTCTGATCCGAGCGGTGGAGAAGTTCGACTATACGAAGGGCTACAAGTTCTCCACCTATGCGACATGGTGGATTCGGCAGGCAATCACCCGGGCGATGGCCGACCAGGCTCGCACTATCCGCATCCCGGTGCACATGGTCGAGGTGATCAACAAGCTCGCCCGGGTACAGCGGCAGATGCTGCAGGATCTGGGCCGGGAGCCGACTCCAGAGGAGCTCGCGCGCGAGCTCGACATGACGCCGGAGAAGGTCGTCGAGGTGCAGAAGTATGGGCGTGAGCCAATCTCTCTGCACACGCCGCTGGGGGAAGACGGTGACTCTGAGTTCGGTGACCTGATCGAAGACTCGGAGGCGGTTGTTCCCGCCGATGCAGTGAGCTTCACCCTGCTACAGGAGCAGTTGCATGACGTCTTGGACACCCTGAGCGAGCGTGAGGCTGGGGTGGTCTCGATGCGCTTCGGATTGACCGACGGGCAGCCCAAGACACTCGATGAGATCGGCAAGGTGTACGGCGTGACACGGGAACGGATTCGGCAGATCGAGTCCAAGACGATGAGCAAGCTACGGCACCCGTCTCGCTCGCAGGTGCTGAGGGATTATCTGGACTAGATGACGCAGGCTTTGTCGTCTGCGAGCGACAACGAAGTAGGCGAGCTGGAAGGCGCGATCCGCGCGGTGCGGGCGAAGGCGAGCACAGCAAGTCAAACTTAACAAGGGCTGGCTGAGTTGCCCTTCGGCGCGTGGCTAATCGATCTGCTGCGACTCGTCGTGGATCCGCAACGCGACCTGCTTGAGCTTGTCAGCGTGCAGCTTGCTGTGATGTGAGCAGAAGAGGAGGTCATGCCCGCTGGCCATGGTGACTCGGACGTGGGCTTGCGCGCCGCAACGGTCGCAGCGATCCGAGGCGTTCAGGGGCGAGCCTTCGATGACAGGAGTGCTCACGTAGGCCTCCTTTCCGGACGATCAGATGATCTTGTCTGCGCTTAGCCGGGCACCCGTTCCAGATATCGGCTTCGCAATCTCCTCAACATCTCGCCTGTGTCTGATTGTTCCGCCTCGGCATCTCGGACCAATGACTGTTGTGTAACGAATCCTGTGAATCCCACCCGGCGGCTCAGTAGGGCATACCTGGTTCTCCGACACGCTGCGGATTGCCCGCCAGTGCTCGGTCGAGGCATCCGTTGCGAGGTACTCTCAGCGCGTGCCGACTGCCAACCCAGCAACAGAAAGCCGTGACTACGAGGCGCGGCATCTGCTGGTTCTGGAGGGCCTCGAGGCAGTCCGGAAACGGCCAGCGATGTACATCGGCTCCACCGACACCAGGGGTCTGATGCATTGCCTATGGGAGATCATTGATAACGCGGTCGACGAGGCGCTCGGCGGGTACGGCAAGGAGATCTTCGTCACATTGCGCCCCGACGGAGGAGTCTCGGTGCGAGATCGGGGCCGCGGCATCCCAGTAGATGCCGAACCGCGTACTGGGCTCTCCGGTGTTGAAGTGGTCTTCACCAAACTGCATGCCGGTGGCAAGTTCGGCGCAGGCTCCTACAACGCGACAGGCGGGCTGCACGGTGTGGGCTCCTCGGTAGTGAATGCCCTTTCGAGCCGGCTCGATGTCGAGGTGGACCGGAACTCGGCCACCTGGGCGATGTCCTTCCGGCGCGGCGTTCCAGGCATCTTCGACGGGCCGGGACCCACGGCAAGGTTCACCCCCGGAAGTGGGATCCGCAAGATCGGGCGAGTGGCCAAGGGTACGACCGGAACCCGGGTGACGTACTGGCCGGACCGGCAGATCTTCCTGCAGGACGCACAGCTGTCGCTGCGGGACCTCCAGGACCGCGCCAGGCAGACCAGCTTCCTGGTGCCCGGATTGGCGCTTCGGGTCATCGACGCTCGCACCGCAGACGTCACTGAGGAGACTTACCTGCACAGTGGAGGGATTTCGGAGTTCTGTGAGTTCCTCGCCACGGACCAACCCATCACTGAGGTTATCCGGCTCCGGGGCACTGATCGATTCACCGAGACTGTCCCCATGCTGGACGACGAAGGACACATGGAGCCGGCAGACGTTGAGCGTGACCTAGAGATCGATATCGCCGTCCGTTGGGGGGAGGGCTACGAGACACGTACCCAGTCTTTTGTGAACATCATTGCGACGCCAAAAGGTGGCACCCACATCGCCGGTTTCGAGCGCGGGTTGACTAGGGCGTTTGGCAACGCACTGCAAAACACCCGGCTGCTGAAGAACGGCGACGAGGTGTTGAAGGAGGACGTGCTGGAGGGTATGACGGCGGTCGTCACCGTACGGTTGGCCGAGCCGCAGTTCGAGGGGCAGACCAAGGAGGTGCTGGGCACCCCCGCCGTATCGCGGCTGGTGGCGAAGGCGGTGGAGCGTGAGCTCGGCAGGTTTCTGGGATCCGCCAAGGCGTCAACGAGACCCCAAGCTCGCAGGGTCTTGGAGAAGGTCGTGGGTGCTTCTCGGGCTCGGGTGGCTGCCCGGCAACATCGCGAGGCACAGCGCCGCAAGAACGCGCTCGAGTCATCATCACTGCCGGCCAAGCTCGTTGACTGCCGCAGCAACGACGTTGACCGGACCGAGCTATTCATCGTGGAGGGGGACTCGGCGCTTGGTACGGCCAAGTTGGCCAGGAACTCTGAGGTCCAGGCGTTGTTGCCGATTCGGGGCAAGATCCTCAACGTCCAGAAGGCTTCGATCGGCGACATGCTGAAGAACGCGGAGTGCGGCTCGATCATTCAAGTTGTGGGCGCCGGCTCCGGTCGCAGCTTTGACCTCGATGCCGCGCGCTACGGCAAGATCATTTTCATGGCCGACGCCGATTCTGACGGTGCCCACATTCGGTGCTTGCTCGCCACCCTGTTCTTCCGGTACATGCGGCCGCTCGTGGAGGCTGGTCGAGTTTTCACCGCGGTGCCGCCGCTGCATCGCTTCGAGGTGACCAATGCTCGCAAGGGTCAGCCGAAGTACATCTACACCTACTCCGACGCGGAGTACCAGCGGAAGGCTGCGGAGCTGACCAAGAAGGGTCTGCACTTCAAGGAGCCACAGCGCTACAAAGGCCTCGGTGAGATGGACGCTGACCAGCTCGCCGAGACAACGATGAATCCCCGGCACCGTACGCTGCGCCGGATGACGGTGGATGACGGCCTTCTTGCCGAGACCACATTCGAGATGTTGATGGGCAACGACGTGGGCCCGCGCAAGGGGTTCATCATCGACGGCGCGTACGCCCTGGATGCCGCCACCATCGACGCATAGCAACGGCATGCGCGCTTAGCTGGTCGAAGCGTGCCCTTCGACGGGCTCAGGGCACATGTACGACGAGCTCAGGGCACATGTACGACGAGCTCAGGGCACATGTAGGGCGGCGGATCCAATCGCAGCAATGGGCTGACTGTTGGGGGTTCCTGACCCGTCGCGTCGAGCATCACCGGCCGGCAACGAAACGGGACTGCCGCTTGGTGCAGCCGCAATGGCCGGAGCCAGACCTGCCCATGCGAGCAGGAGGGAATCCTCGCCTTTGAGGAACCGATGGCAGCGCACTCCGCCAGTAGCCCGCCCCTTGGCCGGATACTCGCGAAAGGGCGTGACTTTTGCCGAGCCCGCATCTGTACCAGGCAGAGCCCGCGAAGTGCCCGCGACGGTCGCGACCACCGCGTCAGCCGCAGACACGGCACCGAAGTAGATCACGCTCGCGCCGATGCCAAGTTTGATGCCGGCCATGCCTCCACCCGAGCGGCCCTGCGGCCGCACCGCTGCGGCCGGGAAGTGCAGTAGCTGGGCATCGTTGGTGACAAAAACCAGCTCAGCCTTGGTCGTCGTCAGCTCCACCGCGCCAACGACGCGGTCACCAGCTTCTAGCCGGATCAGATCCCAGGAGTCCTTGCCGAGAACCTCCGGATTGACCCGTTTCACCACACCTTGAGCCGTGCCGAGCGCCAGGCCGAGAGAATCCTCGGCCAACGTTGTTAGGCAGAGCACCTTCTCCCCGGCTGACAGCGTGACCAGCTCAGTGACATGGGTGCCTCCCTGAAGATTCGGTGCATGCGCAGTGATCGGCACCGTCGGGAGATCCAGTGCGCTGATCTTGATCAGCCGGCCGGTGCTGGTGACCAGCCCGCATTCCCCACGCGCCGTGGAGATGATCTTGGACACGATGACATCGTGATTGGCGCGGGAACCCACACCCGGGAGCGGTTGGGCGTGGTCGGTTCGGGCCAGGAGACCGGCGGAGGACAGCAGCACCCAACAGGGATCATCAGCGACCTCCAATGGAGCAGCCGCAGCGGTGGCCGTTACACCACTGGCGGCCAGCAAGATCGTGCGGCGGGGAGTGCCGTGCTGACGGGCAACCTCGGCGAGCTGATTGCTTACAAGTGTGCGGAGCTGTTCGGGAGTCTCCAAGATCTCGGTGAGCCCTGCGATGGTCTTTCCCAGCCTGCCGCGTTCTGTTTCGAGCTCGATCCGGCTAAATCGCGTGAGCCTGCGCAACGGCATCTCGAGGATGTAGTTGGCCTGGATCTCCGAGAGCTCGAACACCTCCATCAGCCGGGCTCGGGCCTGAGCCGTGTCGTCTGAGGTACGGATGATCGCGATCACTTCGTCGATGTCGAGGATTGCGATCAACAACCCTTCGACCAGATGTAGCCGCTCCCGGGCCTTGGCTCGCGCGAATTCGGTGCGGCGCCTTGTCACTTCGTAGCGGTGTTCGAGATAGACGGTGAGCAGATCCCGAAGTGTCAGGGTGCGTGGCTGCCCGTCGACCAGCGCGACGGCATTGATCGCGTAGTTGTCCTCGATCTTGGTCAGCTTGTAGAGCTGTTCCAAGATCGCGTCGGGGTTGAAGCCACTCTTGATCTCGATCACCAGACGCGTCCCGTTCACCCGATCCGAGAGATCTTTGACGTCGGCTATTCCTTGCAGCTTGCGGGCGTTGACCAGACTCTTGATCTGTTCGATCACTCGCTCCGGGCCGATCAAGTACGGCAGTTCGGTGATCACGATGCCTTTGCGACGCGGGTGCACCTGCTCAATGCGCGCGGTCGCGCGTATCCGAAACGATCCCTTCCCAGTGCGGTAAGCATCCCGAATGCCGTCCAGCCCGATGATCTTGCCGCCGCTGGGCAGATCGGGTCCCGGAATGAAGCGCATCAGGTCGTCGATGTCGGCGTCTGGATGCTTGATCAGGTGGCGGAGGGCTTGGACGACTTCGACCAAGTTGTGCGGCGGGCAGTTGGTTGCCATCCCGACCGCGATCCCGGTTGCCCCATTGACAAGCAGATTGGGGAAAGCGGCCGGGAGCACCGAAGGTTCAACATCTTTTCCGTCGTAATTCGGCTTGAAGTCAACGGTGTCTTCGTCTAGACCATCGGTCATCGTCGCCGCCGCGAGCGCCATCCGGCACTCGGTGTAACGCATGGCCGCCGGTCCGTCGTCCAGGGACCCGAAATTGCCGTGGCCGTCGATCAAGGGCAGTCGCATCGTCCAGGGCTGTGCCATCCGGACGAGCGCGTCATAGATCGCGGTGTCGCCATGCGGGTGGTACTGACCCATGACCTGACCGACGACGCGGGCGCACTTGACGTGTGCGCGGTCGGGCCGTACGCCCATCTCATCCATCGCGTACAAGATCCGACGCTGTACCGGCTTGAGACCGTCCCGTGCATCGGGGAGGGCCCGAGAGTAGATCACCGAGTACGCGTACTCCAGGAAGCTGGTCTGCATCTCTGACGAGACGTCGATATCGACGATTCGCTCGGTGAAGTCGTCCTCCGGTAGTGCTGGTGTTTTGGCCATCGGACGCGGTCCTCCTCCCTGCCATGCCCTGGTGTCAGTCTGTCACCGGGCGATGCGGATTAATGGGACCTAGAGGGAGCTATCAGTGGAGGCGGCCCATCCGGACGTCGGGCGCGCCGAGGCGGGCGGCGTCGGCGGATAGATCGTCAGGCTGGTCCTGGGACTCGCGCTCAGCGGCAACCCGCTTGTGGTAGTGCTCCACCTCCCGATCCACATCTGCAGGCTCCCAGCCCAAGATTGGCGCGACTAGGCGGGCGACCTCAGGCGCCGCCGCGACGCCACGGTCCCATGTCTCGATGGAGATCCTGGTACGCCTAGCCAGGATGTCGTCCAGGTGCAGCGCACCCTCATGCGAGGCGGCATACACGGCTTCGATCTTGAGGTATTCGGGTGCACCGTCCAGCGGATGCGCCAGCTCGGGCGAGGACTTGATCAGCTCCAGCAGCTCGGGCAACAAGGAGCCGTAGCGATTGAGCAGGTGCTCAACCTGCACGTCACGCAGGCCGGTCTCGGCGACCAGCAACGGCCGGGCGTTCCACAGTGCGTGATAGCCCTCGGCGCCCAATAGAGGTACCTCCTCAGTGCAGGACTCCGGCACCTTCCGGTTCAGATCGCGGACGGCGGTGTCAACAGCGTCCTTGGCCATCACCCGGTAGGTGGTGTATTTGCCGCCGGCTATCGTGACCAAGCCCCGGACAGGGGAGGCGACTGCGTGTTCGCGGGACAGCTTCGAGGTTGAGTCGGACTCGCCAGCTAGCAGCGGCCGAAGGCCGGCGTACACGCCAACCACGTCCTCGCGGGTCAGTGGGTCTGCCAGCAGTGTGTTGGCATGCCCGAGCAGGTAGTCGATGTCAGCCTGGCTGGCTGCGGGATGAGCTCGATCCAGCTGCCAGTCGGTGTCAGTTGTGCCGATGATCCAGTGGCTCCCCCAGGGGATAATGAAGAGCAGGCTCTTCTCGGTTCGGGTGATCAACCCGGTCATGGAGTTGATGCGGTTTCGCGGCACCACGAGGTGAATACCTTTGGATGCCCGGACCTGGAACTGACCCCGCCCCCCGAGCATCTGTTGCAGCTCGTCGATCCAAACCCCAGTGGCATTGATCGTCTGCTTGGCACGGATGGTGAAAGTTCGACCAGACTCAAGATCACGGACGGTGACGCCGGCGACGCGGTCAGCCTCCCGTAGGAAGCCAATCACCCTGGTGCTGGTGGCCACTGCTGCGCCGTAATGTGCCGCAGTGCGGCCGATCATCATGGTGTGCCGGGCGTCGTCCGCCAGGCCCTCATAGAACTTGATCGAGCCGATGAGGGTTTCGCGATTTGCGGAGGGGAACGACTCGAACGTGCGCTTTCGGCTCAGGTGACGCAGGTGATGTGGTACCCCGCGCCCAGCGCCCATCAGGTCGTACACCCCGATGCCGAGTCCTGCATAGCTGCGGTCGATCACAGTCCGCGTCAACGGGTAGAGAAACGGCACAGGCTTGACCAGGTGTGGGGCGAGCTTGTTAAGAGCCAGCGAGCGCTCCTTGAGGGCCTCGAACACGAGGGCAAAGTTGAGCTGCTCCAGATAGCGGAGACCGCCGTGAAACAACTTGCTGGACCGGCTTGAGGTTCCAGCTGCGAAGTCGCGGGCTTCAACCAGCCCAACGCGGAGGCCGCGCGTGACAGCGTCGAGCGCGCAGCCGCAGCCTGTCACGCCGGCGCCGATGACAAGAACGTCCAGATCTTCGCTCGCGAGGCGGTCGAGGGCCGCTGCCCGAGCAGCAGGACCAAGTGGGGAGGTTGTCGCGAACATCGCTAGCCTTCAGGGGTTGACCAGGAACGATCGTTCCGGGTCATGGCGACCCTCGATCAGTCGGACCGTGCCTGATCGGGATCGCATCGAGAGGGACTGGGTGATGATGCGGTGGCTTTCGAATCGCACGCCACGGAGTAACGAGCCGTCGGTAACACCTGTGGCAGCAAAGAAGACATTGTCGCCAGCGACCAGGTCCGTCGTCGTCAGCGTCCGATCAAGGTCATAGCCCGCGTCTAAGATCGCGGCACGCTCACTGTCGTTTCGGGCGGTCAGTCGACCGAACATCTGGCCACCGAGGCAGCGGAGTGCACAGGCGGCGAGGACTCCTTCCGGGGTGCCGCCGATGCCAACCAGCACGTCGACTCCGGTCGACGGAGTTACGGCCATGATCGCGCCGGCCACATCCCCGTCCGCCAGGAATCGGATTCGGGCACCCGCCGCTCGGATTGATGCGACCAGCTCGGCGTGTCGTGGCCGATCGAGGACGCAGACTGTGAGATCGGAGATGGCGCGATCGGTCGCGTCAGCAATCTTGGCGAGATTGTCTGCGATCGGCGCGTCAAGATCAACAGCATCCGCCGCATGTCCGGGGACGACCAACTTCTGCATATACACCGCCGGGCCGGGGGAAAACATCGTGCCACGCGGGGATACGCCGATGATGCTGACCGCGTCGGGGAGGCTCTTGGCGGTCAGTGTGGTGCCGTCGACAGGATCCACTGCGATGTCCCATTCCGGGCCGGAGCCGTCGCCGACCCGCTCACCGTTGAAGAGCATGGGTGCCTCGTCTTTCTCGCCCTCGCCGATCACCACGATGCCGTTCATTCGGACCGAACCGAGCACCGGACGCATCGCATCGACCGCGGCCCGATCCACCTGGTTCTTGTCGCCAAAGCCCATGTACCGCGCGCAGTTGATTGCGGCCGCCTCGGTCGCTCGGACCAGCTCGAGCGCGAGATTGCGGTCAGGATCTGGCGCTACTTGTTCCCTGGTTTTTGGCTGCGCGACTGTTGTCATCTCCACTACTCCTCTTGGTCGTCGCTGGGACACGGGCTAGACCTGGACCCAGCCCAGGGTCCGCTCTACCGCCTTCTTCCATCCTTCATATCCCGCTGCTCGCTGGTCCTCACTCAGCCGCGGTCTCCAGCGCCGGCCTTCCAGCCAGTTCTCCCGAAGATCCGCTGGCGACTTCCAGAAGCCTGCCGCCAGCCCAGCGGCGTATGCGGCCCCTAACGCGGTCGTCTCCGCCACAACCGGCTTGCTCACCTCGACGCCCAGCGTGTCGGCTTGGATCTGCATACAAAGTGCGTTCGCGGTGACGCCTCCGTCGACTTTCAGCTCATCAAGTTGCACGCCCGCGTCTTTCTGCATGGCCTCAACCACATCGCGACTTTGGTAGCAGATGGCCTCCAGCGTCGCGCGGGCGATGTGCTCACGGGTGTGGAAGCGAGAAAGGCCGACAATGGCGCCCCTGGCATCAGAGCGCCAGTAGGGTGCGAAGAGCCCGGAGAAGGCTGGCACAAAGTACAGGTCTGCCGCGCTGTCGACTTGGCTCGCCAGTGTCTCGATCTCAGCAGCGTCACGAATGATCTGAAGCTGGTCTCGGAGCCACTGCACGGCCGAACCGGTGACTGCGATCGAGCCCTCCAACGCATAGACAGGTGGGCCATCACCGAACTGGTAGCAGACGGTACTAATCAGGCCGTTTGTTGAGTGATACAGCTTCTCGCCGGTGTTGAGGAGCAGGAAGTTGCCTGTCCCGTAGGTGTTCTTGGCCTCTCCCTCATCGAGGCAGACCTGCCCTACCATCGCTGCCTGCTGGTCTCCCAAGTCGCCGCCGATCGTTACTTCACCGCCGAACGGGCCGTCCGTACGGGTGCGCCGGTACGCGGTGGCATGGGAGGAGGGCACTATCGTCGGCAGCATTGCCCGGGGGATCCCGAAGAAGCTCAGCAACTCGGCGTTCCAGTCGAGTGTTTCCAAGTCCATCAGCATGGTGCGACTGGCGTTGGTCACATCAGTGATGTGCTGACCGCCGTCGACACCACCTGTCAGGTGCCACAACAGCCAGCTGTCAGTCGTGCCGAATATGGCCCGGCCCGCTTCGGCGGCCTCGCGTACCCCACGGACGTTTTCCAAGATCCACTGCAGCTTGCCGCCTGAGAAGTACGTGGCCGGCGGGAGGCCGGCCCGCTGCCTGATCACATCCCCCCGGCCGTCTCGATCAAGCGCTGCGGCGATCTTGTCAGTGCGGGTGTCCTGCCAGACGATGGCGTTTACGTACGGCTCGCCGGTGATCGGATCCCAGACGAGCGTTGTTTCACGCTGGTTGGTAATCCCGACGCCCGCAAGATCAGCGGCGCTCAGCCCTCGGGCTGTAAGCGCTTGTTGCACCACTTCTTGAGTGCATTGCCAGATCTCCAGCGGATCATGCTCCACCCAGCCGGCCCTGGGCATGATCTGCTTGTGCTCGAGTTGATACTTGCCAACTTCGCGCCCCGCGTGATCGAAGATCATGCAACGAGTGCTCGTCGTACCCTGATCAATTGCAGCGACGAAGTCGGCCATGGCCTGACACTATTAGTAGCGGCGTTCGCGCAGCGCGCCGGGGAGCCGAGATTTTGACGACGCACTACGCATCATTTGGTTGGACGTGGCGCTAGCTGCAGATGGTGTGTGCCTTATGACAGGACAGCTAGCTGCAGGGGTGCAGAGTCCAACCAACTGATGCCGAGTTGCGGGTGGCCAAGTCGCGATCCGCAATTAGATTGGCTCGCGTCTTATAGCAAGCGGCAGCCACTGGCGCAGTCGCAATCAGCAGCGATGAGTGTTTGTGTCGGTGGCGCGTGGCAGGATGATCGACATGAGGATCGGCTCCACAAGGAAGGATCTGCGCGCCGAGATTGATGCGTGCGGATACTTCCCCGAGCTCGTCGAGGACGCGATGATGCTCGCCCTCGCCGAGGAGGAGCTGCTGGATTTTGTGGTGCACCACGAGCCGACGTTCAACCGTGACGAGATCCACCGTCATGTCACTGTGCTCGCACTAACTCCCACGCGCCTGGTGATCGGTCACACCGATGATCAGCCGGCGGAGCCTCCGACGCCGGGCATCTACGCGGCGGCCTCCACCGAGTCCGTGGCACTAAGCAAGATCAACACTGTTGCTTTGACCCGAGTGGTGACCCAGCCGGAGACTTACCAGGCCGGATCGGAGGAGGTCTTTGAGACGTGGCTCACGGTCGGTTGGGGTGCGGTACGCCGGATCGATCTTGAGCTGGCGACTTGTAGTGATCCGCAGTGCGAGGCGGATCACGGCTACACCGGGACCTTAGTCGGTGATGACCTGACGGTGCGGATGAGTGCTGCAGCCGATGGTTTGGAGCGAGTCGCGCGCCTTGTGCGGTTCGCCAGCTCGCTGCAGCGAGCGGCGGCGGTATGACATCGCCCTTGGTGGAGAGCTCCTCGCCACCGGCCGACCAACACGCCAATTCCGACCAACACCGCCCTGATCAGATGGTCCCGGCGAGCCCGTCATTGCCCGGGATGGTTGTCCCGGCGTATCAGTCCACAACGCTCGGCGAGTTGCTGCCCAGCATTGGTGCGCACCTAGGGGTATCGGGATTCACCGAGGGCGCGCTCCGCTTACCGCAGTCGGCTCGGTACGTGGTTGTGCTGATCGATGGGCTTGGGTGGAACTTATTGCGCAGGGCCGCCCGCGAGGCGCCCTACCTGGCCTCGCTGCTGGGGTCGGCGCAGCCGATCACCTCGGCGGTGCCGAGCACAACAGTAACCAGCCTGGCGAGCCTTGGCACCGGTCTGCCGCCCGGCCAGCACGGTTTGGTGGGTTACACCTCTCGCGTGCCCTCTACCGGCGAGATCTTGAACGCATTGACATGGGAGACTGACCCGTCACCGGCGGTTTACCAGTCCAAGCCCACCTTTTTTGAACGGGCCGCGGAAACCGGGATCGCGGTGACGACGGTTGCCCTGACGCGTTTCCGGGGCACCGGGCTCACCGAAGCCGCCCTGCGCGGAGCCGTGTTTGTCCCTTATGCCGACGACTCTGCCGAGGAGCTCAAGATCGCGCTCATCGCCGAGGCCGCGCTACGGGGTGATCGCAGTGTGGTTTACGCCTACGAGCGAGAGCTTGATCATTGTGGACACGTACACGGTTGCAGTTCGGCAACCTGGCTTGAACACCTAGCGCGCATCGATGTCAGGTGCGAGCGGCTGCGCGCGGCTTTGCCTCCTGAGGTGACGCTGATCATTACCGCTGATCACGGCATGATCGATATTCCGGCGGACCAGCGAATCGTTGCTGAGGACGACCCCGCTCTCATGGCTGGCCTGTCGGCCCTGGCTGGAGAGGGTCGGTTCCGACAACTCTATGTTGATCAAGAGTCGCCGCGTCGGGTCGCGGATCGCTGGCGGGCGCGGCTCGGTGAGTTGGCTTGGGTTCGGACCCGCGACGAGGCGATCGACGAAGGCTGGTTCGCTGCGACTGATGATCAACTACGAGACCGTTGGGGTCACGTGCTAGTTGCGCTACGCGCCGACTGGGCGATCATGACAAAAGCATTTCCACGGGAGTTCACCCTGATCGGCATGCATGGATCGCTAACGCCAGCTGAGATGTTGGTGCCACTCATCGTGGCCTGAGTGTCTGGCCCGACTCAGCTTTGACGCTTAGGTCCGCCGAACATGATCTCGTCCCAGCTCGGCACGGATGCCCGCCTACGTTTGACGCTCTTCTGACGCGGCGAGTTGTCGGGGTTGACCAGCGACTCAATCTCGAACTCATGGGCCTCGTCGGCCCGATCGTCCAGGTTCACCGTCGCATCGGGTGGCCCAGGCTCGTCAGTGCCCGGCAACTTCTCCTCGGTAGTGGCCTGGGTGAGCCTCGGTGCGGGTTCGGTGGTCTCAGCGACATCGCGGCCCGTGTCGTCGTGGACGCTCGGCTCGACTGGATAGTTGATCACGATGGCGGGCTCCCAGCCGCCGTCGCTTGTCGTGTCAGTCTCGGGCACCGCTGTGGCGTCGCTAAGCCCTTCGTAGAGCCGCGCCGAATCCTCGCTATAGCCGGCGCCACCCAGAATCTCATAAAGCGTCCCGATCGGCGACAGGCCTGCCTCTTCATCTATGGTCTCGTCGGGGATGGGCACCTCAGCAACCGGGTGCAGCCTCCGTGAAACCGGAACAGTCGGCTCGTCCAGCTCCTCTCCACCAGGCTCCTGACCGGTCAGCCGGTACCTCGCGGACTGACGAGCCCCCTTCGCGCCGAGGGTCCGGTCGCTCAGGTTGAGGGTCGGCTCGTTGTCACCCTCGCTCGATTTCGCGGGTCGCTGGCGACCGTGCCGCGGACTCTTGGCCTCGGGCTGATCTCCCAGCAGCCACTGCGCCTCTTCGTTCCCCGCGATGGAGAACCGCCCGCGAAGGTCGAAGAAGAAGATCGCATGCCGGCTCGACTCACCGATCCGGTAATCGGCAGTTACGGCCCATCGGCCGTCGTCCAGCCGGTAGGAGTCCCACTTGATGGCGTCTATGTCGACCGCGCGGGCCAGCAGCCGCTCCGTCACGGTGATACGCAGGCTGCGGTGCCCGGAGGGCTCACCGCGGCGGCGCACCGACGACGACATCGCCATCGATGCCACATGCTCGCGCTCGGCGAAGACGGGAGCCGCAAAACGCTCTACCCGATCCATCGCCATGCCTGCAACCTGGGCCACATCTTCGAGACTGTCGCCGGCTCGGATCCGCGCCTGAATATCACGTGGGGTGAGTGAGCTCTGCATCTCGATCTCCAGTTGTCCGAGCCGCGGCCGGTCACCCCGCACCGCCGCGCGGAGTCTCTCGTCCGCCTCGATGATCAGTTCCTCACCGCTCTCGGTGACCACGATCAAGGACTTCCCATCCGGGCTGAGTCCCACCAGTCGTGCGGTGCGCATCAGTCGCGCGGCTCCTCGTGCGGCATCTGTTCCAAGCCAACTTACTCTGCCTCTCCTACGAAATGCGGGAGCAACTCGGCTGACCGGGTGAGCTAGGAAGCGGAAGCATCTTGCCTAGGGTCGTACTGTCGGTCCATGCAAGAGCGCCTGCAACCGAGGCCGACCACACGTGGCGAGCTCCGGGCATCTGGATATGTCAGTCGGCGCATCAAGGCAGAGCTTCGCGACAACCTGATCCAAAGACTCCGCTCAGGAGCCACGCCGTTTCCTGGCATTGTCGGCTTCGACACGACGGTACTGCCGGAGTTAGAAAGTGCGATCCTCGCTGGTCACGACCTCGTGCTCCTCGGCGAACGCGGTCAGGGCAAGACCCGGCTGATGCGGACCGTAGCTGCGCTGCTCGATGAGTGGAGCCCGGAAATAGCCGGATGTGAGATCCACGATGACCCGTACGCGCCGGTATGTGTCCGGTGTCGCAATCTGGATGCAGATCTCGGCGATGAGATGGCCATCGAGTGGCGGCACCGTGATGAGCGCTACACCGAGAAGCTGGCGACGCCGGATACCTCGGTTGGTGACCTGATCGGCGACGTTGATCCAGTGAAGGTCGCGCAGGGCAGGACGTTGGGGGACCCGGAGACCGTGCATTACGGTCTCGTGCCACGTACCAACCGAGGTGTATTCGGGCTCAACGAGCTGCCTGACCTGGCTGAACGTATCCAGGTCGCCTTGTTTAATGTGTTGGAGGAGCGCGATATTCAAGTTCGCGGCTACTCGTTGCGGCTGCCTCTGGATATTTTCCTGATCGCCACGGCAAATCCAGAGGACTACACCAATCGCGGCCGGATCATCACTCCGTTGAAGGACCGTTTCGGCGCCGAGCTCCGTACCCACTACCTCACCGACATCGCCGACGAGGTGACGCTGATCCGCCAAGAGGCCACGCTGGTCGCGGAGGTTGGTGATCATCTGTTGGAGGTACTCGCGCGGCTCACCCGCAACCTCCGGGAATCCAGTTCGGTGGACCAGCGCTCTGGGGTCTCAGCACGCTTCGCGATCGCAGCCGCTGAGGGAGTTGCGGCTTCGGCGCTGCGTCGCGCGGCGCGTACCCGTGGTCAGGAAGAGGCCGTGGCTCGGACCTGCGATCTTGCAGTCGTACTGCCTACACTGCTCGGCAAGATCGAGTTCGAGATGGGCGAGGAGGGCCGAGAACGAGCCGTCCTGGAGCACCTGCTACGGCTTGCGATTGCGGCGACATTCAGGGACCGGCTCTCCGGACTGGACCTCTCGGGTTTTACCGAGGTCTTCGCCGAGGGTGGAATCGTGGAGACCGGCGATCTGGTTCCTGCATCGGACCTGCTGGCGCAACTGGGCACCGTGCCGGGACTGTTCAAGGTGCTATCGCGGCTGGGTTATGACGATGCGGCCGGTCGAGGGCAGGTAGCGGCCGCTGCGGAGTTCGCTCTGGAGGGGTTGTACCTGACCCGCCGGATCGAGAAGGAGATTGTCGATGGGCGCGCGATCTATGGAGCAGCCTGACAGGAGCTGATCATGGTTTCTGACAACAGCGGTCGCGGTCGCCCGGAGCGGGGCCACCACCGTTTCCGTTACGGGTCATGGCGCGGCGGGCCCGATCCGCTGAAGCCGCCTTTTGACGTCCGCGCCGCCGTCGACCGAATCGGTCAGGACGTGCTCTCGGCAGGGACCTTGCGCGATGCCCTGCGAGACCTGCTGCGCCGCGGCATCGACGAGCGTGGCGGCCTCGACCGCCTGACGGAGAAGGTAAGGAGACTGCGCGCGCAGGCGCGCCGCCGCGGCGATCTCGGTGGTGTCCTGGATCAGGTCCGGGCAGCACTCGACCAGGCACTTGCGGCCGAGCGGGAAACCTTGGCAGCCAACGATTCAGCGGACGCACGGTTGGCGGAGCTGGAGCTGGACACGCTTCCCGATGATGTTGCCGGAGCGGTGCGCGGCCTTGATCACTACCAGTGGCGATCCGAGGACGCACACGAGATCTTCGAGGCGATCAAGAGGATGCTGCAGCGTGAGGTGCTGGACGCCCAGTTCGCGGGCATCAAGCAGGCGCTTGAGTCGCCGGATCCCGAGACCATGCAGCGCGTCAAGGACATGCTGGCCGATCTCAACACGCTCCTTGCGGCGCATGCGCGACAAGAGGATACGACCGATCAGTTCGCGGAGTTTATGGAGCGCCACGGCGAGTTCTTCCCCGAGCGGCCAGAAACGATCGAGGAGCTGATCGATGCGCTGGCCCGCCGCGAAGCTGCGGGCATGCGACTGATGGCCTCGCTCAGCCCTGAGCAGCGCGAGCAGCTCGGTCAACTGATGAGCCACGTACTCGCTGACGCTGATCTTGCCGCAGAGATGGCGCAGCTGGCGGACAACCTGCGGGCGTTACGTCCTTACCTCGATCGTGACCAGCCAGCAGGCATGCGGCCTGGTGGCGAACCGCTCGGCTACAGCGCCGCCGTTGCAGCGGTTGCCGATCTGGCTGACCTGGAGGAGCTTGACGCGCAGCTGTCGCTGGGTGACCAGGTCTCGACGCTGGACGATGTGGATGTCGAACTGCTGGAAAAGCATCTTGGCCGCGACGCGGTGAGCGATCTGCAGGCACTCCGTGATCTGGAACGGGAGCTCGAACTGCAGGGCTACTTGACCCGAGGCGAGGATGGGCTGCGGCTGACCCCCCGTGCGGTTCGCCGACTCGGCCAGACCGCACTACGCAGAGTCTTCGCCCAACTCGATGGTTCGAGCAGTGGTGATCATGATGACCACGAAACGGGCGCAGCCGACGAACCTACTGGCCTGACTCGGAGCTGGATTTTTGGCGACGAGCTGCCAATCGACGCACCGCGTACCGTGTCCAACGCTTTGCGCCGGGCTGGATTGGGCCCAGACGGCGTGGCTTTGGATGTCGGTGATTTCGAGGTCACCGAGACCGAACGGCGGACCACGGCGGCGGTCGCACTGTGCGTGGACCTGTCGTTCTCCATGGTGCATGACGGGCGTTGGGGTCCGATGAAGCAGACGGCGCTCGCGCTCAGCCACCTGATTGAAACCCGCTTCCGGCAGGATGCACTGCAGGTCATCGGCTTCAACCGACTTGCGCGACGGTTGACGCCGGTTCAGTTGGCCGAAGCCGAGCCGGAATGGATACAGGGCACCAATCTGCAGCATGCTCTGATGCTTGCTCTGCGCCATGTTCGTCGTCACCCAGATGCCGAGCCGGTCGTGCTGGTGGTCACCGACGGCGAGCCGACGGCGCACCTGACGCGTGGGGGAGAGGCTTATTTTCACTGGCCGACGACATCTGCGACGATCCGCGCCACGATCGCCGAGGTGGATGAGCTCACTCGCTACGGCGCGACGATCAACACATTCATGCTTGGCGAAGACGCAGGGCTGGCCCGCTTTGTCGACGCCCTGGCACGTCGGGCCGGCGGTCGGGTGTTCACCCCTGATATCTCCCGGCTCGGGGAATATGTGGTTGCGGACTATCTGAGGGCGCGTCGGGGTCGGCGGTAGCCGGGCCGTGTTTCGTCTCGCAAAGTGAGGCGGTGGAACACTTCGGCAGTGCTCAGCCGATGGTCCATAGGATGACTCGCATGACGAAAATTCTGGTGACTGGCGGGGCAGGATTCATCGGATCCAACTTCGTTCACTATGTGCTCAACCACACCGACTCCTCGGTCACGGTATTGGACAAGCTGACCCACGGCGGGAATCGCGAGTCCCTCAAAGGCCTTCCCGCCAATCGCTTCACCTTCATCCAGGGCGACATCTGTAACGCCAGCCTGGTGCACGGTCTGGTCCGCCGGCATGATCTCGTGGTGCACTTCGCGGCCGAGTGCCACAATGACAACTCACCCGGTGATCTGTCGGTGTTGATCAGCACGAACCTGGTCGGCACCTATACGTTGCTGGAGGCCGTTCGCAGGTACGGCGTCCGGTATCACCACATTTCCACCGACGAGGTCTACGGCGGGCTCATGCTCGATGACCCGAGCCGGTTCACCGAGCTCTCGCCTTACAACCCGTCCAGCCCGTACGCGGCGACCAAAGCAGGCTCCGATCACTTGGTGCGCGCCTGGGTGCGCACCTTCGGCGTCGAGGCCACACTCAGCAACTGTTCCAGCAACTACGGTCCTTATCAGCCCATCGAGAAGTTCATCCCTCGGCAGATCACCAACGTCCTGGATGGCCGCCGTCCCAAGCTCAACGGGACCGGCCTGAAGGTCCGCGACTGGATCCATGTTGATGATCACAGCTCTGCGGTGTTATTGATCACGACCCAGGGCAAGATCGGCGAGACCTATCTGATTGGTGCCGATGGGGAGCGAAACAACATGCAGGTCGTCGAAACGATCTTGGAGCTGCTTGGACAGCCGCGCGACGCGTACGATCATGCCACCGATCGCGCCGGCGACGACGTGCGCTACACCGTTGATTGGACCAAGATCAGGTTAGAACTGGGCTGGCAGCCGATCTTCTCCGATTTCCAGGCGGGCATTGCCGCAACCATCGCGTGGTATCAGGCCAATGAAGCATGGTGGCGGTCCCAGAAGACTGAGACTGAGCCGATATACGCCAGCTAGCCTCTAGCCTCAGCTGCGGGTTCCGACCGGCGGACTCGATGTCTCACTTGCAGGCGTACCTGTCGAGTCTGGGCTAGGCGCCCGCGAGGTGATCTGATGGGCGTCGAGCTGGACGCTGGCGCGGGGCCCACGAACGAAGAGCGCGCTGAGCGTCAGCAACAACCCCGCAATTGCCACCGCAACAAAGCCTGCCTGGGCGCCAGAGCTGTCGATCACGTAGCCGACAGCCGCTGCACCGACGGCTACACCCGCGACCATACCGGTGGAGTTCCAGGCAAGAGCCTCGGTCAATCGGCTCTGGTCGACAGCCGACTGAATCACCCCAATCGTTGCTATCAGGGTTGGCGCGATGGCCATTCCACTGAGGATCAACAGCAGGGCGACGCCGAGCGGGCGATGGACGAGCGGAAGCGGCAGTAGCGACAACGCGAGCAGGGATGCGCTCACACGGAATCGCTTGGCGGGCGAGCTGCGCCACATGATCGCGCCGGTAACGGCACCGGCGACCAGGGATCCGAACGACCAAGCCACCAAGATCAACCCGGCGTACGAAAGCACACCCGCCTCCTCGGCAAACGCGACGATGTTGACCTCCATGGCTCCAAAGACCATGCCGAGGGCACTCGACGCGATCGCCACCGGCAGCAGGACACGCCACGGCAACCGAGGAGATCCCGCATGACCGTGTGGTGTCGACCGTGTCGGCGGCTGGCTGCTGCGCTGACCAGCCAGGGCAACAGCACCTATGAGCCCGATGACTGTGCTGACGCTGACTCCGAGCGCCGGATGGAGGGCCGTGGCGAGGAAGGTGACCAGCACAGGACCAATGATGAAGACCACTTCGTCCAACATGGCTTCAAGTGCGAACGCGGTGTGCAACAAGGGGGAGCCGTTCAGCCGGAGAGTCCAGCGAGCCCGTACGGCGGATCCTGCCATGCTGGAACCGATCCCCACGCCAATTGCTGCGGCGAAACTCGCCGCCAGCGGCCAGGCCAGCTCTATCGCGGTGACTAGCAATGCGACGCTGAGCACGTTGATCAGGACCGCGAGTAGCAAGACCCGAGCCTGTCCCACGCGGTCAGTGGCGCGTCCCCAGAACGGAGCCACGACAGCCGCAGCCACCGTAGTGGCGCCGGTGAGCAATCCGGCCAGACCGAAGGAGCCTGTGGTCAGCGATACCAGTAGCACGATCCCGATGCCCGTCATCGACATCGGCAGCCTTGCTACAAAGCCGGCAAGGCTGAAGGCCACCGCGCGACGGTCCGAGAGCACTTCCTGGTATGGGCGAAGCCCCGCGGCCACGACTCTCCTCCCTGTGCGCAAAGATCACGGCTGTGGGTGATCGGTCCGCAACGTCTCATAGGGCATCAACCACCGAGCCAGGCAATGCGCTTGCGCCTTATGAGGCTGTCCTGCTGGTGTCCTTCGGCGGCCCGGAGCGTCCGGAGGACGTGATGCCGTTCCTGGAGAACGTCACCCGTGGTCGGGGCATTCCCGCCGAGCGACTGGCTGAGGTCAGCCAGCACTACCTGCTGTTTGGCGGCAAGAGCCCGATCAACGATCAGTGTCGCAAGCTTGTAGCGGCATTGGCGAACGAATTACGCCGTCGTGACATACAGCTGCCGCTGTACTGGGGAAACCGGAATTGGATTCCGTACCTGGATACCGAGCTCCGAGCCATTGAACGAGATGGTCACCGCCGAGTGCTTGCCGTCGTAACGAGCGCGTACCCGTCGTATTCCTCATGCCGTCAGTACCGGGAGAACCTGTTTGACGCAGCGCAAGGCACTCAGGTCCTGATCGACCGCATCCGGCACTATGCCAACCACCCCGGTTTCGTTGCGGCCTCGGTGGACGCCACCCTCACGGCTCTTGAGGCGTTAGGTAGGGGAGACGACGCGCGCTTGGTATTTGTCACTCATTCGATCCCGACCGCCATGGCCGAAACCGCTGGTCCGATGCCTCGGAGCCGCAACGGAGCATATGTCGACTGGCACGCGGTCGTTGCCTCAGAGGTGACACATCGGGTCAGCAAGCAGCGAGGCCGAAAGTACCGGTCCGACCTGGTCTATTGCTCACGATCCGGCCCCGCCAGCCAGCCGTGGCTTGAGCCAGACATCAACGATCATCTCCGGCAGCTCGCCGCCAGAGAGGTGCCAGCGGTTGTTGTGGTGCCGATTGGCTTCGTGTCCGACCACATGGAGGTGGTCTTCGATCTGGATACCGAGGCGGCTGCGACGGCTGAGGATTGCGGTATGGCCTTCGCGCGAGCAGCTACCGCCGGTGATCATCCAGCGTTCGTACGCGGGCTGGTTGACCTCATGCTGGAGCGGGCTGCAGCGGCTCGTGGTGATGGGCCTGCCAAGCCGGTGGTGGGATCGGGCATGGTCGGCTGGTACGAGTGCCGGACCAATTGCTGCCCCAACCTCCGAGACCCTGGTCGCCCAGCGCTGTGTGACGTGGCCGGCTGAGCGGGTTTTTGGCTCGGTTTTAGGGGTATCTCAGCACGGAGATGACAGCCGCTCGTGGACGGGGAAAACCTGCTTTGGAGCGGGAATTTTGGACACGCGACAGCGTTATAGCGGCAGCGTGCAGCCATAGCACGCATATCGGTTGATTCGTGTGATATGACTGCGCACGAGTCAGATCATGATCTGGGCTTTCCGGGCCCGGGAAGGCAAAGATGGCGACCGATTACGACGCCCCTCGCAAGACCGATGAAGAACTGAACGAAGACAGCATCGAAGAGCTCAAGACTCGCCGTAACGATAAGAACTCCGGGAAGGTTGACGAAGACGAGGCCGAGGCGGCGGAAGCATTCGAGCTTCCTGGTGCGGACCTCTCCCACGAAGAGCTGACCGTCCGGGTGCTACCACGCCAGTCCGATGAGTTCACCTGTGCTAGCTGTTTCCTGGTCCGGCATCGCAGCCAGATCGCGGAGATAGGTCCCAATGGAGAGGCATACTGCTTCGACTGTGCGGGATGAGGACGAATCCCAGATCCTCGATTTCACTCCTTGTGCGGGCCGGTGAGACCGTGGAGTATCCAGCAACAGATTGAGATTTGACCGGTCTTTGGATCTGCCCTCGCTGCGGCGCCAGATTGGCGACCCGGAATCTATGGCACTCGTGTGGCACGTTCACACTGGAGGATTTGTTTGCGAAGTCCACTCCAGCGGCGTTGGAGTTGGCTCGAAGGTACGTCGCTCTGCTCCACACACTCGGTGACGTTCAGGTGATACCGCAGAAGACGCGGCTCGTCTACGTTGCGCGGGTCCGGTTCGCCGGGCTTTCGCCCCGGAGGGACGGTTTTCTCGCCAGCTTCGCATTACATCGATGGCTGGACAGGCCACGCATCGTCAAGACCGCAGACTACGGTCCGCGATGGCGAGCCCATTACGTCCTTGTTAGGACCGACACCGACATGGACGACGAACTCAGATCGTGGTTGCAGGAGTCCCATGACGTTGTCGGAATGCAAAGCGACCGACGAGATCACTAGTGTCGGCGCGAGCCTCACCCTAGCTGACTTGCGACATGATCACCTAGGCTTGAGCCATCGAAAGCGTACGCGCAGCAGTGCGAGCCAATCCGGGCCGCGGCTGTTGTGTGGCGGGGGGGCGCGATCACCGCAGGTGCAGTTGATCTGCCGGGCTGATTGGGGGCAGTCAGTCCGGACGGAACACCACCTCGCGCCCCCGAACGGGACGCGAGGTGGTGGCTCCGGACCGCTCGTCTCTAGATGTTGAACTTGATCTTGCCGGCCTCCGGTGTTTCGTTGCCGATTTCCTTCTGCCAGTGCCGTGCGGCCATGCGCTGGGTGAGCAGTTGCGTGACACCTACGCCAATGCCACTTGCCAGCGCCCAGCTCATCGCTGTGATGACGGGAGTATCGGGATCGGTCGGCGATGGTGGTTCGTCACCGGTCACGAGTTTCCAGCCCGCCTTGAGCAGCCGCTGGGCCGCGATTGTGGTGACCGCTCCGATCACGCCGACGTAAAGCTTCCAGAGCAGTTTTTGCGTCGGTCCCATCGGGTCAACCTTTCGTGTTCAGCCGTCTGCAGTGCAGCTACGCGTAGGTTACCCCCATGCTGTTCCGTGAGCGGCTGACCGTTCCCGCCATCTGGTGGGTGCTTGCGGGACTCTTCTCGTTGTCGGTGCTGCTCGCTGTTGGCGCTTATCTGGGCGCGGTTTGGGGCGTCGGAGTCTCGGTCGCCACCATGCTGGTTGCCATCGCGATCTTCGCTTCTGCGTCGACTGTGATCAGCGTTGACGCGAATCAAATACGGATAGGCCGGGCCAGCATCGATCACGCCTATATTGCTGGCTGTCGAGCGCTTGATGCCGAGCAAACGCGCCGGCGCGCAGGCGTGGAGGCCGATGCCAGGGCACACCTGGTGCTCCGGCCGTATATCAAGACCGCTGTCGAGATCACCCTTGACGACGAGGACGATCCGGTGCCGTACTGGCTGGTCTCTACCCGGCACCCGCAACAGCTGGCTGCCGCATTACACAGCGCGTCCTCGTCTACGCTGACCGAGTGATCAAGTCAATCCCGGTCGTTGAAGTGCTGCTGCTCCGGGTCGATCCCGGGCTCGAGCAGCCGTCCTACGCACATCCGGGCGATGCGGGAGCCGACCTGCGCAGTCGAGAAAGCTTCGAACTGCAACCTGGCGAACGCCGGTTGGTGGGGACCGGCGTGGCCATTTCGCTCCCGGTGGGCTATGCGGCCTTCGTGCACCCACGCTCAGGGCTGGCAGCCGAGCACGGCATCAGCATCGTTAACGCGCCGGGCACAGTGGATGCAGGCTATCGCGGTGAGATCAAGGTCTGCCTGATCAACACCGACCGGACCGAAGCGGTGAGCATTGCCCGCGGCGACAGGATCGCTCAACTCATCATCCAGCCGGTGAGCACGGCCACATTCGTGCCCGTGACCGAACTGCCAAGCTCCTCGCGAGGAAGTGGCGGGTACGGGTCGACCGGCGGAATACTGGGTTCGGCCATCCAGCGGGGGCTACTCAGCCAGGAGCCAACCTGGCGAGGGGACGAGAGCATGAGTGTGCCAGAGGAAGGCTCATGATCTTCAAAAGGGGCAAAAAGCGGGGCAGTGAGTCCGCAATCGAGGACTCCGATTCCGATGTCGGTGTAGAAGAGATAGCCGAGTCGACCGCGGCCGCCGGGTCCACCGCAGACGATCTGGCGGAGGAGGAACTCGCCGCTCTTGAGGAGCTCGACTGGCGGGGTTCTGGCCCTTATGACATCAGCGAGGTTGAGAGCATCGAAAGTACCGAGGAAAGTCCCAAGATCGACCTTGGCAGCTTGATCCTCACCGCGGTACCAGGATCAGAATTGCGGCTCCAGGTCTCCGAGGCGGCCGGTGAAATCGTCTCAGCCATGCTGGTGATCGAGAGCATTGTCGAGCCGCCCGCGAGCGCGAATCAGAAACCCCAGACTTACTCGTCAGCGCTTGAGCTTGGCGCGTACGCGGCTCCACGCAGCGGCGGCCTCTGGGAAGAGTTGCGTGACGAGATCTCCCGGAGTGCCACCGAAGCCGGCGGCACGGCCTCGCTCGCTGAGGGGCCGTTTGGCGTGGAGCTGAGGCGGCTGATCCCGGTGACCACGCCGGACGGTCAGGAGGGCTATCAGCCCTCGCGGATGTGGGTCGCCGAAGGTCCGCGCTGGCTGCTGCGCGGCATCGTCTACGGTCAGGCCGCCATCGAAGACGACGCGGACTCTCCGGTCGTCGCTGATGTGCTGGCTGCGTTCCGACAGGTCATCGTGCGGCGCGGCGACGAGGCAATGGCGCCAGGTGATCTGCTGCCCTTGACCATGCCGGCAAACATCAGCCGTGAGCCGGACGGGCCTGACGCCTAGCGGAGACGGCAGCTTTTCCGCACGCGCGGGCGCGAGCGAACACAAACATGTTCGCGAGCGTCGGGTAGCGCGGGCGCCGCTGCTGTCTGAACGATCGACCTTTATGGCCTTGACTTGAAAATACCCAACAGCAGCTTGATGCGAACGTGTCAATAACCCACGCTGCGTGGGGTGTTGACGCTGTACATGGCGTGCATGCCATGTACAGCGTAAGGAAGCTAGGTACGGCATGTGCCGACTGCGCGCCGACCACCATTTTCACGGTTCCTGACCGTCCCCGGGATCGCTCGGGGTTGTGCGGAGAAACGCACCTCGATTCGGCCCGATGTGGCCCGTTCGTGGACTTGTGTGCGGAGAAACGGACCTCAGGTAGGCGCCTAGCCCCGACCTTTCCGGCTTTGTGCGGAGAAACGACGGTGCTGACGAGCAGGCACGGGGTTCCGGTATGCGAGTTTGGTAATTCGTCGGGGCACCCGTGTCTGCGAGGGAAGACAGCAGCTTTTTCGCACGCGCGGGCGTGAGCGAACACAAACAATTGACCACCGTGGGATGCTTGAAGGGCGGAGGTGACACGCGATGGCTAAAGAAAACATGCTGCAGCGAGCACTACGTCGGTTGGCATCATCAAATGCCGAGCTCGAGTCTGAAGATTTGCAACGCAAGGTCCGTGAAGAGGGCTCTGTACCGATTCAGAGCTGTGAGGACCGTCAGCGCGTACAGCTCACTGGCACTGTGTCGGCGGTGACCATCACGCCTCGAGCGGGTCACCCCGCGCTCGAGGTTGAGCTTCGCGACGGCTCAGGATCGGTGACTCTGGTGTGGCTCGGTCGACGTCAGATCCCCGGAATCGATCCCGGTCGGACCCTCAAGGTATCCGGTCGGATCAGCTGCCACGATGGAAAACGGTTGATCTACAACCCTCGCTATGAGCTGATGCACTCAACGGCCGCCTCGTGATCGACACCGCCGCGGTGTCTAACGCATGAGCGAGCAGCCGGCTGGGACAGGGTCGCAAGACGCGCCATCAGTCTCCGCGGATGCGGAGGCGCCGCAGTTCCGTTATGTGGAGGAGTTTGTCCGCTACCAGCTGAGCCAATCTTTGGGCGGCGCCCGCGGCATGATCGAGTCGGCATTGCCGTTCATTGCCTTCACCGTCGCGTGGGTCATCCAGCGACAGCTCTATCCGGCCATCGCCGCCGCCGTCGCGACTGCGCTGCTGCTCGCACTGATCCGGATCGTCCAGCGGCAATCGATCAGGTACGTCGCCCAGGCGGTCATCCCTACGGCGATCGCCGTACTCATCGCCACTCGTACCGGCCGTGCACAAGACGTCTTCTTGCCTGGCATCCTCTACAACGGTGCTCTCGCCGTGCTCTCTATAGCGTCGGTGGCGTTTCGCAAGCCGCTTGTTGGCTTCATCCTCGGTGCCGCTGTCGGGGATCCGACCGGCTGGACGCGGGATCGCGGACTGGTGAAGATGACCTCGAGGTTGACCTTGGTGCTGGCTGTACCGTATGTCACCCGATTTCTGGTTCAGATGCCGCTGTTCCTTGCGGGGCAGGTAGTGCTCCTCGGCGTCGCTAAGGTCGTCCTCGGTTGGCCGATGTTGATCGCAGCGTTGACCGTGATCGGCTTCTTGCTCTCCAAGGGCAAGACGCCAATTGAGGATTCAGCGCTGCGGCCTCAAACCGCTTGAACTCGCGGCGTCTGCGTCGTCGAGAGATCGAGCGAGCCCTCGCGTGGGGCCAGCATCTCGGCCAGTTCTTTCTCGAAGGCCTGGGCTGTCACGAACAGCAATTCGTCGCCGGCCTCGAGGGAGCCGTCTTTGTCGGGTGGTCTGGCATGCCCGTCCCGGATGATTGCAACAAGGACTACGTCGCCGGGCCAGTTCAGGTCGCCGATGCGGGCTCCAACGGTGGGGCTGTTGGAGGGCAATGTCATCTCAACGAGGTTCGTCGCACCTTCGTGGAACGTCAGCAGTCTGACCAGGTCGCCGACTGTGACGGCCTCCTCTACCAGCGCTGACATCAGCCGCGGTGTCGAGACTGAGACATCGACCCCCCAGTCCTCGTTGAACAGCCACTCGTTCTTCGGGTGGTTCACCCGGGCGACGGTACGCGGCACACCGAACTCAGTCTTTGCCAGCAACGACACCACCAGGTTCACCTTGTCGTCACCGGTGGCCGCGATCGCCACATCACAGGTATCGAGACCCGCCTCTTCGAGCGAGGACAACTCGCAGGCATCGGCCAGCAGCCACTCCGCCTCGGGCAACGTCTCGGCCTTGATCTCGTGCGGGTCTTTGTCGATCAACAGCACTTCATGCCCGTTCTCCACGAGCTCCGCGGCAATGGATCGTCCCACATTGCCGGCCCCGGCAATCGCTACTCGCATCGTCATGCTCCTCTCGGCGGAGTACCGAGAACTGCTTCGACCTCAGCCAGCTTCGCATCGATCACCGCGGCGTAAACCAGATCGCCGTCCTGAAAGATGGTGCTGCGCTTAGGCACTATTCCGGAGCCCAACCGGAACAGGAACGGGATGCGTGCGCCAGTGGCCTCTTCCATCTGATCGATGGTCCGACCGACCCAAGCGCGATCGACATGCACCTCCATCAGGCGTACCGAGCCCGACGGGTCGCGCCACTGCGGTTCAGAACCGCTGGGCAATAGGCGCCGCAGCACCTGATCTGCGGTCCACCGCACGGTGGCGACGGTCGGGATACCGAGCCGCTCGTACACCTCGGCGCGGCCGGGATCGTAGATCCGGGCCACCACGTTGTCTACGCCAAAAGTTTCGCGTACCACACGGGCTGACAAGATATTGGAGTTGTCACCACTGGACACGGCGGCAAATCCGTCGGCATCTTCGATGCCGGCCTCAAGCAGCACCTCGCGATCAAAGCCGACCCCTCTCACTGTCTTCCCCGCAAAGGCAGGGCCGAGGCGCCGGAAGGCCTCCGTGTTCATGTCGATCACCGCGACGGTGTGGCCACGCTTCTCCAAGCTCCTGGCCAGGCTGGACCCTACGCGGCCGCAGCCCATGATCACGATGTGCACGCCGTCGAGTCTAGTGAACCTGGCTGTGAAACTCTGTGACGCCGGTCACCTCCAACGACTGCTTGACTGGTCGCTGATCGCTGTTGCTCTATTAGGGTTTGCAATGTGGTGAATGTGGCCGATATCGGCAAGCGGCTGCTTCTAGGCCGGAAGCTGCGCAGCACCCAACTCCACGAAACACTGCTTCCCAAACGCATCGCGCTACCGGTCTTCGCCTCCGACGCCTTGTCCTCGGTTGCTTACGCACCCGATGAGATTTTTCTGACGTTGTCGCTTGCCGGACTTGCCGCCTATGCCTACTCCTGGAAGATCGCAATTCTGGTCGCCGTCGTGATGCTCGTTGTCGTGGCGTCCTATCGGCAGAATGTGCACGCGTACCCGTCTGGTGGCGGTGACTACGAGGTGGCGACCGTCAACCTCGGGCCCACTGCGGGTATTACCGTTGCCGCGGCGCTCCTGGTGGACTATGTCCTCACGGTTGCGGTCTCCGTCTCGTCCGGGGTGCAGAACGCCAAGTCCGCCTTCCCGGTTCTGGACGGGCGGGAGGCGTGGGTAGCCGCTGGCGTTGTTGTGGTGCTGATGGCGCTCAACCTCCGCGGCGTCCGCGAGTCCGGCACCCTGTTCGCGATTCCCACCTACTGCTTCATGTTCGCGATCTTGAGCATGGTGTTCTACGGGCTGTTCCGAATTCTGGTGCTGGGCGATGAGATCCAGGCACACAGCGCCCAGTACGGAATCGAGCCGGATCCTACCTATGCAGCCTTTACCGGCTTCGCGATGGTGGCACTGCTCGCCCGCACCTTCTCCTCTGGTAGCGCCGCCCTGACTGGTGTGGAAGCTATCTCCAACGGCGTGCCTGCATTCCGTAAGCCGAAGAGCAAGAATGCGGCAACCACCTTGCTGTTGCTCGGCACCATCGCAGTGACGATGTTGATGGGGGTTGTCGTACTGGCCAACTTGACCGGGCTGAAGCTGATCGACGCCGGGCATTCGCATTACACGCTCAACGGCGAGCGGGTTGACGTGATCGAGGAAACAGCTATCGGACAGTTGTCTGCGGCAGTTTTCGCCGAGTTCAAACCTCTTTTCTACTTCGTCGTAGCCGCCACCATGTTGATCTTGTTCCTGGCCGCGAACACCGCATTCAACGGATTCCCGGTGTTGGGCTCAATCCTTGCCAGGGACGGTTACCTACCGCGCCAGTTGCACACCCGCGGCGACCGCCTGGCGTACAGCAATGGGATCATCGTGCTGGCTTTCTTCGCCATCGTGCTGATCATTTCCTTCGATGCTGACGTGACCGCGTTGATTCAGCTTTACGTCGTCGGAGTGTTTGTGTCGTTCACAGTGAGCCAGCTCGGCATGCTGCGGCACTGGACGCGTCACCTCAGAATCGAGCAGAACCCGGCGGTGCGGGGACGGATGATCCGTTCCCGAGTGATCAACGCCATCGGGCTGACGATGACCGCAACGGTGCTGGTGATCGTGCTGGTCTCCAAGTTCACCAAGGGCGCCTACATCGCGATCATTGCGATGGCCATCCTCTTCGCGATCATGAAGATGATCAGGCGGCACTACGAGACGGTAGCCCAGGAGACCGCCTTGGTCGAAGGCGAGGATCGGACCTTGCCAAGTCGAGTACGGGCAGTGGTGCTGGTCAGCAGGCTCCACAAACCGACGCTGCGGGCCCTCGCCTTTGCCAAGGCCGCACGGCCCAGCACTCTCGAGGCATTAACGGTCTCAATTGATCCGGATGAGACCGCGCGCCTGGTGCAGCACTGGGAGGAGGCCGACACCGGGGTCCCGCTCAAAGTAATCGCCTCCCCCTACCGCGAGGTGACCAATCCGATCATCGACTACGTTAAGAACCTGCGGCTCGAAAGCCCGCGAGACGTGGTCACGGTCTACATACCCGAGTACGTCGTCGGCCACTGGTGGGAGCAGATACTGCATAATCAGAGCGCGCTGCGGCTCAAGGGACGCCTGCTCTTCACGCCCGGAGTCATGGTGACGTCGGTGCCGTTCCACCTCGCCTCATCCAGCAAGGCTGAACAACGGATGGAGCGCGAGGCCGCTCAAGAAAACGCCCGGCGTTACCTGCACACCGGTTAGGAACTACCGCCCCGGCACCACGAGCCGTACCCAGGTTGCTTGCGCTGTGCATGGCATGCACGCCATGCAGAGCGTGAATATCCCACGTAGCGTGGGATGTTGACGAGAGCAGAGCTCGCCGGCGAGCGGTGAAGCCGGATTAGGGCGCGACCTAGGAACTACGACCCCGACACGCCGGGGTCTGCGGGCGATGCCCCTTGACGGGGTCCCCCGTGTGTGTACCAGCGCTGGAGCTCGGCGAACCCCTCATCGAGACTGACCCGAGGCCGCCACTGCAGGACCTGGCGAGCATGCCGCTGGTCGAACCAGTGGGCGGTTGACATTTGCTCGACTAGGTACCGCGTCAAAGGTGGATCGTCCTCGGGGCGTCCCGGCCATCGACTCTGGGGCATTGTCCACAGCGACTGCACTAGCGTGCCGCCGGCCCGCGCCAGTCTCACCGGGATATGCCGAGTCGGTTCGGGTACGCCGGCCGCCCGGCATATGGCAGCCAACAACTCAGCGATTGGACGCGGCTCGCCGTTGGTGACTACGAGCGCTTGGCCACGTGCCTCAGCGCAGCGGTCCAGAGCTGCGATAAGTGCGTCCACGGCGTTGACCACGTAGGTGGTATCGACCAGCACTGCGCCCGAGCCGATAATTGGCAGTCTCCCGCGGCGTGCCCGGTCCACTACTCGAGCAACCAACTGGGTGTCACCTGGGCCCCACACCAGGTGTGGGCGGACCGCGACCACAGCGAGCTGGTCACGATCCGCGCCCAGTGCGATTAGCTCGGCGACTGCCTTGCTTCGCGCATACGGCCCGCGGGCAGCTGCCGGGTCGGCGGGATCGGCGCCGACGCCGACCAGCGAACTGCCGGAATGAGCCACAGACGGTGATGAGACGTGCACCAACCGTCGCACTCCGGCCGTCATGCACGCATGCACGATCACGCGGGTGCCTTCGACATTGACGCGTTCGTACTCGGCCTCCGGACCGATCACATTGACCTTGGCAGCCAGATGAACGACCGCATCCTGGTTGCTCACCGCGGCGCGCACAGCGTCGGCGTCGCTGATATCGGTCAGCACCTCAGGTAGGCCGAGTCCAGCAGGATGCCGTTGTAGGACGGTCACCTGGTCACCCCTGTCGGCGAGCGCTCGCGCCACACCGCACCCCAGCATCCCAGTTGCCCCGGTGACCAATACGCGCATACTGCCCTCCCTACGACCGACCGACTCGACCGCCTGCCAGCAGCCGCTCCGCCCAGCGGGCGAGCCGCTGTCTGTCGATCTTCGCGGCGTGCCGAATGTCCACCGGCAAAGCTTCGACGACCAGGACAGCGGCCAAGCGCACTCCCGCCACTGCCCGTACGGCGGTGGCAAGCTCATGGGATGCCACCCCAACCGAGGCTTGGGTGTTTGGCACGACAACCGCCACGACCTGCTGAGTGCCCGTCGGGCCCACACCTACCACCGCGGCGCCGGTCACCGGGGATTCGGCTTCGATCCGCTGCTCCACACCGACCGGAGTGAGAGGCCCGTCGGCGGTCGTAATGACGTGCACCAGGCGTCCCTCAACCCACAACCGGCCGGCGACATCGAGGTGCCCGACATCGCCGGTACGATGCCATCCCGGATCTCGAGAACTTGCCCACTCTGTTGCCCAGAGCTGGTCGTAGCGGTCCTTGACATGAGCCGCAGACACACAGATCTCGCCGGAGATCTCAACGATGGCTTGGGGTGGTCCGGCGGCCCTGCCCAATGGGTCGAATGGGCTGATTTGGATTTGCACACCGGGTAGCGGCGTTCCGACGCATACTCCGTTGCCCGAACCGGCCTTTTCCAGCTGCGGCAGCGAGATGTCGGTCAGCGGCAACGCCTCGGTCATCCCATATGGTGTGTGCAGCTCGGCGCGCGGCAGGACGTCACGAACCTGGCGCAGCAGCGATACCGAGACAGGCGCCCCGGCTGAGAGCACCAGCCGAATGCGCGAGAGAGCAGACGAATGCGCGGCCGTCAGCTCGCCTGCGGTGGCGACCACGTTCCGCAAAGCGGCTGGCGAAGCGAAGACCAGGGTGGCTTCGATAGCCGCCGCCGCGTCTGCCAACGCTGTCGCAGTGAGGGTGCCTGGTTTGGTGACGTCCATCTGCGGCACTACTGCGCCGATTCCGAGCGCCGGGCCGTACAGCGCGAACGGGGCGAAGGCGGCCACGAGCCGATCCCTCGCAGTGATGTCGCAGAGGGTACGCACCTGCTCCAGCTGTGCTCGCAGCTGGTGATGCCGATAGACAACCCCCTTGGGCGGCCCAGTGGCACCGGAAGTGAACAGCACCGCAGCCGCACTCGACCGCGCGCTGTTGGGGTTGCGGTGAGCCTGTTGAGTGTCGAAGCGGGCGCCGCTACGGTCCGCAGGGCTGGCAAGCTCATCGATCGAGTGCCCAACGGCCAGCAGCCGGCGGATCGAACCTGGCAACTCACCGGCGACCAACCGGATCCCCGGAAGCCTGAATGCCGCAGCGACGGCAAGGGCCGCCGGGATGCCGATCAGGTAGTCGGGGTCGGCGCTGCGCAGCGCGTCGGTCATGCGCAGCCAGCCAAGGCCCGCGTCGGCGACGACAATCACTGCACTCGCTTGCCAGCAGGCATAAACCGTCGCAGTCAGGTCGAGGCCCGGGGGTACGAGCAGCGCGACCCGATCTCCGGGCCGCACGCCGGCGCGGCGCAGCCCATCAGCCAGCGCACCGATCCGCTGGTGCAGCTCGGCGAAGGAGATCACGCGGTTGCGGCCACGGCCTAGCTCGGCGACAGCCGGCCCCGAGTCACGTCCGTCACCCGTGCCGGCTGGGACACTGACAGCCTGGCTATCCGGCGCGGATGCTGGACGCGCGGGCGGGGACCTGCGCCGCCGAGTTGTGTTGGCTCTCAGCCACGACCAGGCGTCCTCGGCCACCTGAGAGGCATCCTCCAGCACCAGATGCGATGCTTCGGGATACCGGTGGACATCCGCGCGCGGAAACCGGCGCTGCAGGTCGCGGAGATAGCTCTCTGTGAAGATGGGGTCGCGCGCGCCCCACAGCAGCAGCGTCGGGACGGTCGCAAGATCGGCTAGCCCGAGCGCAACACGATCAAGCGCATCGCGGCTAGGATGGCCCGGCTCCAAGGGAATGTCGGCCACGAACTCACCGACCGCCCGGCGCCGCTGAGCAGAAATGTACGGTGCCTGTAGCGCGCTGCGAACCCCAGCCGGGATCGACGACCGGGACAGCGCTGCCGCAGCGCGTACGAAGGTCATCGTGCGTACGCAGACCAGCTCCCGCAACATCGGGCTGCGGGCCAGCCGGAGCAGTGCCGGCGGGTCGGTATGCGGCGGCAGGGCGACGCCGGTGTTGGTCAAGATCAATCCGGCGATTTGATCAAGATGGCGTTGCGCCCATCCCAGTGAGATGGGTCCACCCCAGTCGTGTGCTGCCAGCACCACCTTCCCGGTGATCCCCAATTCAGACGTTATGGCGTCGAGGTCATCGATCCGGGCAGCAAAGGTACGTGGCGTCTTCGGCCGCTCGGAATAACCCATCCCGAGCTGATCAACCGCTAGGACTCGCCAACCCGGGTCCGCGCAGGAGATAAATCGGCGCCACAGATAAGACCAGGTCGGATTGCCGTGCACGCACAGTAACGTCCCCTGCTCAGGCGCGATGTTGTTGTCGAGCACATGCCAGGTGCGCGAGACACCTTCCGCATCGATAGCCGGCACCAATCTGGACCAGGTCGGATCGACTCCCGGCATCTCGCCGAGATCCGCGACAACACCGTGTGGGGTGAGTAGACGTTTGGTCACCAGGCGTTTATCACCAGATGATTTCGGCGTACGAGGTGTTCAAACCGGACCCGATGCCCAACAACAGGATCCGGTCCGCGGCGCGCAGCTGGTTCATGTGCTGAGCCAGCGTAAAGGGCACCGCGGCCGGCCCGATATTGCCGTACGTCGGCAGGGTGAGCGGGAAACGCGCCGGGTCAACACCCAGCGCGTGAGCCATGGCCCGGATATGCACCACCGAGGTCTGGTGAGCGACAAACCAGTCGATCCCATCCCAGTCGAACTCTTCCTTCGCATCGGCCCACGTTGCCAATGCCAGCGCCAGGCCGGCGTCGAACAGCCGCTTGGTATCGGTACGCATCCGGTTGAGATCACCCACGCAGAGGTCGTGATGCTCGGTACCGGCGCGACTTACCCCGCCTACAACCCTGTGCCCCTCCGGATGGCGGTCGGCTCGTCCGAGCACCATGGCCGCCGATCCGGAGCCGAGTGTGAGGGTGGCGAACTGTGAACGCAGGTCGGCCGCTGTCGTCTCTGATCCGGCCAGCCTCTCCAGCGTGACTTCCTGGGTGTAGCGGGAACCTTCGGCATCGACGATCACCGCGTAGTCAGCTTGGCCGGCCTCGATCATCGTCCCTGCCAGCTGGATGCCGTTGACAAAACCCAAGCAGGCATTTGCCAGGTCGAAGTTGAGGCAGTTCGTGGGCAAGCCCATCTGATGGTGAATCGCCACTGCAGTGGATGGCTCGAGATATTCGCGGGAAACCGACGTGTTGATCATCACGCCCACCTGCGCGGGCGTGATGCCTGCCTCAGCCAGCGCCTTCGCGCCCGCTGTGGCCGCGGCGTCAGCGAAGCTCACGTCGACCGGCCACCAGCGACGCTCAACTACCCCTGCCAATTTCTCCAGCATGCCGGGACGGGTACCCACGCGCCGGTAGGTGTCCGCCAGCCGCTCGTCAAACGCTGCAGACATCATGACCACCGGTGCCTCAACCGCACAGACTGAGAGCACCGTGGTGTTGACCAGCCGGAAGCTTGCGTTACCGCTCATGTCTCGTCCACCTACTCAGGGACGTCAATCCTGCCTCCCTATGGCTCGTTCAACCCTGCACTATCGTGTCACCGCTGGCGTTGCCGCTGAGCGGGAGATGATTCGCGCGCCGCGGATGGGGGTAAAAACCACCATGTTATCTTGACGTCAAGATAGTTTTCCGAAGCTGCGAGCGTCGGGAATCGCGCGCCGCTTCAAAGGAAGGGACAGCTGATGAGTGTGAACAGCTTCGATGCAAAGTCATCCCTGCAGGTGGGCGAGGAGGAGTACCAGATCTTCCGGATCGACGCCGTCGAAGGCTCAGATTCGCTGCCGTACAGCCTCAAGATCTTGCTGGAGAACCTGCTCCGGACCGAGGACGGCGCCAACATCACCGCCGATGACGTCCGCGCGCTCGCCAGCTGGGAGCCGAATGCCGAGCCCAGCAAGGAGATCCAATTCACACCGGCGCGTGTGATCATGCAGGACTTCACCGGTGTGCCGTGCGTCGTCGATTTGGCCACGATGCGGGAGGCGATGGCGGAGATGGGAGGGGATCCGTCCAAGATCAACCCGCTGGCTCCGGCCGAGTTGGTGATCGACCACTCTGTCATCGCCGATGTGTTCGGTACCGCGGACGCGTTCACGCGGAACGTGGAGATCGAATATGAGCGCAATCGGGAGCGCTACCAGTTCCTGCGCTGGGGCCAGACCGCGTTCGACGACTTCAAGGTGGTTCCGCCCGGTACCGGGATCGTGCACCAGGTCAACATCGAACACCTGGCCCGGGTGATCTTCTCGCAAGAGGTCGTGGCTTCGAACGGCTCTGGGCAGACTGAGCGGCGGGCCTATCCCGACACCTGCGTCGGCACCGATTCCCACACCACGATGGTCAACGGTTTGGGGGTAGTCGGCTGGGGTGTCGGTGGAATCGAGGCCGAGGCGGCGATGCTCGGCCAGCCGGTCTCGATGCTCATCCCTCGGGTCGTGGGCTTCAAACTCTCTGGCGGGCTCCGCGAAGGCACGACCGCGACTGATCTTGTGTTGACCATCACCGAGATGTTGCGCCAGCACAAGGTCGTCGGCAAATTTGTGGAGTTCTACGGGCCCGGCGTATCCCAGGTTCCCGTCGCGGACCGGGCAACTATCGGCAACATGAGTCCCGAATACGGCTCAACGATTGCAATCTTTCCGATCGACGCCAACACCACCGAATATCTCAGGCTGACCGGTCGCGATGATCAGCAGATCGCGCTCGTCGAGGCGTACGCCAAGACCCAGGGTTTGTGGCACTCCGCTGACCGCGAGCCGAGATATTCGGAGTACCTGGAGCTTGATCTTGGCAGCGTGGTTCCGAGCATCGCCGGACCCAAGCGCCCCCAGGACCGAGTGCTGCTCGCCCATGCCAAGCAGGGATTCCGGGAAGCATTGCGCGACTATGTTGCGGCTGAGGAGCTGACCGGCTACGACGAATCGGTGGATGAGTCATTTCCCGCCTCCGACGTACCAAGTCACGCGACTGCCGACGGATCCCTAGCGCCGCACGAGTACGGCGAACAGGTTCCCGCAGACATCGGCCGGCCTACCAAGCAGGTGCCAGTGACGCTGGCCGACGGTACGTCCTTCGAGCTCGACCATGGTGCAGTGGTGATTGCAGCAATCACCTCTTGCACCAACACCTCGAACCCCAGTGTGATGATCGGGGCCGCGTTGGTAGCCAAGAAAGCGGTCGAGCGTGGATTGAGTCGGAAGCCCTGGGTGAAGACGACCTTGGCCCCAGGATCCAAGGTTGTCAGCGACTATTACGACCGCTCAGGTCTGACGCCCTATTTGGACAAGCTTGGCTTCAACCTGGTTGGCTACGGATGCACAACCTGCATTGGCAACTCCGGACCGCTCATCCCGGAAGTCAGCGCAGCCGTGCAGGAACATGATCTTGCGGTCGTCTCGGTGCTCTCTGGTAACCGGAACTTCGAAGGCAGGATCAACCCCGACGTCAAGATGAACTACTTGGCATCACCGCCGCTAGTGGTGGCGTACGCCCTCGCGGGCACGATGGACGTCGATTTGATGCGCGACTCGCTAGGCGTCGACGAGCAGGGCGACGACGTGTACCTCGCCGACATCTGGCCGACCGAGGCGGAGATCGATGAGATCATCTCGGCGGCAATCGGGGCGGAGATGTTCACCGAGTCGTATGCCGATGTCTTCGCCGGTGATGAGCAATGGCGGTCTTTGCCGACTCCTGAAGGTGAGATCTTCGGCTGGGATCCTGACTCGACGTATGTTCGCAAGCCGCCTTACTTCGACGGCATGCCCGCCGAGCCGGCACCGGTCGGCGACATCACGGAAGCACTGGTATTGCTCAAGCTCGGTGACTCGATCACCACCGACCACATCTCGCCTGCCGGATCGATCAAGCCGGACTCGCCCGCCGGCGGATACCTCTCCGAGCATGGTGTGGAGCGCAAGGATTTCAACTCGTATGGGTCGCGGCGTGGCAATCACGAGGTCATGATCAGAGGAACATTCGCCAACATTCGGCTTCGCAATCAGCTTGCACCAGGGACTGAGGGCGGATTCACCAAGGACTTCACCGTGCCGGAGGAACCGATCACCACGGTGTACGAGGCGTCTCAGCATTACCTGGCTGCGGGCACTCCGTTGGTGGTGCTGGCTGGCAAGGAGTACGGCTCAGGTTCCTCGCGTGATTGGGCGGCGAAAGGTACGGCGTTGCTTGGGGTGAAGGCCGTGATCGCTGAGTCGTTTGAGCGGATTCACCGATCGAATCTCATCGGGATGGGTGTGCTGCCGCTGCAGTTCCCAGACGGTGAGAACGCCAGTTCACTCGGACTCACCGGCGAGGAGACATTCGACATCACCGGTGTCACTGAACTCAACGCCGGCCGTACCCCGGCGACAGTGAAGGTCAAGGCTGGTGATGTCAGCTTCGATGCACTGGTGCGTATTGACACCCCGGGCGAAGCCGACTATTACCGCAACGGCGGAATCATGCAGTACGTACTGCGGTCGTTGATCAAGAAGTAGCCTCAGCGTCTCGCAATACCCTTTATTACCTGGAGACTGGGTACGGGGACGGCCCGCGGCCTTTCAGCTGTCTGTACCGGGTGCGAGCTCTAGGCTCCGCGTGAGGTCGCCGGCCTGCTGCGCGGCATCGGGCAGCGCCTCTGAGATCAACTTGGCGTACCTTTCGACTTCACCAGCCGCGTAGTGGGTCCTCGGCCAGAAGAAGCCGCGAAGGCCATCCCCTTTTGTTCTGGGGACGATGTGCACATGCAGGTGTGGTATCGACTGGCTGACCACATTGTTGATTGCCACGAAGGTGCCTTGAGCGCCCAGTGCCGCAGGAATTGCAATCGCGATCCGCTGCGTCATCGTCATCAGCGGAACCATGAGATTACCGGGCAGCGTCAGCAAAGTGTCCACGTGCTGAGTGGGAGCGACGAGGACATGGCCTTTGAACACCGGCCGGTGATCAAGAAAAGCGATCACCTGGTCGTCGCGCGCCACCAGAGCAGCATCCAGCTCACCATTCACGATTTGGCAGATCACATCGCTCACGCCACGAGGCTAGCCATCGAACATGAGTTCGAATATTATGGGCGCATGAGCACGTCGGCCTACACGCCGCCTGGCTGGCCCGGCCAGGTGCGCCCGCCCGGAGCGCCTGGCTGGGAGGCCACAGCGATCGCATATCTGCTGGATTGCTGCCCTGCCGACTTTCGCGCCTATCGCGTGCTGCAGAACCATCCTGTTGTGCTGGCGCAGTTCGCCAGCCACTTTGTGAAGGCTCAACACGACGCGTCACAACGCGGCTTGGCCGACGTCCGCACCAGCCTGAGTGAATACGTCGAGCCGGATGTTGTGGAGGCGGCGACCCAAGCATGGCTCGAACAAGGTGCTCGGCTGGCCCGCACCCGTCGGGCCGTGGCACTTCTTGACGAGGCTCTGCGCGGGCGTGTGTTCGTTCGAAAGTTGTGACCTGGGGAACAGGTAAACGGCATTCGGCGGCACTTCCATGCGGGGAGCTGTCCTACACGTAAACTCAAGCCCATGTCGGCCGCCCCGTATGGACTGTTGAGCTCGATCCAAAGCCCACAAGACCTACGGGACCTGACGCCTGATCAGCTGACGGAGCTGAGCGGGGAAATCCGGTCCTTCCTGATCGAGCGCGTATGCCAGACCGGCGGCCACCTCGGACCCAACCTCGGAGTCATCGAGCTGACGCTTGCGGTACATCGGGTCTTCGACTCGCCGCGCGATCCGATCATCTTCGACACCGGGCACCAAAGTTACGTGCACAAGATCCTGACCGGCCGCCAAGATCAATTCCCCACCCTGCGGCAGCGCCACGGGCTCTCGGGATACCCAAGCCCGGAAGAGTCGGAACACGACTGGGTTGCGAACTCACATGCATCAACCGCGCTCAGCTACGCCGATGGGCTCGCGAAGGCCATTCGGCTGCAGCGCAAGCGGGCCACCGTCGTCGCGTTCGTCGGGGACGGCTCTCTCACGGGCGGGATGGCATGGGAGGCGTTGAACAACATCGCTGCGTCCGACGATCTGCCGCTGGTGATCGTCGTGAACGACAACGGCCGCTCCTACACCCCGACCGTTGGAGGCGTGGCACGGCACCTGACGGGACTGCGCACCAACCCGCGTTACGAACAGATCTTGGAGCTGGTGAAACGTACGGTCAGTCGGGCACCGCTGGTCGGCAACGCCGCGTACGACATCTTGCATGGCATCAAGATCGGGCTGAAGGACGTTCTTGCGCCGCAGGGACTGTTCTCCGACCTGGGCCTGAAGTACGTCGGCCCGATCGATGGTCACGACATTGCAGAAGTCGAGCGTGCGCTGCGGCAGGCGAAGAATTTCGGCGGTCCGGTCCTGGTGCATTGCATCACGCGCAAAGGCAATGGCTTCAAGGCCGCCGAGAACCACGAAGAGGACCGCTTCCACGCCGTCGGCAAGATCAACGCCATCACCGGCGAGGCGATTGGCAGCGCCTCAGGTCAGACCTGGACCGAGCTGTTCTCCGAAGAGCTGCTAAGGCTGGGCGGTCACGACGAACGGATCGTCGCCATTACGGCTGCCATGGTGTATCCGACCGGGCTGCACCGGTTTGCTCGGGCGTTCCCGGATCGCTGCTTCGACGTGGGGATCGCCGAGCAACACGCCGTCACGTCGGCAGCCGGTCTTGCCATGGGTGGGTTGCACCCGGTCGTTGCGGTCTATTCCACTTTCCTGAACCGCGCCTTCGACCAAGTCCTGATGGATGTGGCCCTACACAAGTGCGGTGTCACCTTCGTGCTCGACAGGGCTGGCATCACCGGACCAGACGGGGCAAGCCATCACGGCATGTGGGACATGTCGATCTTGCAGGTGGTGCCGGGCCTGCATCTGGCGGCGCCGCGCGACGGCAGCCGGTTGCGCGACGTGCTGGCGAGATCGCTGAGCATCGACGACGCCCCGAGTGTGATCCGACTCCCCAAGGAGCAGGTGCCGCCCGATCTTCCCGCTGTCGATCAGCTGGACGGTATGGACATACTGCTCAAGACTGACCAGCCGCGGGTGCTCGTGGTTGGTCTTGGTGCGCTTGCCGTGACGGCCATCGTGGTAGGCGAACGGCTTGCTGACCAGGGAATCGGTGTTACGGTTCTCGATCCGGTTTGGGCGCTCCCCGTCAGTCCAGGACTCGTCGCGCTGGCCCGCGATCATGATCTTGTGATCACGATCGAAGACAACGGAGTAGTCGGCGGTTACGGATCGCGACTCGCCCAGGAGCTGCGCGCTGCTGACGTACGCGCAGCGGTACGAGAATTCGGAATTCCGCAGGAGTTCATACCCCACGGCGGCCGCGCCCAGCTGCTCGAGGAAATCGGCCTCACGCCGCAAGCTATTGCCCGTTCCGCCGTCGAGGCGGTGGTTAGGGCCGATGCTGCATTGGAGCACAGCGAGGCTGAGTCGGAGCGCTGACGCTCAGACGCGCAACCAGCAGCGGTGCCACCCTTAGTGAATCCAGAAGCCGACTGAAGCTCGATTCAGAGAGAATGTGCGCCAGCTCCCGGCACTTCGCGTTACTTACCCACACATCGCGCTAGTTGTGCAGGTGACGCGAAGTGCAGGGACCTAACGCGAAGTGCAGTCAAATAACGCGAAGTCCCGAACTAGCTCAGCGGAACCGATGCAAGACCTGGCGGCAGGAGGCGACGGCCTACCACCCTTTCCGAAACGCCCTCGCGGTCCAGGTAGGGCGTAATGCCGCCAAGGTGGAACGGCCAGCCAGCACCCAGAATCAAGCACAGATCAACATCCATCGGCGCGGCGACGATTTGCTCAGACAGCAGCAGGCCGATCTCCTCCGCCAAGGCGTACAGCGCCCGGTCTCGTACTTGCTCCGCGGTGCTCGATTGGTTGCCGACCGTGAACAGTTTCGCAGTGTCCTCGCTGACATATGGTTCGCCATCGGGCGTCCAGTCGTAGATGCCCGGCCTTCCTGCCGCCACTAGGGCCCGGAGGTTGGGCGAGACGGGGAACCGATCGCCGAAAGCCGCGTGCAGGTTTTCGATCACGTGCAAGGCGACCGCTGGACCGACTAGCTGAAGCAGCAGGGACGGCGGCATGGGCAGGCCGAGCGGTCGGAGTGCGGCGTCGGCGACCTCAATGGGCGTGCCCTCGTCCACCGCGGCGAAGATCTCGGCCATCCATCTGAGCAGTATTCGGTTCACCACGAACCCAGCGGCATCTTTGACCAGCACGGCATTCTTCTTCAGCGCCTTCGCGAGCTCAAACGCCGTAGCCAGTGTCGTCTCGTCGGTCGCAGGACCACGGACAACTTCAACCAGCCGCAGCACAGCCACCGGGTTGAAGAAATGGAAGCCGACCACGCGCTGGGGATGATCAAGATCCGCGGCTATATGCGTGACGGACAGCGAGGAGGTATTGGTGGCAAGAACGCAGCTCTCAGCGACATGCTTTTCAAGATCGGCGAAGACCTGCTTCTTGATCGACATCTCCTCGAAGACAGCCTCGATCACAAACTCACAGTCAGCGAAATCGACCAGTTCCGTGGTACCAGAAATCAGCGCCCGCAGCCGGTTCGCTTCATCGGGGGAGATCCTTTTCTTATCGAGCAGCTTGCCGATCTCTGCCGCAACATATCTCAACCCCTTATCGACCCGCTCCTGATCAAGATCGGTGATCACGACCGGCACCTGCAGGCGCCGCAGGAGGAGCAAGGCGAGCTGCGTTGCCATCAGGCCTGCACCGACAATGCCAACTTTGGTCACTGGCTGCGCCAGCGTGGGATCGGGTGCGCCTGCTGGCTTACGAGCGCGCTTTTGGACCAGGTCAAAGGCGTACAGGCTCGCCCGCGCCTCTGGGCCCATGGTCAAATCCGCGAGCGCCTCGTCCTCGGCGGTGTAGGCCTCCGCCCGGTCCGCGGTTCTTGCGGCGATCATCAATTCGAGCGCCCGATACGGCGCCGGGGCGGCGCCGAAGACCTTGCTGTCGACGAAGCTGCGGCCCTGGGCCAGTGCTTCGGCCCAGGATTCTCCGCGCTCGACCTCCGGCCGCGTGACAGTCGACGATCCGGCGACGACCTGACCTGCCCAGTCCAAGGAGCGAGCCAGGAAATCGGCACCGTCGAACATCACATCGGCCAGGCCTAACTGGTACGCCTGAGGGCCACTGAGCATCTTGTTCTGGTTCATTGGGTTTTGGATGATCAACTGGACAGCACGCTCAGCACCGATCAGGTTGGGGACCAGGAACGCGCCGCCCCAACCTGGGATTAGGCCCAGGAAGCATTCGGGCTGAGCGATCGCTGAGGCCGCGGCGGAGACCGTCCGATAGTGGCAGTGCAGCGTGAGCTCCAGCCCACCACCGAGTGCCATGCCGTTGATGAAGGCAAAGGTAGGAACCCGGGAGGTGTGGAACTTGTCAAACACGGCATGGCCAATCCGCGCCAGGGCCAGGGCCTGGTCGCGGTCGACGATCTTGGCGAACTGGGTCAGGTCGGCGCCCGCGGCAAGGATGAAGGGCTTTCCGGTGATCGCGATCGCCAGGATGTCCTCGCGGGCGAGCGCGGCGTCGAGAGCTCGGTTCAGCTCGCCGAGCCCTCGCGGGCCCAGGGTATTGGGTCGGGTGTGATCACGCCCGTTGTCCAAAGTGATCAATACCGCGGTCCCGGACGTGTGTGGCAGCTTGACGTCCCGGCTCAGCGCCCGGGTAACGACCTCGGCCTCGCTGCTGGCCGAGGCCTCGGTGATCAGCTGCTCAAGTTCGTCCGCCTTCACTGTGCCCCCTCCGCGGAGAAGTGAGGATTCTCCCAGATCACTGCGCCACCCATGCCGAGGCCGATGCATAGCGTGGTGAGCCCGTAACGGGCTTCGGGATGCTCCCGGAATGCGCGCGCTAGGTGAATCATGAGCCGCACTCCGGAGCTGGCAAGCGGATGGCCGAGGGCGATGGCGCCGCCATATGGATTGAGCCGCGGATCGTCAGCAGCGAGTCCGAAATGATCACAGAAGGCAAGCACTTGAACGGCGAACGCCTCATTGATCTCGATGGCAGCAATATCATCAATCGACAGCCCTGCCTTCGCTAGCGCCTTTTCCGTCGCCGGAATCGGTCCGACTCCCATCACCTCGGGATCCACGCCAGCAAAGGCGAACGAGACGAGCCTCATCGCCATAGGCAACCCGAGCTCAGCTGCCACGCCTTCCGCCACCAGCAGGCACGCTGTGGCTCCATCATTCAGGCCCGCTGCATTGCCTGCGGTCACGCGCCCATGCGGCCGGAAGGGGGTTCTGAGGGTCGCCAGCGCCTCGACGGTTGTGCCCGGTCGCGGTTGCTCATCAGCGACCGCCAGCCCCCAGCCGAGCTCGGAGCTTGGGGTCGCGACAGGAACTAGTGACTCCTGGATCACACCGTGCTCGTATGCACGTTGTACTCGCTGTTGGCTGAGCGCCGCGAAAGCATCCGATCGTTCCTTTGTGATGTCCGGAAAGCGATCATGAAGGTTCTCCGCCGTCGATCCCATGATCAACGCTGACTGGTCAACCAGCTTCTCCGCCACAATTCTCGGGTTCGGGTCGATGCCCTGGCCCATCGGGTGGTGGCCCATATGCTCGACGCCGCCGGCAATGACCACGTCGTAGGCCCCGAAGGCGATTCCAGAGGCAGTTGTGGTGACGGCGGTCATGGCGCCGGCGCACATTCGGTCAATCGCGAAACCCGGCACCGTGCGCGGGATTCCCGCAAGCAAGGCTGCCGTACGCCCAATGGTCAGGCCTTGATCACCAGTCTGGGTAGTTGCGGCGATGGCAACATCGTCGATGCGATCCGGTGGCAACTCCGGGTGCCGGCGCAGCAGTTCCCGGATGCAGTGGACGACGAGATCGTCGGCCCTGGTCTCGGCGTACATGGAGCCGGCCTTGCCGAACGGGGTTCGCACCCCGTCGACATAGACGACATCACGGAGATCACGAGGCATACCGGAATATTACTCATCAGTAACAACGCCAGCCGCTGAGGGGTGCAGGGGCTGAGGCTCCGCAACGGTGGCCTCGTTGGCGTGACGAGCAGGTCGACGTCTCGATCCGAGGCCGATCGCCAAGCCGGCACAGACTACGCCCATGCCCAACCAGACGGGCAATGCGGGTGCCATGCCGATCGTTATTGCGCCGAGGAAGGCAGCGGCCGGCGGAGCGATGCCCGTCAGCAGGCCAGCTCGAGCAGCACCGATGATCGCGACGCTGGAGTACCAGCACACAAACGCGACTGCCGTGACCATTACGGCGAGGTATCCGATGGCCGCCCAGTGGTCGGTGCGCAGGCGTACCACGGCCTGTGGTCCCTCCACGAATATGCCGAGCACCAGCAGCATGGCGCTGGCAATCCAGACTGTGTGTACTGAGACGCCCCAGGCACCCTGACGACGTAACACAGGAATCGCCAGAAGCGTGAAGGCGGCCTCGCAGAGCAACGCAACGATTGCCCAGCCAATGCCAATGGCGTCGGTGCGGCCGGTGCCTTCGACGATCACGCCGCCAATCGTGACCACAGCTGCGGCCAGAACAACCTGATGCGCTGGCCGCTGTCGATCGAGCAGGGGACCGACGAGACCAATGAGCACCGGAACGCACGCAACTGCGACGGCAATCACAGCCGGCTCCGCATGAGAGACCCCTCGCACGATCGCGACATTAAACAGCACTAGCCCGGTCGCTGCGATTCCGGCCAGCCACAGCCACTCGCGGCCGCGGGGACGCAGGATTTGAACTCCTGCGACACGACTCATCAGCACCAATAACCCAGCCGCCGCGAGATATCGAATGGTCTGGGCGGTGAACAGTGGAGCATCACCGAGAACCCCTGAGACAGCCACGCTGCCGCCAACGAGCACCATGCCAAACCCACCGAGAAGCATCCCGCGGATGAACGGACCCATTTCAGGGGACTTTGGCATGTGTCTCACCCTGCTGTAACGATGGACCGATGAACAGGTCCAAAGCAGGCGCAGACGAACGGGCCAAAAGCCACTCCGCGGACTTCCTGCAACTCAATTTGGCCAAAGCCCCAACTGGCGCGCTTTCGGACTGGTTGGCTGCCGAGCTTCGCAGGGCGATCGCTGATGTTCGGCTTCCGATCGGCAGCCGGCTCCCAGCAAGTCGCCTGCTGGCTGCCGAGCTACAAGTCTCCCGTGGCGTGGTCACCGAGGCCTACCAGCGACTGAGTGAGAACGGCCAGGTCATCGGCCGCCGCAGATCGGGCACGATCGTAGCCGCCGCTCCCACCCCAGTCCCGGAATCCCGGCCCGTCCCCATGACCGCACCCAAGGCGGCGGATCTTTTCGCTGTGCCCGCGGGTAGCGGCACGTTCGACCTCTTGAGGTCGGCGAGGGCCACGATTGACCTGTTCCCAGGCCTGCCGGACCTCAGCGCCTTTCCGCGAAGCGCCTGGCTTCGCGCCGAACGTGCGGTACTGGCCGAGTTCTCGGCCGCCGACCTGGCATACGGCGATCCGCGTGGGTCGCCCGTCTTCCGCGTCGCCGTGGCCCGCTGGTTGGCTCGGAATCGCGGGATCCAGGTTGATCCGGCCGAGGTGATCATCGTCGCCGGAGTTGCACAGGCGCTGGCCCTGCTCGCTCGGGTGCTCGGTGTCAGCGGCATTGGTTGCGTTGCCGTGGAGGATCCGGGCTCGCTGGGTGCGCGGGAACAGCTGCGGGCGTGGGGGGTCGATACTCCGCCGGTTCCGGTCGACGATGCGGGGCTGGTGGTCGAGGAGCTACGCGGCAGCGGAGCGCAGGCCGTGCTGCTGACGCCAGCGCACCAGTTCCCGACGGGAGTGGTCCTTTCGGGGGAGCGGCGTCGCGAACTGTTGGCGTGGGCCGAGACAGGCAACCTGATCATCGAGGACGATTACGACGCCGAGCATCGCTACGACCGCCCACCAGTGACGTCGCTGCGCGCCGTCGCTCCGGAGCAGGTCTGTTACGCAGGCAGCGTATCCAAGCTCCTCGCGCCCGCGCTGCGGGTGGGCTGGATGTTGGTGCCGGCCAAGTTCCGGGAAGAAATCGTCGCGGCGAAGCGCGATGCCGATCTGGGAAACGCCGTATTGCCTCAGCTCGTGCTGGCACATCTCATGGAGTCAGGTGATCTCGAGCGGCACCTGCGGCTGGTACGCCGACGGCACCGGCGCCGCCGTGACGCGATGATCAGCGCGCTGAGCAGCCAGCTGCCCGAGGCGCAGATTCACGGCGCCGCAGCAGGGCTGCATCTCATGATCACGTTTGCGGCAGACCTCGCTGATACTGATCTTGCAGCCGCAGCGTACGAACAGGGTGTGAAAGTGCAACCCCTCTCATGGCACTGCCAGAGGGCGAAGTCACCTGGCCTGGTGCTCGGCTACGCGGCCAATCCGGTGAGCATGATCGAGAAGGGCATCAGCTTGCTGGGCGAGTCATTTCACGATCTACGCCGATCAAGCTCCGGGCCGAGCGACCCTATAGCGAGGCAAGCGACAAGCTCAGGGCACATAACGACCCGCTGAATGCGCACTGAGCCTGTCGAAGTGCGCGGTAGGTGCCCTTCGACAAGCTCAGGGCACATAACGACAATTAAGCAAGCTGGGCCAATAGCGGACTGATGGCGGCGACGGTGAGCTCACGCTGCCAGGGCCGCGCCCCGAGATCGGTGAGCACTTGATCAACCGACTCCTCGGTCGCCGGTGACGGTGGGCGCCAGGCCAGGCGACGCAGGTGATCGGGGGTGAGGAGGTTCTCCATCGGCACCTCGTACCGCTCAGCAATGGCCAGGAGTGCACCGCGCAAAGCCGCCAAGCGGGCGGCCGCGCCCGGATTCTTCGCAGGCCACATCCGCGACTGTGGTGGGCCATCGTTCGGGATGTGCATCGGCGGCAAAGTGCTCTCTGGCATCCGTGCTGCCACGTCCAGTGCGGTCAGCCAGCTTGCCTCGACACGCCTGGCCTGACGCCGGGAGAAAGCCGGGATCTTCCGCAGCGTGGCACGATCCGGATGTTTGTGGGCAGCCAGCTCGGTGATCGCGACATCGGGCAGGATCTTGCTCGGTGCACGATCCAGCTGCCGTGCGATGGCATCACGCGCGTACCACAGCTCAGCGACGTACGCCAGGCCGCGACGGCTGCGTACGTGATGGATGCCAGACGTGCGGCGCCACGGATCACGCCGCGGCTCGGGGCTCACCCCCGCGCTGGCAACCAACGCCGCAAACTCTTGCTCAGCCCACTGCCACTTGCCGGTTTCGGTGAGCCGGGCGGCGAGCTTGTTGCGTAGTTCGATCAAGAGCTCAACGTCAAGGGCTGCATAGATGAGCCACTCCTCAGGCAGCGGCCGCTTCGACCAATCTGAGGCTGAGTGCTCCTTCAGCAGCCGGACTCCAAACAGCTCTTCGATCATGGTGCCGAGGGAAACCCGAGGATAACCGAGTAAGCGTGCGGCGAGCTCGGTATCGAACAGGGTCGTCGGGACAAGTCCCACCTCGTACAGGCATGCCAGATCCTGACCGGCCGCGTGGATCACCCACTCGGTCTGCGAAACTGCGGCCCCGAGGGCAGAAAGATCGGCCGGCTCACCGAATGCGATGGGATCCACCAGATGAGTCCCAGATCCCGAACGGCGCAGCTGGATGAGGTAAGCGCGCTGGCTGTAGCGGAATCCGTGTGCCCGTTCTGCATCCACAGCAACTGGCCCGCTGCCGGCACGAAGCGCACTGATCGTCTGTTGCAGCGCTTCTGGGGTGGTGACGATTGCTGGCACGCCCTCGATAGGTGTGGTCAGCAACTCCGTTTCCTGATCAAGATCAGGCTCGGCTAGGGGTACTTCGGTCAAGGTCTCCGGGAACTTCGGCTCGGCAGTTTGCGTCGAGAAGGCATCATCACTACTCCAGCGGGTAGCGGTGGCAAACCCGCTAAGGTACAGAGTAGTTCCGCCCAGGCGACCAGATGAGGGGTCAACCCGGCCCCGTCAACCAGCACCGGCGTCCACGAGGCGCGTATTTCGATCTCCGCGCGTGAGGGCTCAGCCGCCATTCCTCCGAAGGATTCGCTGGACACCGAGGTCACGGTGCCGCTCGGCGCTTCGTACTCGGCAGTGCTGGCATCGAGCGCATCGATCAACCACGACCAACCCACACTGGGCAACAACGGGTCTGTCACCATCTCCGGATCAATTTCGGCGCGCGCGAACGTGACGCAGCGAAAAGTCCCTTGCCACGCGGCATTGCCGGCCGGGTCGTGGAGCAGCACGAAACGACCGCTGCCCAGCTCGGCATCGTTCGCCAGCACGTCGGCGGTGACCGCCGCGGAGTACGGGGCTATCCGCTGTGGGGCCGGCAGTTCCTCGACATGCAACTCCGAGCGCCAAGGCGCAGACATCAGATCCTCAAGGGCCCGACGAAACGCGTCGGGGGCGGGAGCCGCGTCGCTTTTCGCTGCCATCCGAAGAGCGTATTCGGCCGCCCATAGCGGACCGCTCCGACGCGCCGACTTCCTAACGGATCGTGCGCGCCGACGTGCTGAGCGAGCCATTAAACGGAGCGAGCGCAGCGAGCGGAGCAATCGGACTCGTGAAAAGATTCACGGGTGCCTGCTCTGGCTTCCGACGTGCCTCTGCTGGTGGCCGCATGCCGCAAGAGTCACCCGGACGACCGGATACCGGTGTGGTTCATGAGACAAGCGGGGCGTTCGCTCCCGGAGTATCGCGCAAGCCGCAAAGGCATCGGGATGCTTGAGAGCTGCATGCGCCCGGAGCTGGTGGCAGAGATCACCATCCAGCCGGTCCGCCGCTACGGCGTCGATGCCGCTGTTCTCTACTCCGACATCATGCTGCCGCTGAAAGCGGCCGGTGTGGAGCTGGACATCGTGCCCGGAAGCGGTCCAGTGATCGCCCGTCCCATCCGGACGCGAGACGACCTGGAGCAGCTACGGCCGCTGGATCCGGCCCGCTTGTGGTATGTGACCGAGGCCGTCGGGCTGATCACCGGCCAGCTCCGCGATGTCCCGCTGATCGGCTTTGCCGGCGCCCCATTCACGATGGCCAGCTATCTGGTTGAGGGTGGCGCGAGCCGCGACTACGCCGCCACTCGGGCACTGATGATCAGCGAACCTTCCTTGTGGGATACGATGTGCACCCGGTTGGCCGATCTGTCGGCGACCTTCCTGCAGGCGCAGGTGGCAGCTGGTGTCGCGGTTGTGCAACTGTTCGACTCGTGGGCCGGCAGCCTTAGTGCCGAGGACTACCGGCGCTACGCCCAGCCGCACTCGGGTCGGGTGCTGCGAGCGCTGGGTGATACCGGAGTGCCACGGATCCACTTCGGGGTTGGTACCTCCGAGTTGCTGGAACTTATGGGAGCGGCCGGAGCCGAGGTCATTGGTGTGGATTGGCGGCTGCCCCTGGCCGAGGCTAGTCGCCGGGTCGGTCATCGCTATGCCCTGCAGGGCAACCTGGATCCCGCGCTGCTTTCGGCTCCCTGGCCGGTGTTATCGGAGCGGGTACGCGCGGTCATCTCTTCGGGTGCCGTCGCGCCTGGTCACATCTTCAACCTTGGGCATGGGGTGCCGCCGGACGCCGACCCAGCAGTGCTGACAAAGATTGTCGAGCTGGTCCACAGCGAGGGTCCGCTGCTGCGCCGTACGGTTCGTAAGGAGCTGGCAGCGTCAGCTGCGGCCGGCGGCCGATGACAACCGTTGTTGTGGTTGGGGGCGGGATCACCGGATTAAGCGCCGCTCGACTGCTGGTGATGGACGGTTTCGAGGTCATCGTCGTGGAAGCGACCGACCGGTGGGGTGGCAAGCTCGCGCCGTTGCCGCTCAATGGGGTACGCCTGGATGCCGGCGCAGAATCGATCTTGGCACGCCGACCGGAGGGACGTGAGCTGCTCGCAGATCTGGGTCTGGGTGCGCGAATGGTGTATCCGACCGCAGCGCAGCCCGAGCTGCTGGTAGGCGGTCGGCTTCACGCGATGCCGGCCTCGGTGCTCGGGGTCCCAACTGATCTTGCTCGGTTGACCAGCCTGCTGTCGGCTGAGGGGTTGCGTACGGCAGCGTCCGAAGCGAAACGGCCGGCACCAGCTTTTGATCATGATGTTGCGATCGGCCGCTATGTGGATGAGCGTTTCGGCGCAGAGGTGACCGATCGGTTGCTGGAGCCGCTGCTTGGTGGCATCTATGCCGGAGACTCGCGATTGCTGTCGTTCGCAGCCGTGGCCCCCGAGTTGTTCGAGCGGGCGAAGCGGGGTGGTTCGCTGCTGCGGCACGCTCAAGACCTGGCCGGAAAAAGTCAGGATGGCCCGGTATTCGCCGGGTTGGTTGGCGGTGTCTCAACCCTGATCGACGCGCTCGTCAATGATCTTGTTCAGCGTGGCGTGGTGCTGCGGTCAGGGGTGACTGCTCGGACCCTGGAACAGGCAGATGGGGGATTCCGTTTGATCACCGGTGGGGCTCACAAGCCTGAGATGATCAAGGCCGAGGGCGTGGCGCTTGCCGCCCCGGCACCGGCCACTGGGCGGCTGCTCTCCGGGCTTGTGGCTTCAGCGGAGGAGTTCGCCCGACTGCCGTACGCGTCGGTAGCCGTGATCACCCTCGTGGTGCGGGGAGTGCAGGCCGACGCCTCTGGGGTGCTCGTGGGGCCTGGCGAGCTGCCGACGATCAAGGCGGTGACGTACTCCACGGCGAAGTGGGCCTGGGTTGCCTCGCAGGCGCGGCAAGCCTGGGGCCCGCGCGTCGACATCATCCGGGTGAGCGTTGGACGGCATCGGGAGGCCGCGACCTTGCAGCTCACCGACCGGGCGCTGATCGAGCGCACATTCGCCGAGGCGGCGGAGATCCCCGGCTGGGAGGGCGCGTCGTTGGTGGAGGGCACCGTGAGCCGCTGGGGCGGCAGCCTCCCGCAGTACCGGGTCGGGCATCACGAAGTCGTCGCCGGGCTGCGCGCCGATCTGGCGGGCACGGCTGGGCTTGCCGTGGCCGGCTCAGCACTTGACGGGATCGGCATTCCAGCCTGCCTGGGTTCGGCGCGGACAGCGGCGCGGAAGCTCGCGGCTGATCTTGGGCACGCGCGCCATGGAATGATCGAGAACAAAGCTCACCCGGAGGAGAGCGGGAGATGAAGGCGCGCGAGATCAACTCGACGATTCGCTACACCATGTGGTCGGTGTTCAAAAGGGTTGGCCAACTGGACGACCCGCCGCTCGAGACGGCAGATGCCGCGGTGCGTGCTATCGACCGTGCCACCCGTGACGACGATATGGTGATCCGCGGCTGGTACGACGTAGCTGGCCTCCGCGCCGATGCCGATCTGATGGTCTGGTGGCATGCGCCTAGCTCCGACACGCTGCAGGACGCCTATCACGCGCTGCGCCGCTCGGATCTGGGGACACATCTGGTGCCGGTCTGGTCACAGCTGGCGCTGCATCGTCCGGCAGAGTTCAACAAAGGGCATGTGCCTGCGTTCATGCAGGACGAGGAGCCCAAGGCGTACCTGTGTGTCTATCCATTCGTACGCTCCTACGAGTGGTATCTGCTGCCGGAAGAGGAGCGTCGCGCCATGCTCGCAGAGCACGGCATGATGGCCCGGCCGTACCCGGACGTACGCGCCAACACTGTTTCCTCGTTTGCTTTGGGTGATTACGAGTGGATGCTGGCGTTCGAGGCCGACGAACTGCATCGCATCGTCGATCTGATGCGAGCCCTCCGCGCGGCCGCGGCGCGCCGCCACACCCGCGAGGAGGTGCCGTTCTACACCGGCCGTCGGCGAGAGCTCGGCAGCATCCTTGCCCTCTGGTGAGGCCTACCAATACGCGCGCGGGCGGCGTCGAAACCTACGTAAAACGTAGATTGCTGACGGTCTGCACATCCCATGCCGTTTGTTGTCAAGCTGCGTTGGTCAATTCGTGTTGGCTGCGGTGTGACCAGGCGGTTGCTTCGTCGTAGCGGGTGTGGGTTTTGAGGCAGCCATGGAGAATGCCAACGAGCCGGTTCCCGAGCTGGCGG
>JBKPAB010000107.1:0-17974 GCA_046726195.1 Actinomycetota bacterium
AGAGCGGCCCTGGGGACGAGTAGCCTGTCCCGGGCGCTCAGATTCGCAGAGGAGAACCAGTGAAAGCCCTCAAGATTGTTGGGACCGTGCTCGGGATCTTGCTCCTGCTGACCGGGAGTGGGCTGGTTGCGGGCTCCGCCCTGGCAAACAAAGGACAAGGTGCGTTCAACGAAGAGTTGGCCAGGTCCGGCTATGCCGGCCCGGTCCAGGGAACCGTGCAGTCTGTCGATCAGACCGACCCAGTGACAATCACGGTGAGCTACACCGACGATCAGGGCAAGAAGCACACCGGCAAGGGTGGCTTCGCTGGTGGCGATCTACCGCAGATTGGCGACACCGTGTCCACCTACTACAGCACGAGTGACCCGGGCCAGGTCGTCGTGGTGGACCTGCCGGGACTTGGCAATCTGGGTGCGGTTGTGGCCGCCCTGCGGACCGCGGGAGTCGTCTGCATGATCAGTGGCGGTGTGCTGTTGCTGGCAGGGATTCTCGGCCTGGCGTTGGGCAAGAAGCAGCCAGCCGCCGCCGGATCAGGAGCGTGGTACCCGTCTTAAGACGGTTCGCGAGTGCTGATCAGGCTCATTTTGCCCACGTTTGCCATCTTGAGACGACTCGCGTCAGCGGGCCAGGAAGTGCACGTTGGATGCGTCAACGCGCAAATTTGATAAGACCCAAGGACTCTGACAGAATCGTCAGGTTGCTCCGACGGGGTCGCCGGGGTGGACCATGCCTGCCGGGCCTGACTTCGAGCCTGGTCAACATAGGTCGCCGAACCGCGAGATCCTGAACTGCTCGGTTGCCTGGACGCCCGGTCCAGGGCTGGGCCACCTCCTCAGCACGCAAAGTGACGGGTGTGGTGCGCCGAATACCGGCCGACACGCCCGACCACGGGGGTCGGAGAATTCACGGGTGGGCTTCATCCGCGATTGAGGACGATAAGAAGGACGAACGGTGGCGGGACAAAAAATCCGCATCAGGCTCAAGGCCTACGACCACGAGGTCATCGACTCGTCGGCGCGCAAGATCGTCGACACGGTTACCCGTACCGGGGCCAAGGTTGCAGGTCCGGTGCCGTTGCCCACGGAGAAGAACGTCTTCTGCGTGATCCGCTCCCCGCACAAGTACAAGGACAGCCGGGAGCACTTTGAGATGCGAACGCACAAGCGTCTCATCGACATCATCGACCCGACGCCCAAGACCGTCGACTCTCTGATGCGGCTCGACCTGCCGGCCGGTGTCGACATCGAGATCAAACTCTGAGGACGATCAACGATGAGTGCCACCAAGACAGAACGCACAGTCAAGGGCCTGCTGGGCACCAAGCTCGGCATGACCCAGCTCTGGGACGCCAACAACCGCGTTGTTCCTGTCACGGTCGTCGAGGCCGGCCCTTGCGTGGTGACCCAAGTGCGCACACCTGCCGTCGACGGTTACTCAGCTGTCCAGCTCGGCTTCGGCGCCGTCAAGGCCAAGCAACTGACCAAACCCAGTGCTGGACATTTCGAGAAGGCTGGGGTGACGCCGCGGAAGCATCTAGTCGAGATCCGGACCAGCGACGCGAGCGAGTACAGCCTCGGTCAGGAGCTCAGCGCCGACGTCTTCTCCCCGGGGGACGTCATTGATGTGACCGGTGTCAGCAAGGGTAAGGGAACCGCCGGCGTTATGAAGCGGCATGGTTTCTCCGGCCTGCGCGCGTCCCATGGTGTGCATCGCAAGCACCGGGCGCCGGGCTCGATCGGCGGCTGCGCGACCCCTGGCCGGGTATTCAAAGGTCTTCGGATGGCGGGGCGAATGGGTGCGGAGCGCGTCACCGTGCAAAACCTGGTCGTCCATGCTGTCGACACCGAACGCGGCCTGATCTTGATCAAGGGCGCCATCCCGGGCAACAAGGGGGGCCTGGTGGTGCTGCGGAGCGCAGCCAAGAAGGGAGACAAGGCATGACTGAGACCCGTACGGTCGACGTGCTCGATATGAAGGGCGAAAAGTCCGGAACTGTCGAGTTGCCTGCTGAGCTCTTCGACGTTCCCGCGAATATTCCGCTGATCCACCAGGTCGTCACGGCTCAGCTTGCGGCTGCCCGGCAGGGCACCCATGCCACCAGGAGCCGCGGCGAGGTACGCGGCGGGGGCCGCAAACCCTACCGTCAGAAGGGGACTGGTCGGGCCCGGCAGGGATCCATACGTGCGCCGCAGTATGTCGGCGGCGGCATCGTCGGAGGACCTCAGCCGCGCAACTACGCGCAGCGTACGCCCAAGAAAATGATCACAGCGGCGCTGCGGGGCGCGTTGTCCGATCGCGCCCGCGACGGTCGTGTGCACGTGGTTTCGGAGCTGGTGTCAGGCGATGCGCCTTCGACCAAGGCTGCCCTCGCTGCGCTGGCTGCTGCGACCACGTCGGACAAAGTGCTCGTGGTGATTCATCGTGACGACGATCTCGCCTGGCTGAGCCTGCGCAACGCGGTGAAAGCACACGTGATCACCGTTGATCAGCTGAACGCCTATGACGTGCTCGTCAACGACGAGGTGGTCTTTACCTCAGCTGCGCTGGAGGCATACGTCAATCGCGGTTCGGTGGCAATGCGGCCTGAGCCTGTCGAAGGCCGCGATGATGCCCTTCGACAAGCTCAGGGCGCATTGGAGGCGGAAGCTCAGGGCGCATCGGCAGCGCCTGAGGAGGACCAGAAGTGACCAGCGTGAAGATGCGTGATCATCGTGACATCTTGATCGCCCCGGTGGTGAGCGAGAAGAGTTATGGGCTGCTGGATGAGAACAAATACACGTTCCTGGTTGCTCCAGACGCGAACAAGACCGAGATCAAGATTGCCGTGGAGACGGTGTTCAAGGTCCGGGTCACAGATGTCAACACGCTGAACCGCCCGGGCAAGAAGCGGCGTACCAGATATGGCTACGGCAAGCGTCCTGACACAAAGCGCGCGATCGTCACAGTCGCCCCCGGTGAGCGCATCGACATCTTCTCCTCGCCTGGCAGCTGACGAGCGAAGACAAGGAAAGATCACATGGGTATCCGTAAGTACAAGCCGACAACGGCCGGCCGGCGCGGCAGCAGCGTCGCTGACTTCGTCGAGCTAACCCGATCCACGCCGGAGAAGTCGCTAGTCGTCCCCAGCCCCAAGACTGGTGGCAGGAACAACGCCGGCAAGATCACCACCAGGCATATCGGAGGCGGGCATAAGCAGCAGTACCGGCTGATCGATTTCAAGCGCTACGACAAGGACGGTGTGCCGGCCAGGGTTGCCCATATCGAGTACGACCCGCACCGCACCGCCCGTATTGCGCTGCTGCACTTCGCTGACGGTGAGAAGCGATACATCATCGCCCCCGAGGGCTTGCGTCAAGGCAGTCACGTCGAGGCCGGCGAGCGAGCCGACATTAGGCCGGGCAACAACCTACCGCTGCGCAACATCCCGGTCGGCACCACCATCCATGCAGTTGAACTCCGCCCGGGTGGAGGCGCAAAACTCGCCCGCTCGGCAGGCGCCAGCATCCAGTTGGTCGCCCGCGAGGGCAAGAACGCCACGCTACGTATGCCGTCCGGGGAGATGCGGATGGTCGACGTACGCTGCCGCGCCACCGTCGGCGAGGTAGGGAACGCCGAGCAGTCCAACATCAACTGGGGGAAGGCCGGCCGCAACCGTTGGAAAGGCAAGCGTCCCAGCGTCCGTGGCGTGGCGATGAACCCGATCGACCACCCACATGGTGGCGGTGAAGGCAAGACATCCGGTGGGCGCCACCCGGTCTCGCCGTGGGGTCAGCCCGAAGGCCGGACCCGTGACAAGAACAAGCCGAGTTCCCGCATGATCATCCGTCGCCGCAAGACCGGCAAGAAGCGCTGAGCAGGAGCATTAGGAAGAGATGCCACGCAGTCTGAAGAAAGGGCCCTTCGTCGATGATCACCTCGCCAAGAAGGTCGAGGTGCAGAACGCCCGGGGGACCAAGAACGTGATCAAGACCTGGTCACGACGCTCCATGATCGTGCCCGACATGATCGGCCACACGATCGCGGTGCACGACGGCCGCAAGCATGTGCCGATCTTTATCACGGAGATGATGGTCGGTCACAAGCTCGGAGAGTTCGCGCCTACGCGAACCTTCCGCGGCCATGTCAAAGATGACCGGAAGTCCCGGCGCCGCTAGGCAGAGAAGGAATCTGATATAGATGAGCAAGGACTCACGTCCCACCCGCCGCCAGGCGTTGCTCGACGACCGTCCGGGTTCGTACGCGATCGCGCGCCAGGTCCGGATGTCCCCGACGAAGGTTCGCCGTGTTGTGGACCTGATCCGCGGCATGGACGTCGAGGATGCTCTGAACACCTGCCGGTTTGCGCCGCAGGCGGCGGGCGAGCCGGTCTACAAGGTGATCGCCAGCGCGGTGGCCAACGCAGAGCGCACAGACAACCTGCGGCGGGCAGATCTGTACGTGTCGCAGGCCTTCGTGGATCAGGGAGTCACTCTGCGACGGATTCGCCCGCGGGCCAGAGGGGGTTGGGGTCGCATCCTCAAGCGTTCCAGCCACATCACCGTTGTCGTCGAGCCCAGGGAGAAGTGAGCATGGGTCAGAAGATCAATCCGCACGGTTTCCGTCTCGGCATTACCACCGATCACAAGAGCCGCTGGTACGCAGACAAGCTCTACGCCAACTACATCGGCGAGGACGTCAAGATCCGCCGCATGTTGACCAAGGGTTTGGAGCGGGCCGGCATTTCCTCGGTGGAGATCGAGCGCACGCGGGACCGGGTACGGGTGGACATCTTCACGGCACGGCCGGGCATTGTCATCGGGCGCAGCGGGGCTGAGGCCGAGCGGGTGCGCAGCGACCTGGAGAAACTCACTGGCAAGCAGGTGCAGTTGAACATCCTCGAGGTCAAGAACCCCGAGACCGACGCGCAACTGGTCGCTCAGGGCGTGGCCGAGCAGCTGGCTTCCAGGGTGCAGTTCCGGCGGGCGATGCGTAAGGCGCAGCAGAGCGCGATGCGCGGCGGTGCCCGCGGTATTCGGATTCAGTGCTCAGGTCGGCTCGGCGGGGCCGAGATGAGCCGCTCGGAGTTCTATCGCGAGGGGCAGGTCCCGCTGCACACCCTGCGTGCAGACATCGATTACGGGTTCCATGAAGCCAAGACGACCTTCGGTCGGATCGGTGTCAAGGTGTGGATCTACAAAGGCGACATTTCCGGGACGCGTGCAGAGCGAGCCGCGCAGAAAGCGGCTCGTAATGCGGCCGGTGGACGTAGCCGTCCCGGGCGTCCGGGTCGCGGTGAGCGGCCGGCTCGTGGCGAACGCCCCGAACGCGGGCGTCGTCGCGCCGAAGGCGCGCCCGAGCCAACTCGCGCCGAAGGCGCCCCCGAACCCGCGCCGAGCGAAGCTGCGCCTGTCGAACCTGCGCCAGCCGAAGCCAGCGTGGCGTCGGCTGCTCCAGCGGAGACGTCTGGAGGGGAGGGCTGAGCATGTTAGTTCCTCGCAAGGTCAAGTTCCGCAAGCAACACCACCCGAAGCGCACCGGCATGGCCAAAGGCGGCACCAAGCTCGCTTTCGGCGATTACGGCATCCAGGCGCTGGAGGGTGGCTACCTGACAAACCGCCAGATCGAGTCCGCGCGTATCGCGATGACGCGTCACATACGGCGTGGCGGCAAAGTCTGGATCAACCTCTACCCCGACAGGCCTCTGACCAAAAAGCCGGCCGAGACTCGAATGGGTTCGGGCAAGGGCTCGCCGGAGTGGTGGATAGCCAACGTCAAACCCGGCCGGGTGATGTTCGAGCTTTCCGGGGTCAACGAAGAGGTGGCCCGAGAGGCGATGCGCCTGGCGATCCACAAGCTGCCTATGAAGGCGCGTTTCATCAAGCGTGAGGCAGGTGAGATCTGATGGCCAAGGCTACGACCGCGGCAGAGCTTCGCGGCCTGAGCCGCAGCGAGCTGAACACCAAGGTGACCGAGCTGAAGGAGGAGCTGTTCACGCTCCGGTTTCAGGCGGCTACGGGTCAGCTCGAGTCGCACGGCCGGCTGCGCGCCGTACGGAAAGACATCGCCCGGATCTACACGGTGTTGACCGAGCGCGAGCTCGGCATCATCGATGATCCGGACGCGGAGGAGGTTCAGGAATGAGTGAGAACGCAGCGGATATCCGGTCTGAGCCCGTCGAAGACCGCGGATCCGTAGAGGACCCTTCGACAAGCTCTGGGCCCATGACCGAGCGCTCAGGGCCCACGACCGAGCACGCAGGGCCCACGAACGAGCGCGGGCGACGCAAGGTCCGTGAGGGCTACGTGGTCAGCGACAAGATGGATAAGACGGTCGTCGTCGCGGTCGAGGCCATGGTCACGCACCGCCTCTACGGCAAGGTTTTGCGCCAGACGAGCCGCCTCAAGGCACATGACGAGCAGAACAGTGCCGCCGTTGGTGACCGCGTACGCGTAATGGAGACCCGGCCGATCAGCGCTACGAAGCGCTGGCGTCTCGTCGAGATCATCGAGAAAGCGAAGTGAGATGATCCAGCAGGAGTCGCGGCTCAAGGTCGCCGACAACACTGGTGCCAAGGAAATCTTGTGCATCCGCGTACTCGGCGGATCCGGCCGGCGGTACGCGGGCATCGGCGACATCATCGTCGCTACCGTCAAAGACGCTATCCCCGGCGGCAATGTCAAAAAGGGCGAGATCGTCAAGGCGGTCGTGGTGCGGACCGCGAAGGAGCATCGCCGCGCCGACGGCTCCTACATCAAGTTCGATGAGAATGCTGCGGTGATTTTGAGGCCTGACGGCGAGCCCCGCGGCACCCGTATCTTCGGGCCCGTCGGACGCGAGCTGCGCGAAAAGCGCTTCATGCGGATCATCTCGCTGGCACCGGAGGTGCTTTAGGAAACATGTCTGAGAAGAAGAAAGCCACCCTGCACATCCGCAAAGGTGATCGGGTAAAGGTGATCAGCGGCAAAGATCGCGGTTTGGTTGGCGAAGTGCTCGCGGTGTATCCGGAACGCAACAAGGTAACGGTCGCCGGGGTGAACATCGTCAAGCGGCACCTGAAAGACACGGCCGCTCAGCCGCAGGCGCGCCAGACCACCAAGGGCGGCATCGTCTCCTCCGAGGCCCCGATCCACGCCTCAAACGTGCAGCTGGTTGTGAAGAACTCCGAAGGTGAGGAGGTCGTCACACGGATTGGCTACGACCGCGTCGAGGTGACCAAGCGGCGTCCCGACGGCTCTGAGTACTTCTCGACCCGCAGCGTACGAATCGCTCGGGCGACCGGAGAGGAAATCTGATGACTACTCAGACCACTCTCCCCAGGCTCAAGCAGCGCTACCGGGATGAGATCGCGCCGGCGCTGCGGGACGAGTTCAAGATCAAGAACGTGATGCAGACGCCCAATCTGGTCAAGATCGTGGTCAACATGGGCGTCGGGGAGGCGGCGCGTGACTCCAAATTGATCGATGGTGCGGTCCGCGACCTGGCGACGATCACGGGCCAGAAGCCGGTCGTCACCCGCGCCCGCAAGTCGATCGCGCAGTTCAAGCTGCGGGCCGGGATGCCTATCGGGGCACACGTCACGCTGCGTGGCACCCGAATGTGGGAATTCGCCGATCGCCTGCTGACGATCGCCCTGCCGCGCATTCGTGACTTCCGCGGCCTCTCGCCCAAACAGTTCGACGGCAGGGGCAACTACACCTTCGGCATCAACGAGCAGGTGATATTCCACGAGATCGACCAAGACAGGATCGACCGGGCTCGCGGCATGGACATCACATTTGTGACCACGGCGACCAACGACGACGAGGGCCGGGCGCTACTGCGTCATCTGGGCTTTCCGTTCCGGGTTAGTTGAAAAGGAGGAAACCCATGGCCAAGACAGCGCTCCGAGTAAAGCAGGCTCGCAAGCCGAAGTTCCGGGTTCGGGCCTACACCCGCTGCCAGAGATGCGGGCGACCCAAGGCGGTCTACCGCAAGTTCGGCCTGTGCCGGATCTGCTTGCGCGAGCTGGCGCACAAGGGCGAGCTGCCCGGCATCACGAAATCGTCGTGGTAAAGCCTCAGGAAGACCACTACGAAGCAGGTCCGGTAACGGAAACCACTTCGAGAAGGAAGCACAACTCATGACCATGACAGACCCGATTGCAGACATGCTGACCCGGATCCGAAACGCTAGCCAGGCGTACCACGAGACGGCAGTCATGCCGCACAGCAGGATCAAGGCAGGAATCGCCGAGATCTTGACCAATGAGGGCTATATCGCCGGATACACCGTCAACGAGCCCGCGGAAGGCCACGTCGGCAAGACATTGTTGATCACCTTGAAATACGGCCAGAACCGGGAACGTTCCATCGCCGGAGTACGCCGGATCTCCAAGCCCGGCCTTCGGGTGTACGCGAAGGCAAACGGGTTGCCCAAGGTGCTCGGCGGCCTGGGCATCGCCATCATTTCGACGTCACAGGGCCTGCTGACAGACAAGCAAGCCCACAACATGGGCGTAGGCGGGGAAGTCCTCGCGTACGTGTGGTGAGTAAGGGAACGAGGAGGTTAGCGAAGTGTCACGCATCGGCAAGATGCCCGTTCCCATTCCTGCGGGCGTCGAGGTGACCCTCGATGGACAGCTCGTCAAAGTCGCAGGCCCGAAAGGCTCACTCGAGCATCGCGTCGCCGAGCCGATCAAGGTCGCGCGTGGGGAGAACGGCGAGCTGGAGGTCACCAGACCCGACGACGAGCGGGAGAACAAGTCGCTGCATGGCCTGACGCGGACCTTGGTCGCGAACATGGTGACGGGTGTAACGACGGGCTACGAGAAGAAGCTCGAGATCGTCGGTGTTGGCTATCGCGTTCTCTCGAGAGGCCCGACAGAGCTGGAGTTCTCCCTCGGGTATAGCCATCCGATCAAGGTGACCGCACCGGAGGGCGTCACCTTCAACGTCGAGACGCCGACCCGGTTCTCGGTACAAGGCATCGACAAGCAGCGGGTGGGTGAGGTTGCGGCGAACATCCGCAAGATCCGCAAGCCCGAGCCGTACAAAGGCAAAGGTGTCCGATACGCGGGCGAGAGGGTTCGTCGCAAGGTTGGAAAGGCTGGTAAGTGACGATGGCGGTGTCGCTTTCCCAACACAAACACATGTCGCCGAAGAGCGCGGCGCGGGCGCGTCGCCAGATTCGGGTGCGTAAGAAGATCTTTGGTGATCCAGAGCGTCCGCGACTGGTGGTGACCCGCTCGGCGCGGCACATCTCGGCTCAGGTGATCGATGACAGCCAGGGCCGTACGCTTGCTTCCGCCTCCTCCATGGAAGCGGCGCTGCGGGCGGCGAGCGGCGACAAGTCCGAAAAGGCCAAGCAGGTTGGCGGTCTCATCGCTGAGCGTGCCAAGGCAGTCGGCATTGAGAACGTGGTCTTCGACCGCGCCGGATACAAATACCACGGGCGCGTCGCAGCACTCGCCGATGGTGCCCGCGAGGGCGGTCTGGGATTTTAGGAACGGAAGGTAGAGCGAATTGACTGGAACCCAACGCCGCGGTGGAGGTGCCAGCGGGGAGCGTCGCGGGCGTGATGATCGCCGCGGTGCAACCCCCGAGAAAAGCAACTACATCGAGCGCGTGGTCGCGATCAACCGGGTGGCCAAGGTTGTCAAGGGTGGCCGACGGTTCTCCTTCACCGCACTCGTCGTGGTCGGCGACGGCGACGGCAACGTCGGTGTTGGCTACGGCAAGGCAAAGGAGGTCCCAGCGGCGATCGCCAAGGGTGTGGAGGAGGCCAAGAAGCACTTCTTCTACGTGCCGCGGATTCAGGGCACCATCCCGCATCCCGTGCAGGGCGAGAAGGCTGCTGGCGTAGTGCTGCTGCGTCCGGCTTCCCCGGGTACTGGTGTGATCGCCGGTGGTTCCGCTCGTGCGGTGCTGGAGTGCGCCGGGGTACGCGACGTGCTAGCGAAGTCACTTGGTTCGCCCAACGCCATCAATGTGGTGCATGCGACCGTGGCCGCGCTGCAGACTCTGGAGCAGCCGGAATCTGTCGCCAAGCGGCGTGGCAAGGCCGTTGAGGATGTCGCACCGGCCGCTTTGCTGCGGGCTCGTGAAGCGGTGGGCTCATGATGACGCAGCTGAAGATCCGCCAAGTGCGAAGCGCGGTTGGCGGTAAGCAGTACCAGCGGGACACCCTGCGGACCTTGGGTTTGAAGCGGATCGGTGACTCCTCGACGCGGGAAGACCGTCCAGAGGTCCGCGGCATGATCAAGGCGGTTGCCCATCTGGTGGCCGTCGAGGAGGTCGACTGACATGGCGTTGAAGGTTCATCACCTGCGGCCAGCGCCGGGTGCCAAGACCGCAAGGATCCGGGTGGGCCGTGGCGAGGCCGGCAGGCGCGGCAAGACGGCTGGCCGCGGCACAAAAGGCTCCGGGGCCCGTCACACCGTGCCGCAGAACTTCGAGGGCGGCCAGATGCCGCTGCACATGCGGCTGCCCAAGCTCCGTGGCTTCAAGAACCCGTTCCGCGCCGAGTACCAGGTGGTCAACGTCGATAGGTTGGGCCAGCTATTTCCGGACGGCGGCACGGTCGGCGTAGCGGACCTGGTGGCGGCAGGGGCGGTACGCCCGGGCGCCCGCGTCAAGATTCTTGGCACAGGCGACATTTCGGTCGCGCTGCAGGTGAGCGCGCACGCGTTCTCCGCAACGGCGAAGGAGAAGATCGGCGCTGCCGGCGGCAGCGTTACCGAGCTTTGACTCCGGCCCAAGATGCGCCCTGAGCCCTTCGACAAGCTCAGGACGGCGCCTGTCGAAGGGCGCGCCTCGAAGGGCTCAGGCGCGCATGAGCCGCCCTATTGCTTTGGCTGACCGATTGACCTAGAGGTCCGAATGCTGTCAGGAATCGGTCCCGGAACGCGTCCATGCGCCACACCGGCGCTTGCGGACTGGGCTTTAGGCCTTCTTGCCAGCCCCACGACGTGATGCGCTCCAGCACGGACCCGTCACGCGCGACCAGCGCGATAGGTACGTCCCGGCTGGCGCGCAGACCTGTGACGATCGGGGAGGGCTGGTGATCGCCGAGGAAAATCAGTACCAGATTGTCGTCGCCGTAGGTCTCCACGTAGGAGATGAGGCTGCTCAGGGAGTATTCGATCGCCGCTCGGTAGTCGGCACGGACCCTCGCTGGATTTCTGGTCAGGATGGCTTCCGGTGGATTGGCGGTCGTGGCCATGGTGTGGAAGACGGAGCCATCACCCAAGTCGCTCCACTTGAGGAGGCGGGGGATTGGCTCCCAAGGAGCGTGACTCGAAACCAAGGTGATCTCCGCCATGATCGGCCGGCGGGCGCGGATAGCGCGCTCGGTGCATTCGAACCTCGAAAAGGTGTATTGGTCCGGCATTGCTGCCCAGCTGAACCGCGGGCCCTGATACCCCATGTCCTGTCCGGCGTAAACCCGGTCGTAACCAAGGGATGCGCTGTCTGGCCAGGCAGTGTCGTTGCCTGGCATGACGCCGACCGTACGCCAGTCCGCGCGGCGGAACGCTTTGGTGAGGGTCAGCCGGTGGCTGGAGGTGAGGTCGTCGTAACGCTGCTGGTTGTCGATCCACAAGCCTGAAAGCAAGGTGGCGTGCGCCAGCCAGCTGCTGCCACCGGCCGTTGGGGAGGTGAGAAAGGCACTCCGGGCGTCAAAGCCGGCGGCGCGCAGTCGACCATTGCCAGCGTCGAGCATCCTGCCGACCTGTGATGCGAATTCCGGGTCCTCGATCGCGGTGCGTCCATAACTTTCAACGAAGACGACAACGACGTCCTTGCCTCGTAGTGCGGTCAAGAGCTGCTCATCTGGTGTGTTCGCGAAGGCGTCGGGGGCAGCATTCGCGGCGAACTCTTGACGATGCTGCAGATCTGCGCCCGGCGGGACAGAACGGTGCTGGAGATAAACCGCCGAGCTCGCGGCTGCAACCGATACGCCCGGAACGATCTCAGTGCCGAGTTGGGCGCAGGTGAGCCAAAAGGCAGCGAGCACAACGACTGCGCGGCTTGCCAAAACGTGCTGTCGGGCCACGAACCCGCTCATGCGTTGGACGGCCCGGGTCGTGAAGATGACAAGTGCGGTCACGACGACTACGGCCGCCGCGAGGCAGCCGATTGCCGGGAACGGGCCGATTGCGCCTGCCAGAAATCTCATGCCGTCTTCAAGCAGCGTCCAGTCGAGCAGCGGGTCGAACGGCCTGGCAAGGATTGAAAACAAACCCATGTCGAGAAGCTTCAGGAACGCCCACAGTCCCAGGACCAGGCCGCCCAGCGTCGCGACGATTGGTCGTGCCTTCGTAGGCATCAGGATCAGGAAGGCGACGCCGAGAAGTGCTTCGAGCGGGACGCTCACAAATGTGCCAGGACTGAAGCGGCTGAACTCATTGGGAGCAAGCAGCGCGAACAAGACGAGCAGGCAGGCCAATGTGGTCCTCAGATGGGCGAGGACAGGACGAGTAGATGGCGGGTCGCTGTCACCCTCCTGCTGGGAGGCACGGCGGTTCGATGTCATGGCGGTCCCTCGTTCGCGGCGCCAGAGGAGTTTATTGGGGTAATACGTCGGCGAGGCCCGGAACGCTCACCTTGACGGCGGTTTGGTCTGGTGTGAGCCACCTAGAGTGGCTCCTGATAAAGTCGGTCGGTCCTGTTCGCATGAGCCGCCTTGGTCGGTGAGGCGCAGCAGTTCAGCGCGGCGTACGGGATTGTCACGAGAGAGGGAGGCCACGGGTGCTCGCGGCGTTTGCCAACGCGTTCCGAACTCCGGACCTACGCAAGAAGATCTTCTTTACCCTCGCGATCCTCGCGGTGTTCCGCCTCGGCTCCATAATCCCGACCCCAAACGTCAACGTCGGCCAAGTGAGCTTCTGCCTGAAGCAGGCAACCACCGGCGAGCAGCAGGGCTTGTACGCCCTGATCAACTTGTTCTCCGGCGGAGCGCTGCTCCAGCTGGCGATCTTCGCGCTGGGCATCATGCCCTACATCACGGCCAGCATCATCCTGCAACTGTTGACAGTCGTCATTCCGCGGCTGGAAGCCCTCAAGAAGGAGGGCCAGGCAGGCCAGGCCAAGATCACTCAATACACCCGCTACCTGACATTGGTGCTGGCCGTCCTCAACTCCACCGCTTTCGTGACACTTGCGGTGAACGACCAGCTGTTCACTGGTTGCCCGGGCCTGGTGTACGACAAGAGCATCTTCCCCGTGATCGTCATGATTCTGACGATGACGGCCGGTACCGGCGTCATCATGTGGCTGGGTGAGCTGATCACCGAACGCGGCGTCGGCAATGGCATGTCGGTGCTGATCTTCACCCAGATCGCAGCGACGTTCCCGAGTGCGCTGTGGAGCCTGAAGGTCGCGCGCCCGGGCTCGCAGGGTTGGGTGGTCTTCCTGCTCGTGATCGCGCTGGGGTTGCTCGTCATGCTCGGCGTGATCTTCGTCGAACTGTCCCAGCGGCGGATCCCGGTGCAGTATGCGAAGCGGATGGTCGGGCGACGGATGTTTGGCGGCACCACGACCTACATCCCGATCAAGGTCAATCAAGCCGGCGTCATCCCGGTCATCTTCGCTTCGTCGCTGCTTTATCTACCGGTGCTGTACGCCCAGTTCCGCCCGGACGACAGGATCTCGTCCTGGATCAACGCAAACTTCGTCCAGGGCGATCATCCGGTCTACATCCTCAGCTTCTTCTTGCTGATCGTGTTCTTCGCCTACTTCTATGTCTCGATCACGTTCAATCCGAGCGAGGTCGCGGACAATATGAAGAAGTACGGCGGCTTCATCCCCGGCATCCGAGCCGGCAAGCCGACCGAGGACTACCTCGGCTTTGTGCTGTCTCGCCTGACCTTCCCCGGCTCGATGTATCTAGGACTGATCGCGCTGCTGCCCTCGATCGCGTTCATCCTGCTGAACGCTAATCAGAACTTCCCGTTCGGTGGCACCTCAATCCTCATCATCGTCGGTGTCGGGCTCGACACCGTCAAACAGATCGAGAGCCAACTCCAACAGCGTCGCTACGAAGGCTTCCTCCGGTAATGCAGCTCGTCATCATGGGCCCTCCAGGCGCCGGCAAGGGTACCCAAGCCCAGCGGATCGCTGAGCATTATGGGATCCCGGCAATATCGACCGGCGACATCTTTCGTGCCATGAAGACCGCCGATACGCCGCTGGCGCGGCAGGTGCGAGAAATCATGGAGTCCGGCGGCTACGTGAGCGACGAGATTACCAACGCGATCGTGGCAGATCGGCTTACGCAGAGCGACTGCCAGAAAGGGTTCCTGCTAGACGGCTATCCACGTACGTTGCAGCAGGTGCAGACCCTCGACGACTACCTTGCAGAGACGGGGCGACCGCTCGACGCGGTCATCTCGCTGACGGCGGACATCGAGGAAGTCGTGGCACGGCTGCTCAAGCGGGCGGCGATCGAGGGTCGCTCCGATGACAACGAGGAAACCATCCGGGTACGCCTGCAGGTCTACGCGGAACAGACCGAACCGCTCCTGGAGGTCTATCGCTCACGCGGCCTGCTGGTTGAGGTGAATGGCCTCGGCGAGATCGAGGAGGTCTCGGAGCGAGTTTTTGTTGCTTTGGATACCCGCGACTATGCGCGCTGAGCTTGTCGAAGCGCCACTGGTGCCCTATGCGCGCTGAGCTTGTCGAAGCGCCACTGGTGCCCTTCGACAGGCTCAGGGCACATTTCTGAGCTCTATGCGCGCTGAGCTTGTCGAAGCGCCACTGGTGCCCTTCGACATACTTAAGCCGCGATACTTACCAACCCAGCGGCTCCGTCCACGGTGATCAATTGACCAGTCTCGATTTTCTGGGTCGCCTCCGGAACGCCGACCACGGCAGGGATCCCGTACTCTCGCGCCACGACCGCCCCGTGGGAGTTGGAGCCGCCCATCTCCATCACCAGCCCGCCCGCCGTCAGGAACAGCGGCGTCCAGCCGGGATCGGTCGAAGGTGCCACCAAGATCTCGCCAGGCTCTAGATGGGCACCGACGGGGTCGAGTACGACTCGTGCTCTGGCGGTCACCGTGCCCGCCGATGCTGGGCTTCCGGCAAGTGCCCCGTCCGCGCGAGCAGCCTCCGCAGCGACCGCCTCCGGCTCGGTCCCGTCGGAGAGGAGCAAGCGAGGAATGTGGCGCCGCTTCAACTCCTGCTCATACGCCTCTCGGCGCTCCGCGACCAGCGCTCGCATGTCCTCACCGGCCAGGGCCCGGCGTGCCTCGCCCAGATCGAGAAAGAAGACATCGTCAGCTTGATCGATTGTCTTTGTGTCAGCCAGTGCGCGCCCGACCGCCTTGAGAGGCTCCCGCATCGCTGAAAGCGCGACAATCAGCAGAAACTTTGGGGACTCCCGCAAGCCGAGGAGTTGGCGAACCCGCCTCAGCGTCCAGCCGGCCAGGCGCGCCCGGATCAGGCTGCGCTGTGCGACGCGCGTCGTCAGACTACTGATCATGGATTCGGCTTTCGCCTCGCCTGACTTGAACTGTGCGACCGGGTCAAGATCGGATTCAGCGAGCTGCAGATAGTTGCTGATCACCCCGAGCAGGTGGCTCGGATCATCGGACCAGCGCGGCATGCCGAGGTCGATCTCGGCGACCGCCCGATGGCCGTAGCGGCGCAGGAACGCCTGAAGCCCACGCTGCGCCACAGGTGGCAAGGCACGCTCCCGGTAGCGCTGCAGAAGATCAGGCACCACCGAGTTGCTGAACACCGTACGCGAAGGCTCGTCTTGGCGGATCTGAAGGGTCAGTTCCCATAACTTGAGATCCATCTCCGTGGTGACGTTGTGCGGCAGCGCGCGGAGCACCTCCTGGAGTTCGCCTGGTTCGGCGACATCACGCACCAGCCGGTGAGATGCCAGGAGCATCAGCGCACCACCCAGGGCGTACCCGAGCATTCGCGGCATCACGAAGAAGAGCTCGCCGAGTTGTTGCTCGACGAAATCGAGACGTTGTGACGCTGTCGCATTGGCGGGTACGGTCAGGGTTCGGCGTAGCCGGCGCTCGGTCGCGGCGATCCCCCGATAGGCCCATTCCGGCTTTACCAGCCCGATCGCAATGCGCACCGGCACTTTATTGTGCAGCGCCGCACCGGCAATGTGCCGGAGCACTGTGTGGTCCGACGAGTCGATGATCGAAAACTCCGGCCACTCCCCGAGCGTTCTCAGGACTGCCGAAGCTCGCGCCTCCATGATTCCGAATATTGCGATCACGGCCCGGCGTCCGATGCGATTGCGCAACACGGGGGTCATGTCCAGATAAATCCGCTGGCCCGGGGCGTGCAGCGCGGGCGGCCCGGCAAGTGGTTGTGTTGGGCGCATCCGCAGCATGGTGGCGACTGACGTGCCGATTACACGGACCGCAGCGATGCCCATCGGAGTGATCGGTCTTGTCAGGCCTTGCGCCAGACTCAGGCACATCAGCACCCGGAGGCCAGGCTTATGGGTGCGCGGCAGCGGGTACAACGTAGTGATGGGCCGCGCCTGGGTCAACCAGAAACGGCCGGCTGAGTCGAGCGCCCATTCAGTGTCCTGCGGCGCCGCGTAGTGCCGCTGGACCTGCTGACCAAGATCAACAAGTTGCAGCACCTGCTGGTCGTCGAGGCAGGCTTCGGAGCTCCGCTCGGTAAGTTCGCGATGTTCGGTGCCGCCGCCAGGCAGGCTGGCGATCATCATTCGTTGGTCTCCCAGCCGGCGCGCCACAATCCTGCGGTCGACGGAGTTCACGACGAAATGGTCCGGGTTGACCGCACCGGAGACCACCGCCTCCCCGAGTCCTGGGGCTGCGTCGATCACGGTTTCGTTCCGGCTGCCCGTGATCGGATTTGCGGTAAACATCACACCCGCAGCAGTCGCATCGATCATGTGCTGTACGACCACAGCCAGCGCCACGCTGCGGTGATCGATCCCATTGGCATTGCGATAGCTGACGGCACGATCGGTCCACAGCGAGGCCCAGCACCGCCGGACCGCGTCGATTAGTGCCTCCGCACCAACCACATTGAGGTAGGTGTCTTGTTGGCCGGCAAAGCTGGCGTGTGCCAAGTCCTCGGCCGTCGCCGATGAGCGCACCGCAACCGGTACATCGTCGCCAAGCGCGTTGTAGTGATCGCTGATCGCAGTTCGCAGCTCGGCCGGAGCGTCCAGGGCCATCACTCGCCGCCTGGCCTCCTCAGCGGCGGCCGCCACCGCGCTCGGGTCTGTTGCGGCCGCGAGCTTGTCCATCAAGTCATCCAGCCGTCCCTGCACTACCGCACGGTAGGCGTCGGTTGTGACGCAGAAGCCGCCTGGCACCGGCAGCCCGGCCGAGATCATGATTACGAGATGGAGCGCCTTGCCGCCGACCGTGTTGATCACGGCCGAGTCGACGTCTGAGAGGTCCACGATTTGCGCCATGAACAGACGATAGAGCCAAGGTTAACAGAATTCAACAACTGATGAATTTCTTGTGAACAAGGACCGAGTAGCCTTCTCGAGCGTGGCTCAATTTCCGGAAACGCGTCGGGACGATGTTGTCGAAGTGCTGCACGGAATGCCGATCGCCGACCCGTACCGTTGGCTGGAAGACCCCGAATCACCTGAAACTGCCGAGTGGGTTAAGCGGCAGAACGAGTTCACCGGCGCCTACGTGGAGTCACTGCCCGATCGGCCGTGGTTTCTGGACTCCATGCAACAACTGATGAAGCAGCCTCGCGCAGGCGTACCGTTCAAACGCGCTGGCCACTACTTCGTCAGTAGGAACGACGGCACCCAGAACCAGGATGTGACTTATGTCGCATCGTCGATCGAGGAATTGCTGGCGGGGGGGCGCGTGCTGGTCGACCCCAACACCTTCTCCGAGGACGGCACCAGCTCGCTGGCCAGCCTGACGGTTAGTGGCAACGGCCAGTTGGTGGCGTACGGGGTCAGCGAGGCGGGCAGCGATTGGACGACATTCCGGCTGCTGAGCCTTGCCACTTCAGACCCGGTGGACGACGCGCCGATCCAAACC
>JBKPAB010000108.1:0-2604 GCA_046726195.1 Actinomycetota bacterium
AATCGGCCCTCCGCACGGTGTGCGGAGGGCCGATGTTTGACGAGGTGCGAGAGGCCAGCCGTTCTGATCAGCCGCTCACGCTATGCAACTCGGGAGAGATGCGGTCGCCGGTCACTTTGGAGAACACGTGTACGTGTGTCGGATCGATGAGCAACCGCACACTTTCGCCGCGGTTTGGCGGCGTACGGCCGTGGATCCGAGCGACGATCTGCTGGGCGCTGATCAACTCGTCCTCGGCGATTCCAGACAAAGTCCCGTAGACGAACGCATCGGCGCCCAGCTCCTCCACGACGCCAACATCGATCGGGATGCCCTCGCGACTCTCCGGGTTGTCGGAGAGTTCGAAGTTCTCCGGGCGGATTCCCAAAATGAGCTGCTTCTCGTTGGGTGCATTCGCGAGGGTCTCGCGCGGCACCGGAACGGTGTAGTCACCCAGGTGCACGCCGTCCGATTGCACTTCGCCTTCGATCAGGTTCATGGCAGGCGAGCCAATGAAGCCGGCGACGAAGAGGTTGCGCGGCGCGTCGTACAACTTCAGCGGGGTGTCGCATTGCATCATGATGCCATCCTTCAACACCGCCACGCGGTCGCCCATGGTCATGGCCTCGACCTGGTCGTGGGTCACGTAGACGGTGGTGACGCCGAGCCGGGTCTGCAGGGCCGCGATCTGAGTGCGGGTGGAGACGCGGAGCTTGGCGTCGAGGTTGGACAGCGGCTCGTCCATCAAGAAGACCTGCGGTGAGCGGACGATGGCACGGCCCATCGCGACGCGCTGCCGCTGGCCACCGGAGAGCGCCTTCGGCTTCCGGTTGAGGAAGTCCTCCAAGCCGAGCAGGTGAGCGGCCTCTTGAACGCGCTGCTGGCGTTCCGTCTTGGGAACACCAGCCATCTTCAGAGCAAAGCCCATGTTGTCAGCCACCGTCATGTGGGGGTACAGGGCGTAATTCTGGAAGACCATGGCGATGTCGCGGTCCTTGGGCGGAAGATCGGTGACGTCGCGTTCACCGATCCAGATGGCTCCGGCATTGATCTCCTCCAAGCCCGCGAGCATGCGAAGCGAGGTCGACTTCCCGCAGCCGGATGGCCCGACCAGGACCATGAATTCGCCGTCGCCGATCTCCAGGTTGAGCTTGTCGACGGAGGGGTGGTCTGCACCCGGGTAGACGCGGGTTGCGTCCCTAAATGAAACAGTGGCCACGCCACACTTCCTTTCCACGGGCAGGTACGTGCCCGACGATCCGTAGTGGAAATTCATAGCCGGGGACAGGGACCCCGTGCTGGTCAGAAGATTAGCGCAGCAACGCCTTCCTGGGCAGTGCTACGTACCCAGATACGCCAGTGGCGCATCACGATTCAAGATCAGCTGTTGGCCCGAAGCCTGGTTCCCAAGGCGGTTCTACCTGAAATCTTGCGGATATCTTCGCAATCGGTGTTGAGGGATTGTCGCCAACTGTCTGATCTGGAGAATTATCGGTTGCGCTGACCTCGCCGAGCGGGCACGAGCAGTCGGCTTCTTAGGGAGTCGAGTCCTCGGGTTGGCTGAGAGCGCCGGAATCGAAAGCGGCTGTCTGAGGATTCTCAGCACTCCACAATATTGACGGCTAGCCCGCCGCGCGCGGTCTCCTTGTATTTGATCTTCATGTCGGCACCGGTCTGCATCATCGTCTTGATCACCTTGTCGAGACTGACGGTGTGCCGACCGTCGCCGTGGAGTGCCAGTCGCGCCGCTGTTATCGCCTTCACTGAGGCGACCGCATTTCTTTCGATGCAAGGAATCTGAACGAGTCCGCCGACCGGATCGCAGGTAAGCCCAAGATGGTGCTCCATGCCGATCTCAGCGGCGTTCTCCACCTGCTCCGGCGTCCCACCGATGATCTCGGCAAGCGCACCCGCGGCCATCGAGGATGCCACGCCGACCTCACCTTGGCAGCCGACCTCGGCACCGGAGATCGATGCCGTCTGTTGGTAGATCGCGCCGAGAGCACCGGCGACCAGCAGGAACTTGACGATCTCGTCATCGCCCGTGCCGGGCACAAACTCCACCGCATAATGCAGGACGGCCGGAATGATCCCGGCGGCGCCGTTGGTGGGCGCGGTCACCACCCGTCCACCCGAGGCGTTCTCCTCATTAACCGCCAGCGCCCACAACGCCACCCAGTCCATGGCGGCGAGGGGATCGTATTCGTTACGGCCCGCGGTCTCTGTGAGCCGCTGGTACATCTCCGCCGCACGACGTCGGACCTTGAGGCCACCGGGAAGAACTCCGAAAGTGTTGCAGCCGCGCTCGATACACTCGGTCATAACCGACCAGATCCTGACCAAGCCAGCACGTACCTCCGCCTCGGGGCGCCGTACACACTCATTAGCCAGCATCACCTGGCTGACGCTCAGGTTCTCCCGGCTGCAGTAATCCAGCAGTTCGGTCCCGGTGCGGAACGGATAGGGAACCGGCGTCGGATCTGGCAGCAGCTGAGGATGTCCGGTCTCGTCGTCGTCCAGGACGAACCCGCCACCGATCGAGTAATAGGTGCGCTCGCACAGCACCTCGCTATCGCTGTACGCGGTGAAGGTCATGCCGTTGGGGTGGAACGGCAGCGAACGCCG
>JBKPAB010000109.1:0-10444 GCA_046726195.1 Actinomycetota bacterium
CCGACTAGCGGAGTGTTGGTCCGTGCGCATCGCTCCGGAAACCCTGCGGTCCCTCGATCTCACCGCGCGACGCTTCGTCGATCTTGGCCGGACGAAGTCAATGATGTGTCACTGCTGCGCTGCCTAATTCCACTGGCCCGCAGCATCCGCCTGGCAATGATCGCCTCTTCGCCAGACCGGCTCGCGCTGCTTTTCCAGAACGAGGAGCCCGATGACCATCCAGACCGCCGCCAAGACCAGCACCCCGAGCCGCACCACCCCTGACCCCAAAAACACTGCCTCGCGAGCCCAGACAGTCAAGCCGCGACGGAAGAAAGGCGAGGGGCAGTGGGCACTCGGCTACCGTGAGCCGCTAAACCCCAACGAGCAGTCCAAGAAAGACGACCACCCGCTCAACGTCCGGGCGCGGATCGAGAACATTTACGCCAAACGCGGCTTCGCCTCGATTGATCCCAACGACCTCCGCGGCCGCTTCCGGTGGTACGGGCTCTACACGCAACGGCGTCCCGGTATCGACGGAGGCAAGACCGCGACCCTGGAGCCGTGGGAGCTGGATGACGAGTACTTCATGCTGCGCATCCGCATCGACGGCGGCGCCTTGACCACTGAGCAACTGCGGGTGATCGGCCAAATCTCTGTCGATTTCGCCCGTGACACCGCCGATGTCACCGATCGGCAAAACGTCCAGTTGCATTGGATTCGAATCGAAGACGTTCCCGAGATCTGGCGACGCCTTGAGGCGGTCGGCCTCCATACCACCGAGGCCTGCGGCGATTGCCCGCGTGTCATCCTCGGCTCTCCCGTCGCCGGAATCGCGGCCGAGGAGATCATCGATCCCACACCAGCCATTCGCGAGATCGTTGACCGGTACATCGGCGACCCCGAGTACGCCAACCTGCCGCGGAAGTTCAAAACCGCCCTCACGGGGCATCCGGTACATGATGTAGCGCCCGAGGTCAACGATGTCGCCTTTGTCGGCGTCGTACATCCCGAACACGGACCTGGCTTCGACCTTTGGGTCGGCGGGGGCCTTTCCACCAATCCGATGCTGGCCGTACGCCTCGGCACCTGGGTCCCGCGTGAGGAGGTAGCCGAGGTCTGGGCTGGTGTCGTCGCCGTGTTTCGCGACTACGGCTACCGGCGCCTCCGGACCCGCGCCCGCATCAAGTTCCTGGTGGCCGACTGGGGGGCGGAGAAGTTCCGTGAGGTGCTGGAAACGGAGTACCTGAAGCGGCCCCTCATTGATGGACCGGCGCCACCCGTGCCAACCCAGCCTGGCGATCACGTTGGAGTCCACCGTCAAAAGGATGGCAAATACTTTGTCGGGCTGTCCCCGGTCGCCGGGCGGGTCAGCGGTAGCAATCTGGTACGGCTCGCTGAACTGGCCGAGGCCCACGGTTCCCGTCGCATCCGGACTACCCCGCTGCAGAAGTTGCTGGTACTCGACCTTGACGAGTCGAAGGTCGATTCGCTGATCGCCACTGTCGAAGAATGCGGGCTGTCGGCACGTCGTGACGTCTGGCGTCGTTCGGTGATGGCCTGCACTGGGATCGAGTTCTGCAAGCTCGCCATCGTCGAGACCAAGGCCCAGGCCGCCCGGGTCGTCGACGAACTGGAGCGTCGCCTGGGTGCCCTGGACTCCCCCATCACCGTGCACATCAACGGCTGCCCCAACTCATGTGCCCGGATCCAGGTTGCCGACATCGGTCTCAAGGGTCAGCTTGTTGTTGGGCCGGACGGCAACCAGGTCGAGGGCTTCCAGGTCCACCTTGGCGGTGGTCTCGGGCTCGACGCGGGTTTCGGTCGCAAGCTCCGCGGTCACAAGGTGACGGCCGAGGAATTGCCGGACTACGTGGAGCGGCTCGCTCGCAACTACGTAGCAGAACGACAAGATGGTGAACGTTTTGCGCAGTGGGTCGCGCGGGCCGACGAGTTGGTGCTGTCGTGATGGCTGAGCCCTCACACGCCACTCGTCAGACGGTGCTGTATTGCCCCTACTGTGCGGAAGAAACCCTCTTTCCTCTCCAGACCGGTGGTTGGGAGTGCCGCAGCTGCATGCGGGCCTTCTCAGTGACGTTCCTCGGACTGAGCCCCCGAGGCCGCAGCGGGGAGTCTGACGTCTCCCGGCAGGAGTCGGCGTGAGCACCGCACTTGACCTGTCGGACCTGGCCGCGCAGGCCAACCGTGATCTTGAAAATGCCTCGGCGTTGGAGATCTTGCAGTGGGCCTACGATGAGTTCGGCTCCAAGCTTGTGGTGACCTCCTCCATGGCCGACACGGTCATGATCCACCTCGCCGAGCAAGTAGCCCCCGGCATCGATGTGATCTTCCTCGACACCGGCTACCACTTCGTGGAAACCATCGGCACCCGGGACGCCGTCAAGCTGGTACACAACGTCAACGTGATCAACGTCACCCCCGAGCAGACGGTGGCCGAGCAAGACGCGACGTGGGGGAAGGATCTGTTCGCCCGCGACCCTGACCTGTGCTGCGCGCTGCGCAAGGTCGCCCCACTCGGGAAGGCACTTCAGCCGTATGCCGCATGGGCCTCCGGGATGCGGCGCTCCGACTCACCGACTCGTACCAACACCCCTGTCGTGGCGTGGGACGCCACCCGGAAGTTGATCAGAATCGCTCCCATCGCCGCCTGGACGGATGAGGATGTGGCGCGCTACATCGAAATCAACAACCTCATGATCAACCCATTGCTCGACGACGGCTATGCCTCCATCGGGTGTGAGCCCTGCACGAGAAGAGCCCCCAAAGACGATCCGCGCGCCGGCAGGTGGGTCGGGTTCGCCAAGATCGAATGCGGGATCAACCGATGAGCGCCCGGACTCTTATTGCGGATGGGCTCGGCCGGCAGCATGAGAGCGAAAGCACGCCGCTGCATCCCGCCAGGAGAGGCGCGACGTTATGGTTCACCGGTCTACCATCGGCTGGCAAGTCCACCATCGCGCATGCCCTGGCTCGTGAGCTGTACGCGGCGGGCGAGCGTGTCCAGGTGCTTGACGGGGACGACGTACGGCCGCACCTCTCGGCCGGCCTGGGCTACAGCCGCGAGGATCGTGACATCAACGTCACCCGGATTGGCTGGGTAGCACGGATGCTCGCCTCACACGGCGTCATAGTGCTGGTGCCGGTGATCGCCCCGTACGCCGCTGCGCGCGACGCCGTTCGAGATGATCATGGCCGTCTGGCTGTCCCGTTCGCTGAGGTGCATGTTGCCACGCCGCTCGAGGTTGCCGAGGCTCGTGACGTCAAGGGTCTCTATGCTCGGGCGCGCCGCGGCGAGCTTACCGGTCTGACGGGGGTCGATGACCCGTACGAGGTGCCGAGTCAGGCCGAGCTGGTGGTCGATACGACGAGTGTTGATCTCGCGACAGCCGTTCAGATGTCGAAGGCCTTGCTCTCAGCGATCGTAGAGAGGGACTTCGGGTGACTATTGATCAACTACGACCGCTGAGCGAGTTGCAGGCCCTCGAGTCCGAGTCGATCTACATTATTCGTGAGGTCGCGGCCACATTCGCTTCGCCGATCATGCTCTTCTCTGGAGGCAAAGATTCGGTCGTCATGCTTCACCTGGCGGCCAAGGCGTTCTGGCCGGCTCCGATTCCCTTTGGGCTGCTGCACATCGATACCGGGCACAACTTCCCTGAGGTGCTGCAGTTCCGTGACGAAGCCGTTGCGTTCTACGGCGCTTCCCTCAAGGTCGCCACCGTGCAGGACTACATCGACGACGGGCGGCTTCGGGAGCGGCCGGACCGTACCCGAAACCCACTTCAAACCCTGCCGCTGCTGGATGCGATCACCGACGGCCGCCACGATGCGGTCTTCGGCGGCGGCCGCCGCGACGAAGAGCGCGCTCGCGCCAAGGAGCGGGTGTTCAGCATGCGCGACGAGTTCGGTCAGTGGGAGCCCCGCAACCAGCGCCCCGAGCTGTGGTCGCTGTACAACGGCCGGCACCTGCCGGGTGAGCACGTGCGGGTTTTTCCGCTCTCGAACTGGACCGAGCTGGACGTCTGGGACTACATCGCGGCAGAGAAGATCAACGTGCCAACGATCTACTACGCCCACGAACGCGAGGTGGCGTTCCGCGACGGCATGTGGATTGCGATCACCGATGTCACACCGCCACTTCCCGGTGAGGTTGTTGAGCTGCGTTCAGTCCGCTACCGAACCGTCGGGGACATGTCATGCACAGCCGCGGTACTCTCCACCGCCAGCACGGTGCACGACGTGATCACTGAAGTCGGCCTCAGCCAGCTCACCGAGCGCGGCGCGACGCGCGCCGACGACCGGCTGTCGGAGGCGGCGATGGAGGATCGCAAACGGGAGGGGTACTTCTGATGCCCCAGCGCGCCACGGTCCTCTCCCCCACGGCCAACCTCACCGGTGGCCGTACGCTGCTGCGACTTGCCACAGCCGGCTCGGTCGACGACGGCAAATCAACTCTGGTCGGTCGGCTGCTCTTCGACACCAACTCTGTGCTCGCCGACACTCTTGATCATGTTGAGCAGGTGAGTAAGCGCCGGGGCCTGGATCGAACTGATCTTGCTCTGCTGACCGACGGTCTGCGTGCCGAGCGCGAGCAGGGGATCACGATCGACGTCGCATACCGCTACTTCGCCACTCCAGCGCGCAAGTTCATCCTCGCCGATTGCCCAGGGCACGTGCAGTACACGCGGAACACCGTGACCGGTTCCTCGACTGCCGATGTCATCGTGCTGCTGGTCGACGCGCGCAAGGGTGTTGTCGAACAAACTCGCCGCCACCTTGCTGTCGCATCTCTGCTGCGCGTGCCGCACGTCGTCCTGGTGGTGAACAAGATCGACTTGGTGAATTACCGCGAGGACGTCTTCACCAAGATCGCAACTGACTTCGCGCTGCTGGCTCGTAGCCTCGGCGTACTGGAGACGCACTGCATCCCGGTCTCGGCGACCGAGGGTGACAACGTGGTGACCCGATCCCACCGCACCCCCTGGTACGACGGCCCGACCGTGCTCGGCTATCTGGAGAACGTCGACGACACTCGGCTTGCGGTGGGCTCCGAGCTTCGGTTCCCGGTACAGCATGTCGTCCGGCCCCAGACGGCATCCCAGGCGCCGTGGGCAACTCGTGCCCCAGAAGTGAACGGGGACTACCGCGGCTACGCAGGCAAGATCGAGTCTGGGCGGGTACGCCCCGGCGACGAAGTCGTAGTGCTGCCACGCGGCTCCCATGCCGTCGTTTCAGGGATCGACACCCCCGACGGGCCGCTCGATCTCGCGGTGGCTGGGCAATCGGTGGTGATCCGCCTGAACACCGACATCGACGTTTCCCGGGGCGACATCTTTGCCGCCACTGACGCACCCCCGGCACCGATCCGCGATCTCACCGCGACCATCTGCTGGCTGGCCGAACGCGAGCTCACGGTCGGTGCTCGGGTACTCGTCCAGCACGGGACCTCGATCACCAGGGCCGTGGTGAAGTCGATCGAGGGCGCACTCGATCTCGACTTCGAGGCCGGAACTGTGCCCTGCTGGCGGCCGACCGCCTCGCTGACCCTGAACGACATCGGTCGCATCCGGCTGGCGCTGGCCTCGCCGCTGCCGATCGACTCCTACCGAGAACACCGTGCCACCGGGGCGTTCATCATCGTCGATGATGCCGACGGCTGGACCCTCGGAGCCGGGCTCGCCGGCTCGACACCGCTTACCGCAAAGACCGAGGCCACACCGAGGCCCGACCCGCACCGTCTCGCACATCAAGGAAAGCCAGCCCAATAAGGAAAGCCATCATGACCGCTCCTTCCCTCGTCCTCCTCGGCCACGGAAGCCACGACCCCCAGGTGCCGCGGGTCAGCCACCAGATCCGCGAGGGTCTGCTAGCGATCCGACCTGAGCTCGACATCCACGTCGCCTTCCTCGACCACTGCACGCCGAGCGGCATTCAGGTCGTCAAAAAGCTGGTCAGCCACGGAGTCGAGGAGGTCGTCTTCGTGCCGCTGCTGTTGTCGGACGCCTTCAACGCCCAGGCCGATGTGCCGGCGTTGCTTGCTCAGGTGCAGGCGAACTTCCCTCAACTGCGAGTCATGGCCTCCCGTCCCATCGGGCCTGAGGCACAGCTGCTGTCGATCATCGACCGGCGGCTTCGTGACGCGCTGCGGGCTCGGCACGTGTCTGAGTTGGATGGGCTTGTTTTCGCCGCCGCAGGCAGCTGTGATATCCGGAGCAATGCCCTCGTCGCGCGACGGGCCAGGCAATGGGCTACCCATCACCGGCTGCCGTGCGTGACGGCCTTTGCGACCGGCTCAGGGCCGTCAACCGCAGAAGCCATCAGGACCCTGCGCGGTCAAGGTCGGCGGCACATCGCCGTTGGCAGTTGGTTCCTCGCGCCCGGCCTGCACTACACCAGGCAGGCTCAGCTTGCCCACAACGCCGGTGCCGTAGCGGTCTCGGCCCCCATGGGTGGCGAGCCTGAAATCGCCGAGGTCGCCCTGATCCGTTACGTGATCGCGGCTATGGATCTGGTCGATCTTGAAGAGGTAGACGCAAGCGATCGGCAGCCGGCGGCGGCACGCCACCTCTCCGTGGTCAGCGCGTAACGCCTGCCCCTCGTCGGCCAGCCGGTAACCCCGCGGGGCGATTCTCCCGCAGCAGGAGCGGAAACGAACGTGTACGTTAGCTCTTTCCGCATGACACACGTTGCAACGTGTGCATCGCAGCTGGAACGAACGTGTACCTCCGTTCCTGCAGAGAGGGTCACGCGGCAATCAAGTCGCCGCGACGCGGACCTTCTCCGACTCAACATCGAAGGTAGCGACCGGCCAATCCAGGTCGAGGGCGCGCAGGTGCTCGGCCAGGAGCTGCGCAACAGCCCAGTTTCGATACCACTTGCGGTCGGCTGGGATCACGTACCACGGCGCGCGCTCGGTGTTGCAGCGCTCCAGTACGGCTTGGTAGGCCTCCATGTACGCCGGCCACTTGGCGCGCTCGTCAACGTCTCCCGGGTTGTACTTCCAGTGCTTCGTCGGGTCATCGAGTCGGGCCATCAGTCGCTTCTTCTGCTCGGCGGCGGAGATGTTGAGAAAGCACTTGATCAACACCGTGCCCTGCTCGGCCAGGCCCTCCTCCCACGCATTGATCTCCTCGTAGCGCTGGCTCCATACCGATTCCTCAACCAGGTTGTGCACCCGTACCACAAGAACATCCTCGTAATGGGAGCGGTCGAAGATGCCGATCAAACCTGGTGGCGGCAGCTCCCGCTCAATCCGCCATAGATAGTGGTGGGCACGTTCCTCTTCGGTCGGACCCTTAAAACCCTTGATCTTCACGCCTTGCGGATCAACCATGCCGATGGCGTGCCGAATGACCCCACCTTTTCCTGAGGTGTCCATTCCCTGCAGCACGACCAAGATCTTCCGGCCTGCCGACCCCGCTACCCGGCCCGCGGCATACAGACGTTCCTGAAGATCGCTGAGCTCTGGCGCCAGCGCCGCAGTGATCGCTCGCGCGTCACGCTTCACCCCCGGGAAGCCCGGTGTCGCACTGGGGTCGAGTCTTCCCATGTCCACCTTGCCGGCGGGCAGCCGGAGCAGCCCACTGATGGGCTCCGTGGTCGGGCGGGACCCGGAGTCGACCTCGCTCTTGTTGGCCATGCGCCGATTGTGCCGCACCTGAGCTTGTCGAGAGGCGCTTCGACGGGCTCAGCGGGCATGGCTGCCCGGTATGACGTGCGACGATAGTGCAGTGCAGCTGATCTTCGGCCCTGATGGCGGAAGCCCCCAAACTGTCGATGAATCCGACCTCATCGAGCTGTACCGTTTTCCCGCACCAGAGAGCCGAGCCTGGATCCGCAGCAACTTCGTCATGTCGCTCGATGGCTCGGTGCAAGGTCCCGACGGGCGGTCGGGCAGCATCGGCACCGAGAGTGATCATGAGGTCTTTGCCCTGCAAAGATCTTTGGCTGACGGGGTTCTGGTCGGGGCTAACACGGTGCGCGTCGAGGGCTACCGCGCCATTGACCTTGAGCCGTGGCAGCTCCGGATTCGCGAGCAGGAGGGTCTCGCTCCGTATCCGACATTGGTGATCATCTCGGCGAGTGCTGATCTCGATCCGGCGATTGCCACGCCGGCCGAAGGCGTCGGAGGGGCCGTCATGATCGTCACTACCTCCGGCAAGCCGGCGGATGATCTTGGACCATTGCGAGCCGCGGGCGTGACAGTGCTCGAGGCGGAAGGCAGCACAATCGATCTGGCACTGATCATTGATCAATTGGCCGGCGCGGGCCTGCCACGGCTGCTCTGCGAAGGCGGCCCGCGGCTGCATAACGATCTGCTCGCCGCCGGCATGGTCGATGAGGTTTCATTGACGCTCGCACCTGTTGTGGTCGGCGGACTGGGTCGACGCTCCACCAGTGGCGCGGCCCTGCCAGCGCTGAGCTCGTTTCGGCTGCATCATGCCCTGTATGCCGACGACGGGGCATTGTTCGCTAACTACCGAGTTGTCAGAACCGAGGGCGCCGGCCAGTTCTGAGGCGGTTCGGTTGCGCTCAAGCGAAGTCGGGGTTGTCCGAGCGCGCCCGGCTTGGCTGCACACGGGACGGCTCACCGGGCATCTTGGGATAGTCAGGCGGATACGGCATTTCCGCGCCGCCGTATTTGCCGGTGCCCAGCTCCCGCTCGTCGCGTGCGTACATCTCCAGTGCAGCGTCGAGGCTGCGAGGCTGTAGCGCGTAGAAGGATCGCCAGGCATCGCCAATCTCGGCGAAACGTCCTGGCATTGAGCTGACGGTGAAGTCCTCGGGAGAAACCTCGCTCAGCTCCTCCCAGGTCAACGGCGCCGAAACCACTGCTCTGGGTGTTGGCCGGATGGAGTAGGCAGATGCGATGGTGCGATCCCGAGCCATCTGATTGAAGTCGACGAAGATGCGGGCGCCGCGCTCCTCTTTCCACCAGCTCACCGTGACGTGGTCAGGCATCCGGCGGGACAGCTCGCGGCCGATCGCGATTACGGCGTGGCGGGCTTCGATGAAACCGTACCTGGGCTCGATCGGTATGAACACGTGCACGCCCCTCCCCCCACTGGTCTTGGGGAATCCCACAAGATCAGCGTCGGCCAGCACCGAGCGCAACTCGTGCGCGGCGCGTACCGCATCGGTGAAGTCAGTGCCCGGCTGTGGATCAAGATCAATGCGCAGCTGGTCGACCTTCTCGGTGTTAGCCCGTGTCACCGGCCACGGGTGGTATCGGAGTGTGCCCAGATTGGCCATCCATACGATGGTTGCCAGCTCAGTTGCGCAAACCTCATCGGCGGTTCGCCCCGACGGGAACGTGATGGTCACTGTCTCAACCCAGTCGGGCATGCCTTTGGACGGTGCCCGCTTTTGATAGAACGCCTCGCCATGGTGATCGCTACGGGTGCTCAGCTTCACGTCCGGCCGGTAGCCGCCAGGCCACCGCTCCATGGTGACTGGCCGATCCCGGAGCGCGGGGAAGATACCGTCCCCGACGGCAACCACATAAGACACGACGTCGAGCTTGGTCAGCCCAACCTCAGGGAAGTAGATCTTGTCCGGGCTGGTCACCCTTACCGTGCGGTTACCGACCTCGAGCTCGACCGCTGGCACCGGCATGGCGTCAGCATAAGTGAGTACCCTCGGGAACAGGCAGACCGCGCTGGCGGTTGATGGACGTGCCAGGGCAAGCGAAAGGCAGACATGACCGACACGCAAAACAATCCAGCCGCTCAGGTAGGCAAAGTCATCAAGTCCGAAGCCGAGTGGCGCGCTCAGCTGAGCCCGCTTGAGTATCACGTGCTCCGCCAGGCTGGGACCGAGCGTCCCTTTACCGGGGAATACACCAACACCAAGACCGAAGGCGTCTACCGCTGCAAGGCATGTGGGGCGGAGCTGTTTAGAAGCGATCAGAAGTTCGAGTCACACTGTGGCTGGCCGTCGTTCTTCGCGCCACTGGCCGAAGATCGGGTCCGCTACATCGAAGACAACTCACTCTTCATGAAGCGAGTCGAGGTTCGCTGCGCAACCTGCGACTCACATCTCGGCCACGTATTCGCGGGCGAGGGGTACGACACCCCGACCGACCTGCGCTACTGCATCAACTCGGTCTCGCTCTCGCTAGAACCCGCACGCTCCTAATCGCCCGTCAGCAATCTACGCTTACGTAGACTGCTGGCGCTCTGCATACGTTGCAACCTAATAAGAGATACCGGGTCCGGTTCTGGTGCAGACTCGGTGCCGGTAGCCGCCGGCGGGTGAGCTCTCCTGCAACCAGGACCCCCTGGGAGTCCTATGCACAGATGGGGCCCCCGCCGGTGGTCGGGAGGGTCGAACCGCTGATGGGATGTCGTGCCCGCCGGGTTGGCGTGAGCACTCGTTTATTAGGTCGCCGGGACTCTCCTGCTGGCTACTGCCAGGGAATGCTGTCCAGACACAAGGGGGATGA
>JBKPAB010000110.1:0-3153 GCA_046726195.1 Actinomycetota bacterium
GCTGCTGGAAGCGACCGCTAATGGGATCACTCTGAACGCCGGGCAGACCGGACTGGTTCGGGAGATGTCGAGCTCGGGTGCTCGGTTGCAGCTGGCGATCGCGCCGGCGGGCACCGGGAAAACAACCGCGATGCGGGCCCTTGCGACCGCCTGGCGTCACGGCGGCGGCACCGTGATGGGGCTCGCTCCGACAGCTGCTGCGGCTGCTGTGCTGCGCAACCAAATTCACGCTCATTGTGAAACCCTTGCCAAACTCACTACCTCACTGCACCAGCTGCAGCCGCCGGAGTGGGCGGCAGACATTGGGCCGTCCACCCTGGTGGTGATCGACGAGGCGGGCATGGCCGACACCCTCTCCCTTGACGCGGCGGTCAGCCACATCGTTGACCGAGGCGGCAGTGTCCGGCTGATCGGGGATGACCAGCAGCTTTCCGCGATCGGTGCCGGCGGGGTTCTCCGCGACATCGAGGCGACTCATGGGGCGGTCCGGCTCAGCGACCCGCTGCGGTTCGCCGATCCGGCCGAAGCGGCCGCGAGCCTCTCCCTACGCGGTGGCGAACCCGAGGCGATCGGGTTCTACCTGGACAACCATCGGATACATGTCGGTGACCTCTCCACCACCACCGAGCACGTCTTCGCCGCCTGGCAGCACGACCGCTCCACGGGGTTGGACTCGATCATGCTCGCACCCACCCGCGACCTTGTCGCCGCATTAAACCGGCGAGCCCGCACCCACCGACTCGCCGACACTCGCCCCGCCACCGACGCAGAGCTGGCGCTGGCCGACGGGAACCACGCCAGTGTCGGCGACCTGATCATCACCCGAAGCAACAACCGCCAACTGCGCCTCACAGCGACCGACTGGGTCAAAAACGGCGACCGCTGGACCGTACGCGCAATCAGCGGCAACGGCGATCTTGAGGTCCAACACCTGCGCAACCGCCACCAGGTACGGCTGCCGGCCGCCTGCGTTCAAACCTTCGCCGAGCTTGGCTACGCAACGACGGTGCACGCCGCCCAGGGACTCTCGGTCGACACCATGCACGGCCTCGCGACCGGTGAAGAATCCCGGCAGCAGCTCTACACCATGCTGACCCGCGGCCGGGTCGCCAACCACCTCTATCTGCAAGTTGTCGGGGACGGCGACCCCCACAGCATCCTCTGGCCACAGACGGTACGGCCTTCCACGGCTACCGACCTTCTCGAACAGGTCCTGGCGCGCGACGACGCCGCACGCTCGGCCACCACCTTGCAGCGTGACCAACATGATCCTGCCGCCCGGCTTGCTGATGCGGCTCGGCGATACGTCGATGCACTCCATGTGGCCGCCGAAGATATCGCGGGACCAGAAGTCGTGGTGGCTTTGGAGAAGGCTGCCGAGCAGGCCGTGCCGGGTCTCGCCGACGAGCCGGCATGGCCCACACTGCGGGCGCGACTGCTGCTAGTCTCCACTTCCGGCATTGACCCCGTCGCACAGCTGTTGAGCGTGGTCGACGCTCGCGAGCTGGACAGCGCCGTCGATCGCGCCGCCGTCTTGGGCTGGCGACTCGACGACACCGGCTACCCCGGGACCCGGTCCGCTGCCCTGGCTACCCGCCATTCCCCAGCACCTCCAAGCACACCAGATGTGGGGAAGCTATTTGACCGCCCGAGCGGCGACCGTCAGGGAGCTGGCTGACCGGATCCGGGCCAGCGCGAATGCTGACCAGCGACCGACGTGGGCTGGGCCGGGTTGGGGACAGCCACCATCCCAAGTGATCGAGCACGTCGAGGTATGGCGGGCCGCGATGGGCGTCAGTGCAGACGACCGGCGCCCCACCGGTCAAGTTCAGCGACACAAGGCGGCCCGGATCTGGCAACGCCGCCTCGACCAGGCGCTGGCCGACGGTGTGGCACCCGCGTGGCGAGAGTGGCGACCGCTGGTGGCACAGCTTGCACCGAACATAAGCGAGGACAGTTTCTCGCCGATTCTGGCCGGCCGCTTGGCCGCCATCTCACGCGCCGGGGTGGACGCCAAACAGCTGCTGCGCGCGGCTGTGCTCGAAAAGGCGTTGCCTGACGATCATGCCGCAGCGGCACTGTGGTGGCGGATCTGCCGTCATCTCAACCCACCCCTATCTGCCCAAATCAACCGTCCCGCCGTCCCTACGGTTCCCTGGGAATCCAGGCTTGCCGAGCTCATCGGCACCGACCGTGCGCAGCTCATCCAGACCAGTCCGTGGTGGCCCGCCTCAGTTACGGCAGTCGATCACGCACTGCAACGCGGCTGGCGAGTCGAAGACCTCATCTCCACACCCAATAATGGCCTCAGCCCAACCGATGTCGACCAGTGCCAGGCGATGGTGTGGCGCATCTCAGTGGCACTAGAGCCTGTCCTCGCAGACGACAGCGATCAGCCGCGTCCGAGTCTCGTGTCCGATGACGCATCGATCGCCCGTGACCCGTCGACCGCGGAGAGCGCAATAGCTGCCCCATCCGAAGAAGCATTAGCGGCCCGGAGAGCCGCCGCAGCCACGCCCGCTGACCCGGCGGACAACGAACGCTACATCGAAGCAGACCTCGCGGTTGCCGCGATGCTTCGCGACGTTGCCGACCCTCCAGAGCAGACCGACGCCGACGTCACCCGGATGTTCACCCGAGCGATGGCGTGGCGAGAATGCCCGGTCAGCGAGGACCGCATGGTCGAGGTCAACCAGCTCAGCCTCGGCTACTTCCGACATCAGTTCCCGTCCTCGTGGGGGCAGCACTATTTGGCAGACCGGCTCGGCGAGGACATCACCGACGACCACCGATTCCAGCCCGGTCAAGCACCCGCAGGCTGGACCAGCCTCGTCGACCACCTCCGACACCTCGGGGTCACCGACGAAGAAATGCTGATCACCGGTGTCGCCGTCATCGCAAGCACCGGCCGGCTGATCGACCGGTTCCGGGACCGGGTCGTCTGCCCGATCATCCATGATGGCCAGGTTCTCGGATTCGTAGGGCGACGGCGTCCCGACCTCACCGATGTCGACCGGACTGGACCCAAATACCTCAACACCGGCGACACCCCGCTGTTTCACAAGGGAGCGCAACTGTTCGGCCTCCTCGACGACCAGCTCTCTGTCGGCGCCATCCCGGTGATCGTGGAAGGCCCGCTGGATGCCATCGCTG
>JBKPAB010000111.1:0-30714 GCA_046726195.1 Actinomycetota bacterium
GAGTTTCAAGATCGATGAACTGCCCAGCTTCGGTGCCTTCTTCTGGACTGCAGACGGCATGCGCTCTCTGATACGCGGCCAGATTTCGGTTGTCGATCTCGCGACCGGCAAGGTCGTGGCAAATGGGCAAGGTATTCAGACGTGGAATGAGGTTGGGCTCGCTGGTGTGGACCAGATCCGGGTGGAGATCCCCCACGAGGGAGATGACACCCTGCTCGAGCTACCGCTTGTGGTGGGAGCCGTACGCGCCTCATCGGTGGTCCTCGATGCCTCCGAGCAGGCGCAGGTCTCCTCACCGCAGGGTCAGCCGGCCGAATCAGTCGCAGCTGACGCAGCCGCAGCTGACGTACCTATCGGCCAGACCGCTGAGCTGCCCGCAGATGAGATCGCAGACGAGGCCGCCGCTCTGCACAACGCCGCAACCGAGCTCATACCGTCCCCTTTCGATGAGCCTGAGGCTGGCGCCGAGCGTGATGCAACAGCGCCACAAAAGCTCGAAACTGCTGTCGCCCCCAACCTGGCAGAGGATCGTGCTGGCACATTGGCTCCGCATCCTGGGGCTGAGTCCGAATCATGGCCCGATATGGAGCACTCAGCGATTCTGGCGGTGTTGTGCCCCAACGGACACGTCAGCCCCCCGAATGCCACCAGGTGTCGGGTCTGCGGCAGCCCTGTCGGCAGTCATGGACCGCAGTTTGTCGCGCACCCGGTACTTGCGGTGCTTCGCGCCTCCGACGGGTCAAGCGCCGAGCTCGACCGGCCGGTCCTGATAGGCCGGGCGCCTTCGAGCGATAGGTCAAGCAGCCACGCACCTCGGCTGATGACCGTCCCGAGCCCGAATCACGACATCAGCCGGACACATCTCGAGGTAGCCCCAGATGACTGGCAGATTGTTGTCACTGATCTGAACTCCACGAACGGAACGGTTCTGGTACGGCCTGGAGCCGGGGATCGTCAGCAGCTCGCTCCGGGCGAACGGGTCCCTGTCCAAGTGGGAAGTGTCGTGGAGCTCGGTGATGGAGTGTCTGTATTAATTGACTTTCCGCAGTAGCGTCTCTGCTGCGAACCAGTCACCAAACACGAGGAGCGTAGATGGAATCGCCCGTGCCGGGTCGCCCGAATCGCGAGACAGGCCTGCCACCCGGGGTGGAGGTCGGGCCGCTTGGCAAGCGATTCGTTGCCTATCTGATCAACCTGTCGGTTCCGGTTGTCGTCGGTGTCGCGCTCGCCTTGTTGCTCCCGACCGCATCGGGTGGGCTTGAGACGACCGTTGTGCTCATCGGTGCAGTGCTGGTGATCGGCTGGCTGATCCTGGTCTGGTACACGCTCGCTGTCCGAGCGGCGAGTCCCGGGCTGCGAGCCATGAAGCTACAGCTGGTGGGGTTTCTCGATGGCCGGCCCATCGGCTGGGGTCGGGTTCTGGTACGGGAGCTGGTGTTCTGGGCCTTATACGTCACCGGCATCGGCCTGCTGATTATGTTGATCATGGAGCTGAGTCACCCACGCAAGCAGGGCTGGCACGACCTGGCCGCCACGGCGGTGATGATCAAGGAGCGAGTACTTGCGCCCCCGGTGCAGCCGACGCGCGCAGCCGTTCCGCCGCCGGCGCAGGTCGGAAGGGGCACCCAGCCGTACCAGGGTGGAGCCCGCGCGGCGATGTCGCCGAGCTACGGGGACGAAGCCTACGGCTCCGCACGTACCCCCGCGCCACCTGGCCAGTTGGCCCCGCCGCCCGGAATGGCCGGGTATCCGGCTGGCCCGTATGGAGGCAACGAGTACGCGACTCCCTACCCAGGCGCGCCGTACGGACCGCAGCAGCCGTACGGATCGAGTAGCGAAATGTATTCGCCCGCGCAGCACGCTGGTCTGGCGCCACATTCGCCGAATGGTTCTCCGTCGGGCGCTTCACCTTCTTATCGAGAGATGCCTGAGCAGCGCAGCCAAGATTTCGGCGATGAGACGGCCGGCTCTGGTTCGCCCTACGTCCAGGAATGGTCGATCTTGCTGGACGACGGGAGGCGGATCCCTATCGACGGACTCGTCCTGCTGGGTCGAAACCCGCAGCCGAGGGCTGGCGAGGAGGATGCGCAACTGATCAAGATCGCCGACGAGACGCGTACCGTCTCGAAGTCCCATCTGGCGGTGGGTGTGGATGCTGGTGGCGTGTACGTCGTAGATCGCGGATCCACCAACGGCTCGATGGTCTCCACCACGAACGGGTTGTCGACCCGGTGCAAAGCCGGCGAGATAGTCCGGGTCGGTGAGGGGGCGATCATCTCCATCGGTGATCACTGGCTGGAGATCAAGCGCGGCTAGCCTGGCTAGCCGCCTACCGCGGTATGGTCCCGCCATGTTGCTCTCCGACCGGGACATCAAGGCCGAAGTCGCCGCTGGCCGCATCACGCTCGAGCCGTATGCCGTCGACATGGTGCAGCCGTCGAGCATCGATGTTCGGCTCGACCGATATTTCCGCGTCTTCGAAAACCACCGGTATCCGCATATCGATCCCTCGGCGGACCAGTCCGAGTTGACTCGGCTCGTCCAGCCTGAGGGTGATGAGCCATTCATTTTGCATCCGGGTGAATTCGCCCTGGGCTCCATCTATGAGGTGGTGACACTTCCCGATGACATCGCGGCCCGCGTGGAAGGCAAGTCGTCGCTCGGCAGGCTCGGGTTGTTGACTCACGCCACCGCAGGCTTCATCGATCCTGGATTCTCAGGTCATGTGACCCTCGAACTGTCCAATGTGGCGACGCTGCCGATCAAGCTCTGGCCGGGCATGAAGATCGGCCAACTGTGTTTCTTCCGCCTGAGCACGGCGGCCGAACACCCGTACGGGTCGGCCCAGTACGGCTCGCATTATCAAGGCCAGCGCGGTCCGACGCCAAGCAAGTCACATCTCAACTTTCACCGCACGCGGATCTAGTCGCGCCGGATGGTCAAACATCCCACGCTGCGATGCAGGTGACATCCGCCTCGACCTCTGGTGTCGAAGTCGAGAGGGGGATCATGTCAGGTGCGGAGGAAGGCCAGGACGGCGAGGACGCGGCGGTGCTGGTCAGGTGACTCATGGAGCCGGAGCTTTTGGAAGATCTGTGTGACGTGGGCTTCGACCGTTCGTTCAGTGACGAACAAGCGGGCAGCGATCGCTCGGTTCGACATGCCCTCGGCGATCAGCCCAAGCACTTCCCGTTCCCGCTCGCTCAGGCGCGCAACCGGATTGTTCCGGCGCCGGCGGCTCATCAGTCTCGCGACGATTGTCGGGTCGATGACCGTCTCGCCATCGGTAATCCGTCGCAGGGCGTCCACCACCGTGGCGATGTCGAACACGCGTTCCTTCAGTAAGTAGCCGACCCGCTCGGGCTGCTCCTGTAACAGCCGCATCGCATAGGCGGGTTCGACGTATTCGGACAGGACCAGGACGCCGACCTGCGGCAGTTCATCGCGGATGACTTGGGCCGCGACCAAGCCCTCGTCGGTATGGCTTGGCGGCATCCGGATATCGACCATCGCCACATCCGGCAGGGCCAGGCGCACCTCGCGCAGCAGCCCTTGGGCGTCCTGGGCCTCGGCGACGACCTCGATGCCAGCGCTAGTCAGTAAATGAACGATGCCCTGCCTGGTGAGCATGACGTCGTCCGCCACCACTACCCGCACGGAAGCTCCGCCCGCAGTCGTGTCGGCTCAACGATCAGCCGGCCCTCCAGGGCTCCGACCCGGTCCGCGAGATGGACTAGCTCAGAGGTCCGGTCGCGGCCGTCATCCTCCACCATGACCATCAACCATTCACCGTCCTGAAAGATATCCACGATCACATGACTCGCGCCGCGGCCTGTGGCGTCCTCAAGCGCGTCGGCGACGAGGAGATAAGTGGCTGTCTCTACGGCGGTTGGGTAGCGCCCCTCGCTCATGTTGCGAATTTCCAGTGGTACGGCGGCGGTCTCGGCGAGGCTAGTCACGGCCGGTGCAAGGCCCGCTTCGCCAAGGATCGCCGGGTAGATGCCATGAGCGAGGGTACGAAGCTCGCTCAAGGCAGTCTGCGCCTCCCCAGTCGCCTCGGTGAGCAACGACGCGGTGGGATTGTCGTCGTCGGACTGCGCCTGCGCGCGAGCGAGCCGGAGGTCATAAGTGAGCGCCAGCAGGCTTTGCTGGGCGCCGTCGTGCAGATCGCGTTCCAGCTGACGACGCTCGGCATCGCCGGTCTCTACGATGCGAACCCGGGACGCGCGCAACTGCTCGAGTTGAGCCAGTGTTTCGGCCTGCAGGCGCTCGTTCTCCAGCGCAAGCCGGACGGCTGCGCCAATTGCCCGCTCCAGATCAGGGAGGGCTGCAGTGTGGGAGACGACCGCAATCTTGCGGCCGTCGCGTACGAGCGTTGTCAACATGCGACCGGGCCCGGTGGTCGGCTCGGTGACCGGTCGACCTTCAGCATCGACATAGCCTTGGGAATCCGGGAGCCAGTAGGCGATCCGGAGTTCGGGATCATCGACAGCATGAGCGAGTGCGGCCTGCAGAGATCCCGGCGGTGGCGCCTGGCCCAAGTTCGCCGTGATCTGGGCGACGGCACGGCGCTGCAGCCGCATCCGTACCGTGGCCCAAACCAGCCCGGCGTCGAGAAGCAGGACTGCGCCGCATTCGACGATGAAGATGCTCTGAAAGGCCGGCTGGGATGGGTCCTCGAGGGGGATCCGTTGCAGCGCCACCGCGTGTGCGACAACCGCAATCGCCAGCAGAGCCGCCGGCACCGCGAAGGGCAATAGTGTACGGCGAGCCGGACCAGAGTCTGTCAGCAGCCTCCAGGCGATGACGATGACCAACGTGATCGCTGCGAGGGCGGTGAACCATCGGTGCGCCGATTCGATTCCCCTCGCCAGGCCAGGCAGCGAGCGAAGTAGGAACACGTTGTCGGTGCAGTTGGCCCAGCAATTGGGGTCGAAGAATGGATCTCGAACCAGTCCCAGCGCAACCGCGACTAACCCGGCCTCCAGGTAGGCGGTGAGGACCAGAGCCCGCGCGGCGGCTCCGCGGAGCCCGCCACTCGGCGCCGCCATGATCAGATGCATGAAGAGCGGGAGGGCGAAGACAGCGGCAAACATCCCGACGCTGCGAAGCAGTGGAGGGCCGTTGTTCCAACCAACCCACACGGGTGCGAACCAAACCACGCCCGCTAGAACTGCAAGATCACCGGTCCGCCCACCAGGTCCGAAAAATGCGGTGATAAGGCCGGCCAGGATCAATCCGACGCCCGCACCCACCATGAGGGTTGCGGCGAGGGCGGAGTGTGCGGCGTACGTGGTGTTTCGCCCCGGGCCTATGGCAATGGCAAGCGAGCCCAGCGCCGTCGCGAGCGCTGCCAACCCCGCGGCGAGCCGCGGTAGCCTCCCTCGCTGCATCAGAACAGCCGCCACCGCCTGATTCTGGCATGCAACCGCACACTGGGCGCGTCCGTGCTAGCCACAGTTCACACTGGAGACAGCCACGATGTGCCGAGCGACGCCGATTCGTAGCGTCAAACGCAAGCGTCAAAGAAAGGAGTTGATCATGCGTACGACGAATGGTCGGGCTCGGCTGGCGATGACCGGCCTTGCGGTGATGGCAGCGATTGTGGCCGGGGGGTGCAGTGGTGGAGAACCGACCGGCGGCAAGGCAGGCGGTGCAGCACCGCCGCTGGTGCTGCAGATGGTCAACGCTTACGGTGGCCTGGATGCGGTCCCGGGCGTTGAGTACTTCGTCTCCCAGGTCAAGGAGCGTTCTGACGGCAATCTCAGTATCGAGGTGACCAGCGCCTATGGCGACTACGCGGACGATGCGGAGCAGCAGGTGGTCCGGGCCGTAGCTGCGAGGAAGGCCGATCTTGGCTGGGCTGGTGCACGGGTCTTCGACACCATGGGAGTGACCAGCTTCCAGGCATTGCAGGCGCCCATGCTCATCGACAGCTATGCGCTCGAGCAGGCTGTCATCGCATCCGCCATTCCTAGCCAGATGCTGCAAGGTCTGGACGAGGTGGGTGTGCACGGCCTGGGCGTTGTCGCCGACGGCCTACGCAAACCGGTCGCGGTGAAGCACCCGCTGCTCGAGGCGGCAGACTGGCATGGGATCACTTTTGGCACTCTCAAATCGCAGGGTCAGGCTCAGGCCGTCAAGGCACTCGGCGCAACCCCGAAAGAGGTCTTCCGTCGCTCGCGCCAGGAGGCGCTCAGCGCTGGCGAGCTTCAGGGGCTTGAGATGAATCTCCTCATCTACCAAAAGAACGTAATGGCGCAGCCTGCCCCATACGTGACAGCGAACGTCAACTTGTGGCCGCAGCTGGACGTCCTGCTCGGCAATCCGGAGCGGCTCGCCGAGTTGTCCGATCAGCAGCGAGACTGGCTAGAAGAAGCAGCCCGGGTCGCCGCGGAACGTTCCGTCGAGCTCGTTGACCACGACGCCGAAAACCTGAAAATAGCCTGCCAGGCGGGTGCCCGTTTCGCCAACGCCTCGAAGGAGGATCTGGCAGCGCTGCGCAATGATTTCGCCCCTGTGTACACCAGCCTTGAGCAGGACGCCCAAACCAAGGCGTTCATCCAGCAGATTCAGGAGCTAAAACAGTCGACACCAGCGGACGAGCCGCTGGCCATCCCGGCCGGCTGCGGGGGTAAGGCACCAGTCCGAGCCGACGCGAAGTCCGCGACCGCGTCCGCCGAGTTGAACGGAACCTACCGCTACACACTGACCAAAGAGGACGCCCGCCGGTTCAACGACCCTGAAATCGACCTGTTCCCCCACACACATACCGTGAAGCTGCAGGACGGCAAGGTTGAAGGCGGCTGCTTCGGCCAAGACGCCACTTACTCGTTTACCGGAAACCAGATCAACTTCATCCCCGAGTGGGATCCGAGCACCATCCTGAGCTTCACCTTCACCGTGGACGGCAAGGGCAACCTCCACCTCACGCCTGTTCAGCCTATGGACCCTGGCGATTGGCTTGAGTGCGGGTACAGGCCCTGGATCAAGATCGGATGACAGTCGTGGTTTCACCCGCCTCGGCGTTCAGCGGAATCTGCGCGGCGAGGCGGGTTCCGCGTCCTGGGGGGCTTTTTATCTGAAGCATCCCGCCGAGAGTCTCGATCCGATCGGCCAGGCCGTTCAGTCCCGATCCGCGGTTAAGATTCGCTCCGCCGATCCCGTCGTCCGCGACTTCCACGTTGAGCTGGCCATCGATCGACCTCACCTTGACTCTCACGTGTGAGGCTGCCGCGTGCTTTGCGGTATTGGTGAGCGCCTCAGCGCAGATGAAGTAGACCGCCGCATTAATGCGAGGGGGCAGCTGTACAGAGGTGACCTCGAGATCGACCGGGATCGGGACATCGTGCGCGATCTCGGCAAGAGCGTTCTGCAGCCCCTGCTCTGCCAGTGCGCGCGGATGCAGCCCGGTCGCCAGTCGGTTGAGATCCTCCAGCGTGTGAGTCAGCTGCTCTTCGGCCCGGCTGATCTGGGCTCTGGTCCGCTCGCTGGTGGCGGAGCTCTCGCTACGGCGCAGGATCACCGCGAGCTCCCGGAGGCGGGCCGCCGCTCCGTCGTGTAGCCGACGCTCGAGTAGGCGACGTTGCTCGTCGGCTGCCTCCAAGAGCCGCCGTCGCGACGCCGCCAACTCCTCGACTTGGGCCTGCACTTCAGCGCGAAGCCTGGCGTTGGCGGCCGCGAGCTGAGCGGCTGAGGCTACCCCCTGAAGCAGCCCGGGGTCATCCAGCACTGCTGGGTCATGGAGCAGGGCGGCGACCGGCTGGCCGTCGTCCTCGAGCACGGTCATAGACCGGCCCGATCCCGGCCCAGGCAGAGCAAGCGTGCGGCCCTCAGCATCGACGTAAGTGCCCAGGTTGGGCAGCCAGTAGCCGATCTCAAGGGATGGATCGCCGAGCGCCTGGGACAGCTCCCCCCGGATAGTGCCGGAACGGGCCTCGCCGACCTCCACAACAAGGTCCGCGACAGGCGTCCCCTGCCAAGGGGCGGCCAGCAGCCCGGCGAGTAGGCCTCCGGCTATGAGGCAGAGCGTCACCTCGTACACAAGCAGTGCGGGACCAATCGCCTCCCCGGGAGGCAGCAGCAGCCGCGCCGCGGCGGTTGCGGCGAGGACCAGGCTCAGCCAAACGGTCGCTGTCAGCGCTATTCGCCGAGCCCGCCGCAACCATCCGACAGACCGCACATAGTTATACGTGCTCACGAGGACAAGCAACCCGGCCAAGAGAATCGTGGTGACTTCATTGCGCCACAGTGGTGTGATGATCGCTACCGCGTAACCGACGGCAATGCCGCCTTGGGTCACTCGCGACTTGGTCCGCCCTGACGGGTAGCTAAGCAGGAGGTGCACTAATGGACCGCGGTGCAGGTACACGGCGTGTGCTGCCAGCCAGGCGATCCCCGGCACGTCGACCTCAGAGAAGTTGCCGAGGAACCAGGTAAAGCCGGTTGCCACCATCAGCCAGCCGATGCGGCTCTCCGAGCGCTTCCAGGCAGCAATGAGTCCGCAGCCGATGAACGTCCAGCCGACAGCCAGGTCCGGGATCCACTGGAGCGGCTCGGTCCAATCGAGGCTCACCCACTCCGCGGCAGCCCCGACCGCGACACCGGCCAATCCGACCAGGCCGAGCCGCCACCCTGCCGCGTTCAACTGACGAGCGCGGCGAGCGCGTCCCCGGACAGCGCACTCTTTGGGATGAAGCCACGCGCTGGAACCGTATGGACACGCTGCCCATAGACCGCCGCATCACGGCTTGAGGTCAAGACGACGGCTGGCGCATGGGGGAGGGTGGCTAACTGCTCAGCTACGGCCAACCCGTCGAGATCCGGCAAGTGGATGTCGAGTAGGACGATCTCGGGCCGGAGGACGGCGACAGTACGCAGCGCCGCCGCTCCATCGGCCGCTTCACCGACGACATCGAAGCCCTCGGCCTCGAGCAACGCTCTGGCCGAGGCTCGAAAGGCCGCGTGGTCGTCGACGATGAGCACGGTTGGGCCCACGCCGTCGATCGTGCCACAGGTCGCTGGCGGCGGACACTGTAGCCAGCCACAACCGTCGCGCCAAATGCCGTGTCAGGCGCGGAAGACGGCGATGTCGCCCGAGGCGGTACGCGCCCGCAGCGTGATATACAGCTCGCCAGGTTCTGGTTGAGTCGTCGACTCAAGACCGATCCGAATGTCCCCTGACACGGAGTTGAGGTCGAGCCAGGCAGGCATGTTATCGGCCACGCCGACTGACAAGGAACCGGAGGCGGAACGCAAATCCACTGATCCGCTCGCCGCGGAGACAGCGATGTCGCCTGATCCGGAGTTGCCTTGAAGATTGGCGCCTCGCAATGATTTCACGGCGACTTCGCCAGAACCCGACTTAGCGGTGATTGGGCAGTTCGCTTCGCCGATCAAGATGTCTCCCGAGCCCGAACTGAGCCTGGCGCCGTTGCCGTCAACCCGGCCAACCGAAATGTTGCCCGAACCTGTGCTGCAATCAAGATCAACAGCGTTGCCGATGGTGATATCGCCAGATCCGCTGATGATCTTGGAGTTTCCGATGTCGGCGCTGATCGAGATATCGGCCGAACCAGTCTTGATCACAAATGTCATCCCGTCCGGCACAGCAAGGCGCAGATGGGCCTTCGCATGCCACGGGAAATGCGGAAAGCTGATCCGCAGCCAGTCGCGTTCATGCCGGATCTCCACCGGCTCGCCGAACTTGTCGTCAGCTGGATCGATTGAGGCCTCAACAAGATCTTGCCGAGAGCCGGGCTCCACAGTGATCGACCCGCCGCCGAAGTTGTCCACGGCAACGTGCCGAACGCCCTCGTATGAGTTCGTGAGGCTCATCGCACCCACCCCTGAATGTTTCCTCGCGACCGCCGGTCCTCGCGCCAAGGCTGCTTGGGCCGGTCGCCAAATGGGCCGCCCGGCCCGAACGGGCCCTTCGGGCCGAAGACCCCCTTCGGTCCGAAGGGATCAGTCTCACCGAAGATCGGCTTCGGCGATGATGGCATCGGCGGATACGGCGGCATCGGGGGATGCGGCGGCATCGGAGGACGGGGCGGCACAGGCCACTCCGGTCGCTTGCCGCTACGGTCTGACAAGGCATCCATGACCGCGCGGATGAGCCACGCGTTGGTAGAGATTCCTTCAGAGGAAGCCATCTCATCAACTCGTGCCTTGACCGACTGGGGCAGCCTCAGTGTGAAGCGTGCTACCGGCTCGTCCTCGGTCTCCAGTGTCGGGGCCTCGTCCGTGCCCTCGTCTCCTGATTCGGGCTCGGGTAGCAGCAAGGTCGGTTCAGCCTCCGCTGTCTGAAGCGAGACGACGAAGTCTGGGTCGTTGCCGACCATGCGCAACTCAACTGAGGAAGGTGCCAGCTCAGCGCTGATGGTGCCCGCGGCGTCGGAGAGCGCTTGGATGAGCGCCAGGCGAGTCGAGGACTCAATTGCCGTGCCGAGACGCTGTGCGACGAGTTGCGTCTGTTCGTCAGCCAGTGAGGACGCGTTGACGACGCCCAGCCGAACCGACTCGATGTACGGTGAAAGATCCATGACACCACTATGACGCCACAATGATGTCAATACAAGGGAGGTTCGACGTCAGGAGTTCCTGCTCGGGGCATCTCTCACACCTGGCAGAAACGCACGTGCACGTTCGTTGCTCTCACTCTGCATGCGTTGCAACGTGTGCATCGCGAAGGAAACGAACGTGCACGTTCGTTTCTGACACGGAGGGAGATCCTCTGACGCGAGGGAGATCCGGCTCGGTGGCAGGAGTGGCGGGCAAGGGAAGTCACGGACCGCGCTTGACCGCCTCGAGAAGCAGCTGGGCAACATCAAGCACCTCGGTCGTCTCGGGAGCGGACCCATCGGCCTGCTTCTCGGTCAGCCCATCGGTCAACATGACGCGGCAGAACGGACATCCGGTCGCGATCGCGTCGTGCCCATTGCCTCCAGAAGCCGCGAGCGTACGCAGTGCCTCCTCGGTCCGGTTGGTGTTGATCCGGGTGCCGATCCGCTCCTCCATCCACATCCGTGCGCCGCCAGCACCGCAGCAGAACGAGCGCTCTCGTGTCCTTGGCATTTCGGCAACCGTGGCGCCCGGCAGGGTGCCGAGCAGATCGCGCGGTGGATCGTAGACTTCGTTATGTCGCCCGAGGTAGCACGGGTCGTGATAGGTGATCGTCCGCCCGTCTGACCCCTCGGGCGGCGCAACCGGGGTCAGCCGACCATCGCGTACCAGGCGGTTGAGCAGTTGGCTGTGATGCACCACTTCACACTTGAGGCCAAGCTGCGGGTACTCGTTTTTCAAGGCGTTCAGGCAATGCGCGCACGTGGCGACGATCTTGGTCGCCTTAGCCTCCTGCAGAGTCTCGGCGTTCTGCATCGCTAGCTGCTGGTAGACGAACTCGTTTCCGGCGCGCCGAGCGGGATCACCGGTACAGGTCTCGGCATTGCCAAGTACGGCGTAACGCACGCCGGCAATGTGCAGCAACTCAGCGACCGCCCGCGTGGTTTTCTTGGCCCGGTCATCGAACGCCCCGGCACAGCCGACCCAGAACAGGTAGTCCACCTCGGCAAGATCCGCGACGTCCTCGCCCACGACGGGCACAGCAAATGGGAGATCTTTCGCCCAATCCATGCGACCACGTGGGTTCATGTTCCACGGATTTCCCTTGCTTTCCAGGCCTCGGAAGAGCCCGTTCAGCTCGCTCGGGAATTCCGCGGACATCATCACCTGGAAGCGACGCATGTCGAGTATGTGATCAACATGCTCGATATCGACCGGGCATTGTTGGACACACGCACCGCAGGTGGTACACGACCAGAGCACGTCGGGATCAATCACGCCAGGCACACCATCGGTGACCTCGATTGGGCCAACCAGCGGCCGATCCGCCTCCGCTCGAGTCGCCTCAGGCAGCGCGGCTCGAGCCGATTCCGCCGCCTGCAGATAAGGGGCCTTCGCGTACGCGTGCTCCCGCAGGTCCATGATCAACAGCTTGGGCGACAGCGGCTTCCCGGTGTTCCACGCGGGGCACTGGGACTGGCAGCGACCGCACTCGGTACATGAGGTGAAGTCCAGCAATCCCTTCCAGGTAAAGTCCTCTACCTTGCCGATACCGAGTGAAAGGTCCTCGTCGATATCCTCGAGCTCTGCAAAGTCGAGCGGCTTGGAGTCGATCATGATCGGCTGCAATGCGCCGAGTGCTGGCTTCCCCGACGACTCGCGCTTGAACCAGATGTTCGGCCAGGCGCTGAATCGATGCCAGGCGACGCCCATCGTGATGTTGAGTCCGATGACGATGAACCATGCCATCGAGATGATGATCTTGATCGCGGCGATGATCACAATCCCGGTCTCGAGTGCTGCAGGGGAGATGCCGGCTGGCAGCAGGAACCAGGTCAGCGGGTAGTGCAGTCGCGAGGTTTCCGAGCCGAGCAGCTGATATTCCATTGCGTGCAAGGCGAGAACACACATCACGATCCCGACGACGGTCAACTCGACGTAATAGCCCTGCCAAGATCGTGAGCCGAAGAAACGAGAGTCCCGGCCGCGGCTTCGGAGCAGCAGCCGAACGATGATCAGGAAGCCGATCGAGATCAGCCCAGCCCAGGCGATGAGCTCGCTGGCCCACTGGTACGGCGCCCAGTGCCCGATGATCGGCAGCGCAAATCCAGGATCGAAGATCTGCCCGTACGCGGTGACCAGCGTGAAGATCAGGGCACCGAACGCGATGAACACGAACCAGTGCGCGATGCCCACCTTGGTCCACTGCAGCATGCGGGTATGGCCGAAAGTCTCGGCGAGCATGATCCGCCACCGTTGGCCAGGATGATCACCTCGGCCGGGGGCCGGCTTGCCGAGCTTGACCACACCGACGATCGATGCCACACCGCGGATGAAGACAACAACGCCGACAACCGAGACGGCCAACGCGACGACGATCGCGGCGACTTTCACGTGCGACTCCTCCTCGAGGGGGATGCCCAGTCGGAAACCTACGTGAACGTAGGTTGCTGACGGTCTGCACATGTTGCAACCTATGCAGACCGTGTGAAACCTACGTACACGTAGGTTTCCGACCTGGCAATGCGAACCTCAGCCTAGTGCGGCGGAGTTATGCGCCTTGAGCCCTTCGACAAGCTCAGGACGGCGCCCTTCGACAAGCTCAGGACAGCGCCCTTCGACAAGCTCAGGACAGCGCCTGTCGACGCGCGCGACCACCGACTTGTCAGCTCCTCAGCTGGTCATATAGCCCGCTGAGAAGCTGACAAGTCGGAGAGTGCTTGAGGTGCAAGGTCAGGCTCAGCCGGATACGGCCGTCGCTCCAGCCACCATTCGGCAAGCAGGAGCGCGACAACCCAGGAGAACCAGCCAGTGATGCCCGCAGTGACCTGAACAAACCAGACGTCATTGCCGGCGAACGTCGTGTCCTGCTGCGGCGCCAACCCGAAGTAGACGGCCACAGCCACGAACCGGTTGAGAATGATCGAGCAGGTCAGCGCGAAGCTACGGATCATCCACCGTCGGTGGTCGACGAACCGGCCGCGCCGAGCCATCACAAACCCGGTCAGCGTTATGCCCAACCACAACAGTGCCATCATGACGCTGCTGACCTTGATCACCGGCCCGAACGGCGTGGTCGCCGCGAGGATCAGGCCGGTCAGTCCGCCGGGCAGTACTCCGGCCAAGACGTACGTCCGGCCAATCCGGCGATGAGCCGTCCAGTGATTGTCCCGGAACCAGGCCAGATCTGAAACAGGACACATACGAGCGCGATGGTGCCAAAGATCACGTGAAGGACGAGCAATGGGTAATGGAGGGGGAACTCCGGTGGTGTCGGCACCCGGGACCGGCTGGGATCGAGAGTTAGGTATGGCGGCAACGAGAACGCCACGAAGGCCACAACCACGAAGGCCAAGGGCACGATCCAAGGTCGGCGCCACCAGCTAACGCTGGTTCGGTTGGGTGAGCTTGAAGTCTCAAGCGGCGTGTCTGCGTATGACATACGCATAGCGTACCATATACGCACCACCTACGATGGCAAGCGTGGACGAGGTGATTGCAGGGGTCGAGCTGCCCGGAAGCCTGCAACGGCTTTGGGATCTCCAGGCACGTACAAAGGAGCCCCGAAGGAACCTGAGTCTCGACCGGATCGTCGCCGCCGCGATCGAAATCGCCGACACCGAAGGGCTGTCGGCCCTGTCCATGGCGAGGCTGGCCGAGCGACTCGGCAGCGCTCCGATGTCCCTATATCGGCACGTTGCTAATAAGGAGGAGCTCTACGACTTCATGATCGATGCCGCGGCTCGGGAGTCCACTGTCACGGTGACCGATGACTGGCGGGCGGGACTTGTGGAGTGGATGGCTGATCTCATGGCGCTCTACCGGCGGCACCCGTGGATCCTGCAGCTGCCAGTAACGAGGCCCCCGCTGGATCCCGGCCAGCTTGACTGGCTGGAGCGTGGGTTACGCATTCAGCGGTCAACGCCGTTGACCATGGCGGAGAAGGTGGGCACCGTGCTCACCTTGCTTGAGTACGCCAGAGGTCACGCCGCGATCGCCAACAGTTTGGCAGGAGCGGACGCGTCCTTCGGGTTGCCGCTGCCGTACGGTCAACTGCTGGCCCAGCTGGTTGACGATGCGCGGTTTCCCATGCTCACGGCGGCAATAAATGACGGTGCCTTTGAGCCGCCGCCGGTTGATGCTGAGGCGGATCTTCACGAGGACTTCCAGTTCGGTCTCAATCTGATCTTGGATGGCGTGGCAGCCCTGATCCGTAGCCGAGGGTGACCGCCGCGGATCCTCCTCCTCCTCCTCCTCCTCCTCCTCCTCCTCGGATCGCGGCCCGAAATCACAACCAATTGCATGGGTTTCGTGGGGCGTAAGCAGGGCACGCCGCGCTTTCGTACCCGAAATGGCAGTGCCGGCGACTAGGGTCTTCTTTGTCCTCCGTACGCGGCGGTCAGCGATGGGCGGTCCGTAAGACGTCGGTCGAAAAGCTGTTGGACGAGACCAATGGGGTTGGGCGTGATCGAGTTCGAGTCAGTCGGCAAAACATTCCGGGATGGCACAGTTGCGGTCGTCGACCTCAATCTCACCGTGCCCTCCCACAATTTCACCGTCATCGTCGGCCCTTCCGGCTGCGGCAAGACAACGATCCTCCGCATGGTCAACCGGATGCTGGAGCCCACCACCGGCCGGATTACCTGGGACGGCACTCCGATTCGCTCCATGCGCAAGACCACCTTGCGCCGCCAGATGGGGTACGTCATCCAGAACGGCGGGCTGCTTCCGCACCGTACCGTGCTGGAGAACATCGGTACCGTGCCTGCTCTGCTGCACTGGCCCAAGAAGAAGATCGCCAAGCGGTCGCTGGAACTGCTCGATAGCGTCGGGTTGGAACGCAAGCTCGCGCACCGTTATCCCGCTCAGCTGTCAGGTGGGCAGCAGCAGCGGGTGGGTGTGGCGCGGGCTCTTGCGGCCGACCCCCTGGTTCTGCTGATGGATGAGCCATTCTCCGCGGTCGATCCAGTCGTCCGCAGCGAACTGCAGGAGTTCTTTCTCGGGCTGCAGCGCGAGCTAGGCAAGACGATCATCTTTATCACCCACGACATCGACGAGGCCATCAAGCTGGGCGATCAGGTTGCCATCATGCGGGTGGGCGGGCATCTGGTCCAGGTCGGCACGCCGCAGCAGTTACTCAACGAACCCGCCGACGCCTTCGTGGAGGGTTTCGTCGGTCGTGACCGCGGTTTTCGTTCCCTCTCGTTTCAGCCTGCGAGCGTGCTCAGCCTGGACCGAGTCAAGGTTGTTCGAGACGTCGAGGCTGCCAACGGCGCAGCACAGGTTCTCGTGATCGATGGCGACGCGCGGCCTGTCGGCTGGGCGGATCCGGAGCGCCCCGGTCGCATCTTCCCCCTTGGATCGACGTTCAGCCCGGAAACGGATTCGCTTCGGGCGGCCCTTGACTCTGCGCTGACCTCGCCACACGGGCTCGCTGTCGCCGTTATGGCAGATACCGGCCGCTACGCAGGAGTAGTGAGTGCGGACACCATCCTCGCCAAGGTCAAGGACGTACGCGTGGCGATCGCCGAGTCGATCTCGGTTCGCGAGGCCGAAGCCACCCTGGTGGATGAAACCCTGGAGGAATCGGGATACGAGCCACTCGGCGAGCCGGCACATAAGCCCCAGGACGAACCCGCCGAGGAGGAGAAACCGCAAGACGAACTGGCCGGGGGAGACCAGCCAGCTGATGAACCGGCCGAGCAGTTCGAGGCTCCGGAGGAGGCGGCCGCCGCGGACGAACGGGCCGACGCGTACGCGCCACCCGATCAACCAGCCGAGGCCGCGCCAACTGATCAACCAGCCGACGTGTACCAGGACCCCGAGGAGCCGGTACCCGCTGCCGAACCTGTCGCCGAGCAGGCGCCTCCCGACAGGGCCGAGGCGGATGACTCCGGGGCTGAGTCACCGCACAACGGCGCTCACCCGATCGAAGATCACCGGACGCCTGCTGGGCACAAGGGGGGCCGTGAGACCAACGGCGAGGCTCTGTATCGCCGAGTCTCGAACATACTGCAGTGAACCTCGACTGGTCCTGGATCCAACGCAACCTGTCGATGATCGGCAGCTTGTTGGTAGAGCACGTCATTCTCGCCGTACTACCAGTCCTCATTGCGTTCGTGGTCGCACTGCCGCTCGGCTACTTGGTCTCTAAGACCAGGCGGGTGGCTAATCTTCTGCTGGCCTTCCTGGGCGTCATCTACTCGATCCCATCGCTGGCCCTCTTCGTGATGATGCCGTTGATTCTCGGCACCAAGATTCTCAATCCGGTCAATATCGTCGTCGCGCTGGCGATCTATTCCACAGCGCTCCTGGTGCGCTCCGCCGTCGACGGGCTGCGATCTGTTCCGCCAGCCGTACGGGAGTCGGCCTCAGCCGTCGGCTACGGCTGGCTGCGCCGACTGTTCCGAATTGAGTTGCCGCTGGCAATGCCGGTGATCTTCGCTGGTCTGCGCGTCGTCACCGTATCGAACATCGCTCTGGTCAGCGTTGCGGTTCTGGTTGGGAGTGGAGCGCTGGGCAAGCTCTTTGACCTCGGCTTCGCGAGCTACTTCTACACCCCGATCATCGTCGCACTGGTTCTGATGCTCGCACTCTCGCTGATCTTTGACGCCCTCATCCTGCTCATTCAACGCGGGACGCTGCCGTGGTTAAGGAAGCAGCCGGCATGAACCTCTTCTCGTATCTGTCTGATCCGGCCAACTGGCAGGGCCCCGGCGGCATCTGGAACCTGTTGCTGCAACACCTCTTCTACACCGTGGCGGCGGTGGGGATTGCCGCCGCAATCGCCATTCCGCTCGGCATCCTCATCGGTCACACGGGTCGTGGCTCGTTCCTGGTGATCGGCCTCAGCAACGCTGCTCGAGCCATCCCTACGCTGGGCCTGCTCGTCCTTGTGGTGCTCCTTTTAGGAACCGGCGTGGGACCGATCATTGGCGTGCTGGCCATCCTGGCCCTGCCGCCTATCCTCACTGCCACGGCCGCGGGGGTTCGCGGTGCTGATCATGAGGCGGTACACGCGGCTCGCGCGCTCGGCATGTCGGCCTGGCAGGTGGTAGCCAAAGTCGAGTGGCCGCTCGCGCTGCCGCTGGTTATCTCAGGCCTGCGGAGTGCAACCCTGCAAGTGGTCGCGACGGCGACCGTCGCCGCCTACAGCTCGGGCGAAGGCCTTGGTCGGCTGCTCATCACGGGCAATGCGACCCGTAACTATCCCCAGATGTTCGCAGGCGCCTTCATGGTCGCTGCGCTGGCGATTGTCTTGGACATTTTGCTTGGCGGGCTCGGCTGGCTTGCCGGGCATCACGCCAGCCCGGGACGCAAGACGATCTACAAGCCCTCGCAAGTCCCGGTTGACATCGTCGGATAGTGGATTCTGTCCGCAAGATAGAGAGTTCAAGATGAAGACCAAACAATCACTCATTGGCGTCGGCCTCGGCCTCGCTGCCCTGCTAGTGGCGGCATGCGGGGCCAACACCAATCCGCTCGGCGAGGAGCCCTCACCGCAACTCACGCAACCGGGACAAACGACTGCCGCCGCCGCCCCAATCGTGGTGGGTTCGGCCGACTTCACCGAGTCGAAGATTCTGGCCGAGATCTACTCGCAGGCCCTGAGGGCGAAGGGTCTCGAATCATCGACGAAGCTCGGCATCGGATCGCGTGAGATCTACATCAAAGCATTGCAAGATCAATCTATCTCGGCGGTGCCTGAATACACCGGCAACCTCCTGATCTACTTCGACGCCAACGCCACCGCGACCACGGCCGAGGAGGTAGAGAAGTCGTTGCCGGCCGTGCTGCCGCCCGGCCTCAAGGTTTTGAAGAGCTCCGCCGCCGTCGACCAAGACGTCTACGTCGTGACAAAGGAGTTCTCGGCGCAGCACGGGATTACCTCGCTGGAGGATCTGAAGAAGATTGCCAGCACGTCCACACTGGGTGGTCCGCCAGAGCTTGAGAAGCGGGCATACGGCCCGCCGGGCCTGGAGACGATCTACGGGGTGAAGTTCAAGGCCTTCGTGCCGTACGCCAAATATCCGCCGAAGATCAGTGACCTGGATTCCAACAAGATCCAGGTGGCGACCTTCTTCACCACAGACGCCGTCCTCGCCGAGAAGGATTATGTCCAACTTGAGGACCCGCAGTCGATGATCCTTCCGCAGCATGTCATACCGCTGGTTCGCTCTGACGTGGCTGACAACCCAACTGCGGTCGCGGCGCTGGATGCCGTCCAGTCGGCGCTGACGACTGAGGATCTGTTGCAGCTCAACAGGAAGGTTGACAGCGAACGCCAGGATCCTGCGCAGGTCGCCGGCGAGTGGCTGAGAAGTAAGGGACTCGCGTAGGGACTGGGTATGGCGTACGACCAAGATCATTCGGCATCGGGCGGCGCGGCTTTGTTGTCGCGCTCATCTCGCTCCGCCCACTCCAGCAACTCATCGAGCCGATACGGATGGTCGTCGATGTCGGCGTGAAGATCTCCGATCTCGGCGTACCGGGTCGGCATCGTGGCGATAGTGAAGTCCCGCGGATCTGCATCAGCGATCTCGTCCCACCGCAGCGGCGCCGAGACGATGGCCTCTGGTGTGCCGCGTACGGAGTAAGCGCTCGCGATTGTGTGGTCGCGCGCGTTCTGGTTGTAGTCGACGAAGACCGAGCCCGGATCCCGATCTTTGCGCCACCACGTCAGGTCCACCAGATCGCCGGCGCGGCGTTCTACCTCTCGGGCAAACGCCCAGGCTGCGCGGCGTACATCAGGATGCCCATGATCAGGAACGATCCGTACATAGATGTGCAGGCCCTTGCCCCCAGAGGTCTTTGGGTACCCCACAGCGCCCAGTTCGGACAGCAGTTCCTTCACGATCACTGAGACCCGCCGTACGTCGTCGTAGGTTGCAACAGGCATCGGATCAAGATCGATTCGCCACTCGTCGGGGGACTCCACGTCGTCGCGTCGGGAGTTCCAGGGATGAAACTCCACGGTCGACATCTGTACCGCCCAGATCACGTCCGCCGGATGATTAACACACAGCTCGTCAGCGTCCCGATTGAAGCGCGGGAAGTGGACACGTACGGTCTCGATCCACGGCGGCGCTCCGTGCGGCAGCCGCTTCTGATGCACCTTTTCTCCGTCCACCCCGTCGGGAAAGCGATGCAGCATGCACGGCCTGTGGTAGAGGGCGTTGACGATGCCGTCGGAGACCGACAGGTAATACCGAGCAAGATCAAGCTTGGTCTCTCCGCGCGCCGAGAAATACACCCGGTCCGGATTGCTGATCTTGACGACCCGGTCTCCGACCTGCAGCTCGATACGCTCCGTGGCCATGCCAGAACAGTAGACGAGCCCTCAGAGACTGACACTGGTTGCTTCGGCGTGGGTCGCCTGCAGCGTGTTGTGGCAACCAGTGTCAGATCTTGAGGGACTTGAATCCAATCAACGAGACCTGAGCCAGGCGAGCACGGCCAGCACTCGGCGGTTGTCGGAGCCGACGTCCGGCAAGTTGATCTTGGCGAAGATGTTGGAGATGTGCTTCTCGACGCAGCGCCAGTGACCACTAGACGTTCTGCGATGGCGGCATTGCTGCGCCCCTCTGCCATCAGAGCAAGCACCTCTCGCTCGCGGGTGCTTAATGTGCTCAGCGGATCGGTTCGACGCCGTGCCACCAGGAGCTGAGCAACGACCTCGGGGTCGAGCACGGTGCCACCAGCCGAAATCGTCCGCAGTGCGTCGACGAGAGTGTCCAGCGAGGTCACTCGGTCCTTGAGCAGGTATCCCACCCGGCCGCGTCCGTCGGACAGCAGTACGTCGGCGTAGGAGAGCTCGACGTACGCCGAAAGCATCAAGATCCCCAAGTCGGGCTGTGAATGCCGGGCTTCGACGGCCGCCCTGAGTCCGTCATCGGTCATGCCCGGAGGCATCCGTACGTCCACGATGGCAACATCCGGCCGATGCTCCGCGACCGCATGAAGGAAGCTGGGAGCATCTCCGACTGCGGCCACGACCTCGCACTCGACCTCGGTCAGCAGCCGAACCAGGCCCTCCCGCAGCAGCACCGAGTCATCAGCCACCAGCACCCGCACATCCCGTACGCTGCCACACCGACAACTCGGAGTTAAGGCTGCTGCGGAATGGTGGCAGTCAGCAGTGTGGGGCCGCCCGCGGGTGATGACAGCGTCAAGGTGCCATCGACCCCCGCGAGTCTGTCGACAAGGCCGGATAGGCCGTGACCCTTGGCAAGTGAGGCGCCGCCGACACCGTCGTCGCTGATGTTGATCACCGCGAGCGCACCAACTCGGCGTACCTCGACGGAGGCGGCACGCGCCCGGCTGTGCTTCTCCATGTTGGCCAATGCTTCAGCGACCACGAAATACGCCGCATTCTGCGCCGCATCGGACAGCTGCACATCGTCGACCTCGACCGAGGTCGGAATGGTGCCGCGGGCGGCCAGGGCGATGATCGCTGCGTGCAGGCCCTGTTCGGCCAAGATCGGTGGCGCAATGCCGCGGGACAGAGTGCGGATCTCGGCGAGCGCGTCCTGTGACTGCTGGAGTGCCTCGTCGAGCAGGGCACGCGCCCGCACCGGGTCGTCGTCGAGACGGCGTTGGGCCGCCGACAGATCCATGCCGAGCCGGACCAGCCGCTGCTGTGGACCGTCGTGCAGATCCCGCTCGAGCCGCCGCAGCGTGTGCACCTCGGCCTCACCGGCGGCGCTGCGACTCTGAGTCAGCTCGCTGACCTGCTGCCGCAGGGCCGGGGTCTCATCGACCAGCAGGGCGTAGGCCGCTGCGCCGTGCAGCCGTACGAGTCCGCGCAGCATCAGCGGAGTCGTGATCAGGAGCACTGCGCCGAGCACGCTGTTCAGCGTGACGTCGGCAAAGCGGCCGGGGTAGCCGAGCAGGGCTGCCAGGCCGCTATCGGACGGCTCTGGAAGCCACTGGCTCCAGAACCAGTAGGTGACGCCGCCCAGGCCACCAAAGACCCATGCCAACGCGAGCGAGAACGTGATCGTGCTGAGAATGAAGTTGATCAGGACATGCAGCAGATCCCGCCAGGATTGCGCGAACGCCAGCCGTCGCAGCCTGCCGCGGAATCCCGGTCCGGCTGCCGGATAGCGGGTACGGGGCAGCGTGATGCCGGCGTAGGAGAGTAACGACATCGTCATCCGCGACGACCAGCCTGCGACGACGAGGCACCCGACCAGGATGAATAGCCCGACCACCAGTACCAGCAGCCCAAGTCCCAAGCTGAACAGTGTGGTGCATACCACGAAGGCCGCAACGGATATCGCGAACATTCCGATAATCACCGCGAAGTTGCGCCCGGTGTTTTTGATCATGGAGGTCACGGGATCATCGTCGGTCGGCCGCGGCTGCCCGCGCGGAGTGTCGACGCGCTCGGGGAGAACGTCATAAAGATCAAGTACTTCATCGATAGGTGCCTCGCGGGCGTATGCATCAGTCATGCCGTCCACGTTCCTCGATTGGCATCGAAGCCACCATCAGGCTATCCGGCCACTTAGAGAGGGGGTTATCCCCACTTTGGGGTTGAGCAGGGTGATTCCTACTGATAGTATCGCGATATATCTTGATACTATCTTTAGCGACTAAGGAGGCATTAATGCGATATCAAGATCATCATCCACACGGCCATCACGGTCGCGAGGCCCGAGGAGGCCGCGAGGGGCGAGGCGGCCGTCGTGGGCCAGTTGCCCGAGGACGTGGCCGCGCGCAGCGAGGTGATGTTCGAACAGCAATCTTGCTGTTGCTGGCCGAGCAGCCGATGCACGGCTACCAGATCATGCAGGCAATGAGCGACCGCAGCGGGGGAGCATGGCGTCCTAGCCCGGGCGCGATTTATCCAACCATCGCGCAGCTCGAGGATGAGGGCCTGGTGACCACCCAGGAGGAGGCCGGCCGACGGCTGGTGACCCTAACCCCGGAGGGGCGAACATACCTGGAGGAACGCAGCGCTCGACTGGGTGATCCATTCAGCGACTTCGCCGAAACCCCCAATCGCCCCGATCTGCGAGACCCGTTGCATCAGTTACATGCGGCGGTACGCCAGATCGAGATCGGTGGCAGCACGGCGCAACTGACGGCAGCGGCGCAGGTGCTCACAGAGGCTCGGCGGTCGCTGTATTTGATCTTGGCCGGCGAGGCCGAGGGTGCAGCTGAGTGATGCGCGCTGAGCCTTCGACAAGCTCAGGACGCGCCTGTCGAAGCGCGAAGCGCGTGCCTTCGACAAGCTCAGGGCACATTCCGACCGGCCGCTGCTCAACTGGCTTCACAGCTGGCTGACAGGTCCCGCACGGTGCCAGCTCAGCCAAGTTCTCAACGATGAAACCCTCGCCGACAAGGACTAACCCCTCAGCAGCCGTTATCTCGATTGAAAGGTTGACCCGATGCACCCACAGGTCCCCCTCCATGGACATCCCCGCCCGAGTGGGCTGGAGGAGAGTTCATTGGCTATGCTCCCATTTCTCGGGAGCTTCCTGCTCATCTTGATCTTGCTCCTGGCGCTCACAGCGCTCTACCTGTGGCGCAGAGGCAGCCTGCAGCTGCCGAAACTCGGCCGTTCCCGTCCAGAGGACGAGGCCAAGCGCATCCTGGCCGAACGCTTCGCTCGCGGCGACATGACCTCTGATGAGTTTCTGGAGCGGTCCAGCATCCTCAACTGGACGCCTGGTACCGACCCGCTCCCATCCAGGCCAGGCAAGAAGAGCCGCTGACGAGTTTGATTGCTGCGCTCGCTTTCGCTCGCTCCGCGCGGATCGCGCCTTCGAGCTCGCCTACTTCGTCGTCGCTCGCAGACGATAAAGCGTGTCTGCTCGCTCCGCCTCAGCACGGCGAGGGGCGCGATCCGACGCTGACAAGTTGCTGGGCCAGCGGCAGGCGCACCATGAACTGGGTGTAACCAGGCTGGCTGGTTACAGTGACACTGCCGTGATGTGCCTCAACAACCGCCGCCACAATGGCCAGCCCGAGACCGGTACTGCCACCGGTCCCGGCGTTAGGGGTACGCATCCGGCTGGCGTCACCGCGTGCAAACCGCTCGAAGACGCGACCATATACCTCGCGTGGGATGCCCGGCCCGTTGTCGGTCACCGTGACAACAGCCTGGCCGCCGCTCACCGAGACATCGGTGTGCACCTGGGTTCCGGGCGGAGTGTGGGTACGCGCATTCGCCAATAGGTTGGCCATCACCTGCTGCAACCGGTGCTGGTCACCATTAGCGATGACCGGGGAGTTCGGCAGGCTCAGCTGCCAAGCATGATCAGGTCCGGCCGCGCGGGCGTCGCTGACCGCGTTGATCACGATCTCGCTCAGGTCGCACGGCTGGAGGTCCAGATCAGGTCCGGCGTCCAGTCGCGCGAGCAACAACATGTCTTCGACCAGGTGGGACATGCGTTCGGCCTCGGACTCCACGCGGGACATTGCGTACGCGGCCTCGGTCGGGAGCTGCTCACGATCCCGCCTGGTCAGTTCCGCATATCCGCGAATGGCTGCCAGCGGGTTGCGCAGCTCATGCGAGGCGTCGGCGACGAACTGTCGCACCTTTGTCTCTGACGCCTGGCGGGCGGCGAGCGCCTCCTCGACGTTGTTGAGCATGTGATTGAGCGCCTGCCCAACCCGGCCGACCTCGGACTCAGGGTTGGCATCTTCCGGCGCAACTCGTACGGCAAGTGCGACTTCGCCGCGATCCAGCCTCAGCTGCGACACCTGCTGAGCCGTTGCCGCTAGCCGATTGAGTGGGCGGAGGCTGCGGACAATCAGTGAGCGAGTGGCGAAGATCGTCCCCACGATGGCGAGCAGCGATAGCAGCGCCGCCACGCCGAGGAGTTTGATGATGGTTTCGTCGACTTCACGCAGCGGTAACCCGACCACCCAAGAACCTAGTTCTGTCCCGCCAGCAACGATCGGGTAGCCCACCACCCGATAACGACCGAACCCCGGAAGCACAACAGAACTCTTGGTGCCATCGGTCGGCACGTCAGCGAGCTGGTCGACAGCCTCCTTCGGGAGCGGCAAAACCGAGGCCCCCCGCTGGCCAGAGGCGCCCCGCTCAGTGAGACGGCCATCTGCCTCGGGAGTGCCGTCGATGGAGTAGAGAACTGCCAAGGTGCCGATCGGCTGACCGGGCCGCAGCAGCCCAGGATCGGGGCCGCCAGTGGGCCAGGCATTGGCCGGATCGCGTACCCGCGCAGTGACCGTATCGAGTTGACGATCGAGTTGGGACATCAACAGTTGCTGAACCGCCAATGCTGTGGCCGTGGTGATCAACAACGCCGCGAGCGCTACGAGCGCGGTCACTCTGACGACCAGTTGGCGCCCCAGGGTGGCACGGCCGAACGTGTCCGGCCGCGGCACCACGTTGGACGTAGCAGGTGCGCCAGCAGATGGCACCGGCGGCGGCCAGCCTGCATCGACGGCAGCGCCAGCCGCTGGGGCCGGCAGCCCGCTCTGACTCATGTGGACGCCGGTCGCAGCACGTAGCCGGCGCCGCGCAGTGTGTGAATCATGGGCGGACGGTTGGCGTCGATCTTCTTGCGGAGATAGGAGATGTAGAGCTCGACGACGTTCGCTTGGCCGCCGAAGTCGTAGTTCCAGACGCGATCCAGGATCTGCGCTTTGCTGAGCACTCGGCGCGGGTTGCGCATCAGGTAGCGCAGCAGCTCAAACTCCGTCGCGGTCAACTGGATCTCCACGCCTCCGCGACGTACCTCGTGGCTGTCCTCGTCAAGTGTGAGATCACCGACTACCAGTACCGAGTCACTCCTGGCCAAAGCGGCGCCGCTGCGTCGCAGCAGGGCACGTAACCGCGCGATCACTTCCTCGAGGCTGAAGGGCTTGGTGACGTAGTCGTCACCGCCGGCGGTGAGGCCCCCAATGCGGTCCTCCACTGAATCTTTTGCAGTAAGAAAGATCACTGGTACGTCTGGGTCCTCTGCTCGGATCCGGCGCATCACCTCCAGCCCGTCGAAGTCCGGAAGCATCATGTCCAGCACGATCGCATCGGGCCTGGTCTCCCGAGCCACCTTCACGGCCTGTCCGCCCGAGGATGCAGTGGCCACCTCCCAGCCCTCGTAGCGCATGGCCATCGATAGCAGTTCGGTGAGACTGGACTCGTCGTCGACGGCCAGAATGCGGATGGGCGAACCGTCGGGTCGAGTAAGGGGTGCTGCGTTTGCATCTGTGCGAATCATGTGACAAGCGTGACACTGGATCTCGCTGCAGCCCTATGAGCCCGCTGTGGCTTCCCTGTGAATCGATTGCGCGAGCAATCACGTGGAGCGGCTCGACGTAAGTCTCAGGTTAGGGCGTTCTCGTTGAGTCGGCGAACTCATCTTCCTCCTCGGTGGCGGGCTTGCGCCGGAACAATCGGTCGATAGAGACAGCGCCGCCGCCCAACACAAACAACAACAAACCGAGCAGGCCGAGGGCGACGTTGTATTCATAACCGCCCTGGTATGTGCCGTCGGCGTTGAGCAATGTCGGTGGCCACTTGTACCAATTGGTGTACGCAATGATCAGGATCTGCTCGATCAGTACTCCGAGGCCGACGAATCGGGTCAACGCACCGACGATGAGCAGCACGCCGCCAACCAGCTCGAAGATGATGGCCCCCCAGGCCGCTACTTCGGCGTACGGGGTGCGGAACTGTGTCAAGTAGTCGACCTGTGCCTGAACGCCGGCATTCCAGCGAGTCCAGCCATGTAGCAACAGAATGCCGCCAAGTCCCAGCCGAGCGATGAGCAGGCCGAAATTCAGCAGGAAACTCAGGACGCTTGCCATCGATTGCTTCTCCTTGGAGATGGGCTGCAACCACGCTACGCACGCCTGTGACGGTCAGCCAGGACACACACCGTACCGCTGACGATCATGGCACGATGGCCCGCTCGGACTATTCGGTAGCCAGCGGGGCTGGTTGGGCCGCTTCGATGACAGAAACGAGGTGTCGCATGGTTGCCAGAGCATCCTGCAGCTGATCCGACCCGATTTCCGCCCCGATCCGGTTCGCCCACGGCTGCGCAACGAGCGCGATCCTGCGGATCGCCCAGTAACCGGCCTCGGTGCACGCAACCAGCTTTGCGCGCCGATGGTCAGGGTTCGGGCGGTATTCGGCAAGGCCGCGCTCCACGAGCAGATCGGCTACCCGTTGCACCCCCTGCCGGGTCATGCCCATGCGGCGCCCAATCGCTGCCACGCTGCGTGGCTGGTCCAGGATGCCGCCGAGCACCTGCCACCAGGCCGCGGTGAGCTCACCATTGGCCGCCAGCCCCTGGGCGACCTCCAGAAGCCGGGCATTGAGGCGGAAAGTCGTGAGAATCACCTCAGTCAGCACCGCGCCCGCTTCCGTATGGGGCACGGGCTCCGGCCAGGACGCCCGCGGCGGGACGGTGCCGCCGCGGGCGTCCTGGATGGTGCTCATGCGGCGTGCTGGGCCTGCATGAGCACCGGGAAGGCAGCCGGATCGGCCCGATGGAAGAGCGCCTCGTACGCCTCAAGCGTGGATTCGGAAGCTAAGCCGAGCCGCCCCAACGTGGCCCGAGCGAATTGCACAGGGGACTGCGGACCGGCAGTAATGAGATCACCGTCAACGACTGCGCGCTCGTTGACGTAATAGTCTCCGCCCGCGTACCCAGTCATACCGAGGTATTCGGGTGCGGCGCTAGTGTGACGGAGCTTGTCAAGGAGCCCAGCACGGGCGAGACCGGCGGTAGCGCCACAGATCGCGGCCACCGGAACTCCAGCGTCTAGGAAGCGTGCCGCGGCCGCCGCGAACGCTTGGCCGCCACCGGCGTCCCACATGTCAGCGCCAGGCAAGATGAGGAGCCTGCTCGAGGCGGGGTCGAGGTCGTCCAGCAGCATGTCCGGCAGCACCCGTAACCCACCCATGGTTGTTATCGGTTCCAGGGATTCCGCAACCGTGAGGATGTCCCACGCAGTGCCGGTGAATCGTCCGGTCCGAAGCTCGACCACGAGGTAGCCGATCTCCCAATCGGCGAGGGTGTCGTACACGGCCAGGTGTGCAGAACTTTTCTTCATAGACAGCATATTACCAAATTGACAGTATACTGTCAATTTGCCACGTCGCCGCAGGAACCGGGCGGCGTAGTTCTACAATGCGGTCCACAAATTCACGACGAAGCTTTGAGGAGCGGGGGAGATGAGCGCTGCAGATCCGGTACGCCTGGTGCGGCCAGCGGACCGGGTTGAGGGCGAGCGGACCCCGGGTATGACCCGGGAGCAAGCCATCGCTGTCGACGGGATGTGGGCCGGGCTGGTCCGGACCGACGCGTACATGATCACGGGCTGGCACCACCATGCCGACTACGACACCACCGTGTATGTGGTCGAGGGCTCACTGCGAATGGAGTCGGGGCCGGGCGGAACCGATGTGGTTGACGTAGGCCCAGGCGACTTCGTGCACGTGCCGAAGGGCGCAATCCACCGAGAGGGCAACCCGAGCGACGAGGAGTCCCGGGTCGTTGTGGTTCGCGCCGGCAGCGGTCCGGCGGTTGTCAACGTCGACGGACCAGCCGCGGGCTGAGCTGGGCCAGCGCGCCGGCCTCGGGAGCTGAGTGATAGCGAGCTTGCGAAACGAGCGCACGGTGGCCTGAGGCGTACGTGTTCCACCAGAAGCGCGAGGACGGTCGCTTGGAGCGGCGTTGAGGCGTACGTGTTCCACCAGAAGCGCGAGGACGGTCGCTTGGAGCGGCGCTGAGGCGTACGTCTTCCACCAAAAGCGCAAAAACGAACTAGCGGCGCCACGGAGTCTTCAAACAACTGGCGTAATCGACGCCGCCGCGCCACGGCACAATGAGGCGTGGCCCAAACTGTGCTGCCACAAGATCCCTCCGTCATGGAGATCGGGGAGGTCGCGGAGGCACTGGCGGTTGATTTCGACTTGGGCTGTCTGCGGCGGAGGCGACACGCCGGCTCGCGATGGATGGCCCGAACCAGCTTCGGAGTACGCCGCCGGTGCCGATCTGGCGCAAGATTCTGGCCCAGTTCCAGGATCCGCTGATCTATCTGCTTCTCGTCGCGGTCGTGATCTCGCCTGTCGCGTGGGCGGTGGGCGGGCGTGACAGCTGGCCGGTGGACGCGGTCGTAATCGCGGCAATCGTGGGTGCTGAACGCGATCTTGGGCTATGTGGAAAGGCGCGGGCCGAGAGCGCCGTTGCGGCCCTGCAGAAGATGAGCACAGTCACCTCGTCAGTGCTGCGCAACGGGCTGTGAAACTCCTCAGCCGATCGCTGCGTCGCTGACTCGGCACCAGTAGTTAGGCCGGGCTTTCCATTTCACCTGGTGAGTAGCTGTTCGACGCCAGCCGCATCCGGAACAACGTGGACCAGCCCAGGCAGATCCGCGAAGGCACTGTCCGCTGAGACGATGGCCGAGGCTCCAGCCGCAATCGCCGCTGCAGCGAGTACAGCATCAAAAGCCCCAAGCCGTTGGTCCGCTTCGAACAACGAAAGCCCTGCGCGAAGCTCGCTACCCGAAACGGTCAGCAACGGCGCAAGCAGATCGACATAGTCGCGGCCCAGCGAGGCGGCATCGGCGCGGCCGCGCCGACGTGCCCGCACGTGGACGAACTCCTGAATGACTTCGACTGATGTCGTCGCATCGACATCGCCAGCGGCAATGGCGGCGATCAGGGAACGGCAAGGCTCTCGCAGCTCGTGGTCCGCACCCTTGGCGTTAATGAGAACGGTTGCGTCGAGGACGATCATCCGGCGCGGCGGCCGCGGATTTCATCAAGCTCGTCGCGCACTCCGGCCAGGTCGGGCACGGGCATGTCGGGTGCGTCTAGTAATCGCTGGGCAGCCGCCCGCCTGCGGCCCGCAGCGTCGACGACACCACGATCAATCGCCTCGCGAACCACCGTCGCCACTGAGACACCACGCTCGCGCGCCACCGCGGTGATGCGTCGATGACGCTCGTCGTCGAGCAAGATCTGCAAACGATGTTCCAGCGGCATGCTCATACATTAGCATGTGCAAGATTCACGATATACGGCCGCGGCCCGCCGCTACGGCGCCGCCCTGGAGCCGTACACCAGCGGCGTTTATGTCAACGAGCCGCTCGGCAAAAGCGCCCGGGTTCAGGAGAGCCAACACAACGCTAATGCGGGCATGATCGATAAGTGCCGGGCTTACTGACCGTCGGCCACGGGACTTTGGACCGGGTCGGACTCCAGCGGCTTCTCCTCGACGCGGCTGTGGACCTGGTCGTCGACGTTCGCCGCTACCCGGGCAGCCGCCGCAACCCTGACGTACGCCGCGAGGCGTTGCAGCGATGGCTACCCGCCGCGGGCATCGACTACCAGTGGGACGGGCGACTTGGCGGTCGACGACACCTCTCGTCCGGTGTTGCGCCGATCGACACCTGGTGGACCGAGACCGCGTTCCAGGCGTACGCGGCGCACACCCGCAGCGACGAGTTCACCGCAGGGATGGCGGATCTGCTCGCCGCAGTTGCTACCCGACAGGTCGCAATAATGTGCAGCGAGGCGCTGTGGTGGCGTTGCCACCGCCGGCTGATCGCCGACGTAGCGACCCTCGCGCATCAGATGCCCGTCAATCATCTGCTTCCGTCCGGACATCGTGAACCGCACCAACTTGCCGCTGGTGCCCGGCTGCGCGAAGACAGGCACATCGTCTGGGACGGCGGAGCGAGCCAATTACCCACGGAGCCCTGACCTCCAGTTCTGCGATTCAGCACTGGGATTGCTGATGGTCGGGTTCTAGACCGATCAGCCGGCCGAGCAGCGCCATCTGGTCAGCGAAGTGTTCGATGAGCTCGCGGGATCCCGGATCGACGCCGCAAACACTTTCGATGACGTGCGGCAGCGTGGTCGTGGCCATGGCGGCCGCCATCAACATGACCAGGAGGCAGGCGGGATCCACCTCGGCTGGAAGTCGACCGGAGTCCCTTCAGCGCGCGAATTTCATCCAGGCTTTCGGCGAGTAGCTCGGTGCGCGCAGTCCGGTCAGGGTCATTCTCCGGTCCCTTGTACTGCAACCCGCTCCAGGCCAGCAAGCGGGGCCCCTCTGGGTTGTGCAACACCTCCAAGGCATATCGCCGCAACTGCTCTGGAAGCGGTGTGCCCGGCGGTATCAGCTCCCGCCGCCGCTGCTGCCACTGTCGCGCTAG
>JBKPAB010000112.1:0-12468 GCA_046726195.1 Actinomycetota bacterium
CTTCGGAGGCCCGTACCAGACGTTGGTGAACAGAGCAGGGTTGAGGGCGTCGGGAAAGATTGAGCGTGGTCCCTGGTCGTCGAGCGCAGCGGTCGGAAAAAAGAAGGCCTCAAAGGCCAGACGCTCCGGCCGCGCATCCGGTGCTTTGATGGCACCAACTGAGCTGAAGTTGCCGTCCTGCGGCAACATCACCACAGGGCCTGAAAATGCAATATTTCCCTCCGCGTCCTTGACGGTAACCTTCGGCGCATAGCCGTGGCCAATCAGGTGCACACTGGTGCCACCGATGTGCAGCGGCTTGTTCACCTCGAGGATTTCCTGGCGCGGTTCCGCACCCGGCCGCTCGGTTACTTCGACATTCGCCCGGAACAACCGGGCTGCGCCGCGCTGCACCGGTCCAGTCTCGAATTTCACCTCGAAGTTCCGTACCGTGACGCTGAACGGCACCAGATCCGAGTCGCCAAACTGGGCACCGGCCGCGAAGTCGTCGTATTGGGTGAGGTTGTTGGAGAAGCCCTGACCAACGATCACCACGCTGGTGCCGCGGAAGCCGAAAAGGGCGCCAATCGCCACCCCGACCAGCACAAAGACCAGGCTGATGTGGAACACCAGGTTCCCGGCCTCCCGTAGGTAGCCACGCTCAGCGGCCACGCTGTCGTCATAGACATCAACTCGATAGTGCCGTCGGCGCAGCGCAGCTACAGCACGCTGCAGGACAGCATCATGGCGATCTGAAGTCTCCGCTTGGGCGTACGCGGGCAGCCGGACCAGATTGCGCGGTGTCTTCGGCGGGCGGGCACGCAGCGCGCTGGCGTACACGCCGACCCGCGGGACGATGCACCCGACGAGGGAGGTGAACAGCAGCAGGTAGATCGCGGAGAACCACGGCGAGCTGTAAACGTCGAACAGGCCCGCCATGTCGTAGATCGGGCCAAGCGTGGGATGTTCATTGATGAAGTCGGTCACCCGGACCGGCGAGATCCTGCGCTGCGGCAGCAGCGAGCCAGGAATCGCAGCGAGCGCGAGCGTGAACAACAAGATCAGCGCCGTACGCATCGAGGTGAGCTGGGTCCACAGGTAGCGCAGGCCGCCGCGCCACCCGAGCGGGGGCAGGTCGGCTCGTGCCGGCGGGCCGCTGGAGGTGGCCGCCGACTCGCGGGCCTTGATCGTCGTCAAGTCAGATCCCCATCGCGTCAAATCACTGTTTCAAAGCTCGCTGCCCACTGTCGCAGCACTGCAGTCATCCTGTTCCAGGTGCCGGTGACCAGCAGCAGCCCAACGATGATCATCAGGACTCCCCCGATCCGCATGATCAGCTGCTGGCGCTGTCTGAGAAACCCAATAGCTCGCGTCATTTTGGTAAAGGCCAGCCCGGCGATCACGAACGGGATACCAAGTCCGAGGGCATAGACGAAGCCGAGCAGCCCACCGCGCACAGCGGTTCCTTCGCTGAAGCCGAGGTTGACGACGACACCAAGCGTGGGCGACAGGCATGGTGTCCAGCCGAGAGCGAACACCACACCAACCAGCGGTGCCGCGGCAATCCCGACAGCGGGAATGCGATGTATCCGCAGGTCGCGTTGGCCGATCGGCAGCACCCCGGCAAAGATCAGGCCCAGTGCGATGATCACCACACCGAGTATCCGGGAGATCATGTCCCGGTACTCTGCGAGCAGCTGCCCGGCCGCACCGGCGACGACTCCCGTAATGACAAAGATCACCGCAAATCCCAGCACGAAGAGCGACGTGCCGACGAGCATCCGGCCCCGGTGCGGCGCTCCCTCAACGACATCGGCAGCCCCCAGGCCCGTCGCGTACGAGAGATATCCAGGTAGCAGCGGCACTACGCAGGGTGAGAAGAACGCGACCAGTCCAGCGAGCAGTGCCACCGGCAGGGCCAACGCCATCGAGCCGCCGACCGCCGTTTCGGCCCACGTTGCGAGGTCGAGCGGGATCATCTATCGACCGTCCGCTACGTCATTGATCATGTCCACCAGGGTGATCTTGGAAACCTCGCTCAACACTCGGACGGCCAGCCGGCCCTGCTGATCGATGATCATGGTCGACGGGATGGCGCTCGGCGGAAGCTCCCCAGCGAAGGCCAGCAGCACCTTCCCCGTTGGGTCGTAAATGCTCGGGTAAGTGATCTTGAAAGTCCGGACAAAGGCCTCAGCCGGCGCCGGATCGTAGTCTTTGCTGGTGATACCGATGAACTGCGCGACGTTCTTGGTTTCCACACTTGCCGCCTGGAGATCGGGTGCCTCCTTGCGGCAAGGCGGGCACCACGAGCCCCAGACGTTGATCACCACGACCTTGCCGCGGTAGTCCTGGGTTGAGATTGTCTTGTTGCTGCCAAGAGCCGGACCTGACACCGCTGGCAACTCCCTGCGCTGGTCGGGCGGGATGCGCGTCAGACTTCCTCGTACACTCGGGTAGCCCGCCTGACCTGAGCTGCCGGTCTCATCCGCCCCTGGGGTGGTGCACGCAGCCAACATCACCATGGCTGCGAGACCCGACGCGACGCGGAGTGCAGTACGCCGCAGCATCAGGCTCCTGCAACGAACTTCTTGGTCTGGTGGGGACGAAGTAGCTCAGCCGCTGGCTCCGAATAGCTCACCGAGGTTATGTGCGCCTCGATGTAGGTGAATGACGTGACGCTGCCCAGCGTGCACTGGCGTTTCCGCGGATCATGGAACAGCCGGCGACCCTCGGCGTTGCTTCGTGCCACCCAGATCGGCAGCTGATGGGTCACGATGACCGCCTCGTGCCCGAGAGCGGCATTGGCAGCGTCCCGCATGGCAAGGCGCATTCTGGCCAGGATGTCGATGTACGGCTCCCCCCAGCTCGGTCTGAAGGGGTTAAGGAAGTACCGCCAATTCCTCGGACGACGCATCGCTGCTTCAAACGAAATCCGCTGTCCCTGGAGGTAGTTGGTCGCCTCGATGACGCGAGCGTCGATCACTACCGGCAGACCGAGGGCTTCGGCAATTGGCGCAGCCGTCTCCTGCGCCCGTTCCAGCGGCGAGGACACGATGTGCACGACATCCCGCTCCCGGAAATGCCCGGCAACCCGCTGCGCCATCTCCAGACCCAGCTCGGACAGGTGATAGTCGGGAAGGAGTCCGTAAAGCAACCCTGCGGGGTTCTCCACCTCTCCGTGTCGCACCAGGTGCACAATCGTCCGGTTTTGACCCATGCTGCCTTCGCCCACTATCCCGAGGCACTCGCTGCGGCCGCCGCTGCGGCCGGGAGCGCCTCGACGATCCGATTCACCGCTCCATCATCGTGCGCCGAGGAAAGAAACCAAGCTTCGTACACACTCGGTGGCAGATACACGCCAGAGTCGAGCATCGAGTGGAAAAACGCGGCGTAGGCGGCCGAAGATTGCCGCGTGGCGGCGGCGTAGTCCGGCACGACGCTCACGTCCTCGGTCACGAAGAAAACGCTAAACAAGTTCCCCGCGTTTTGGACGAGATATGGCACACCGGCTGCCTCGAGAGCGGACCCCACTGCTGCCCGGAGCTGCGCCGCCGTGTGGTCGATCTGCTGATAGATCTCAGCAGTTGCAAGCCGCAACGTGGCCAGTCCGGCCGCTGTGGCAATTGGGTTTCCTGAGAGGGTGCCGGCTTGGTAGACGCCGCCCACTGGTGCTAGATGCTGCATGAGTGCTGCGGGCCCGCCGAACGCCGCCGCCGGAAATCCGCCGCCCATCACTTTGCCAAAGGTCATCAGGTCCGGCTGCACGCCGTCGAGTCCGAACTGTCCTGATCGGCTCACCCGAAAGCCGGTCATCACCTCATCGGAGATGAACAAGGCACCATGTTCATGCGCGGTGGTAGCCAGGAAGGCGTTGAAACCGATGCCGTCCTCGGTGCCTGGGGGAACCACACCCATGTTGCCTGGAGCCGCCTCGGTAATTACCGCAGCTATCTCCTCACCGAAGCTGGCGAAGGCCTCTCGTACCGCGGCCCGGTCGTTGTAGCCGAGCACCAGGGTGTCGGCAATGGTCGCCTCCGTTACGCCGGGGGTGCCGGGTATCGCGAGGGTCGCCACTCCTGAGCCGGCAGCGGCGAGTAGCGCGTCGACGTGGCCGTGGTAGCAGCCGGCGAACTTGATGATCTTGCTTCGGCCGGTGACACCACGGGCTAGACGCAGCACCGACATGGTGGCTTCGGTGCCGGAGTTAACCAGACGAACCTGCTCGACGGGCATCCGATCGATGATCTCGGCAGCAAGATCAACTTCGGCCAGCGTGGGGGCGCCGTACGACGTCCCGCGTTGCGCTGCGGATGCCACAGCGCCGATGACATCCGGATGGGCGTGGCCCAGAAGCATGGGACCCCAGGAGCACACCAGGTCGACAAGCTCGTTGCCGTCGATGTCATAGAGGTAGGGGCCGTTGGCTCTGGCGATGAACCGCGGCGTACCGCCGACGGATCTGAAGGCCCGGACCGGTGAATTGACCCCACCCGGGGTTACAGCGTGAGCCCGCTCGAAGGCAGCCGCGCTGCGTCCGGTCATCGCAGCTGGTCGGACCTTCATCTCTGCTGCGCCCTGACCCTCATCTGCGCCCTGAGCCTGTCGAAGGGCGCACAGACGCCGCCCAATCGAGCGCCCAGTAGGTCAAGATCAGATCCGCGCCCGCCCGCCGAATTGAGGTCAAGGCCTCGTTGATCGCCGCATCCCTCTTGATCCACCCGTTTGCGGCCGCCGCCTCAACCATGGCGTACTCACCGGACACGTTGTACGCCGCGACCGGCAGATCGACAGCTTCCCGGACAGCACGTACCACATCCAGGTAGCCGAGCGCCGGTTTCACCATCACAATGTCGGCTCCCTGCTCGACGTCGAGTGCCACCTCGCGGAGCGCCTCGCGGATGTTGGCGGGATCTTGCTGGTAGGTCTTGCGATTGCCGCTGAGTGAAGATGCGACAGCTTCCCGGAATGGGCCGTAAAACGCTGAAGCGTACTTCACCGAGTACGCGAGGATTGCCACATCCGAGGCTCCTGATGCGTCCAAAGCCTCCCGGATTGCGCCGACCTGACCGTCCATCATCCCGCTGGGCCCGACCATGTGAGTGCCGGCCTCCGCATGCAGCACCGCCATCTGGGCGTAGATCTCAATAGTCGCGTCATTGTCGACCGCGCCTGATGGCGTGAGGACGCCGCAATGTCCATGATCAGTGAATTCGTCGAGGCAGACGTCCGACATAACCAGGCACTCGTCGCCGACCTCCTGCCGCACGGCTCTGATGGCGGCGGCCAAGATTCCGTCCGGATCGACTGCCGCGGAGCCGCGGGCGTCCTTGCGCTCGGGGATGCCGAAAAGCATGACGCCAGCCAGGCCCGCGTCTGCGGCCTCTACCGCCGCCTTGCGCAGCGTGTCGAGGGTGTGCTGTACGACGCCGGGCATGGAACTGATCGGTCGCGGATCGCGCAACCCTTCAGCCACGAACATGGGCAAGATCAATTGGCGCGGCTCGAGGCTGGTCTCTGCGACCAGGGCTCTTATTGCCGCGGTTGTCCGGAGTCGTCTCGGGCGGTGTCGGATTTCTGTGGGCTGAGCTTGTCGAAGCCCGAGATGTGGCCCTTCGACAGGCTCAGGGCGCATCGATTGTGCAGGCTCAGGGCGCATCGATTGTGCAGGCTCAGGGCGCATTGACTCGACAGGCTCAGGACGCATTGATTGTGCAGGTTCAGACACGGCGGCGGGTGCCAGGCCTACGCTGGGAGGGCTTGAGGACAGGCTCGCCAGCCTCCAGCAGGGCGTCTCGCCGCTGGGCAGCGAAGCTGGCCAAAGCGTCGGCCAAATCCACGACCGACGGCTTCGTGGCAATGACGTCGACCCGCAACCCGTGCTCCTCACAGGTTCGCGCGGTCGCCGGCCCGATTACCGCGATGATCGTCGAGGTGTGTGGCTTCCCAGCGATCCCGACTAGGTTGCGCACTGTCGAGGAGGAAGTGAACACGACCGCGTCGAACTTGCCGGTCTTGATCGCCTCGCGTACCGGCGCTGGAGGTGGCGTAGCACGGACCGTGCGGTAAGCGGTCACGTCCTCGACCTCCCAGCCCAGGTCCTTCAGGCCCTCCGCCAGAGTCTCGGTGGCAATGTCAGCGCGCGGCAGAAAGACTCGGTTGATCGGGTCGAGCACCTCGTCGTAGGGCGGGAACTCAGCCGCCAGGCCGGCAGCCGACTGCTCACCCTCCGGCACCAGGTCAGGCTCGATTCCCCAAGCCTGCAAGGAATGTGCGGTCACCTCGCCAACGGCCGCCACCTTCAGGCCAGAGAAGGCACGAGCATCCAGCCCATATTCCTCGAACTTCTCGCGTACGGCGCGGACCGCATTAACCGAGGTGAACGCGATCCACTCATAGCGACCTTCGACCAGACCTCGGATCGCCTTGTCCATTTGCAGCGGACTCCGCGGCGGTTCCACCGAGATGGTTGGCACCTCTTCGCTGTGGGCCCCATAGGTGCGTAGCCGAGCCACCATCGGCGCAGCCTGGTCTTTGGTGCGGGGCACCAACACCCGCCAACCAAAAAGCGGCTTGGACTCATACCAGCTCAACTCGTGACGCTGCTCCGCTGCGGCACCGATGATCACATGGACTGGGTCTGCTGCCGGCGCGCGTACCGATCTCACGGCTGCCGCGAGCCCATCGAGGCTGGTCGTCAGGGTGATCTGTTCGGTGCTCCCCCCATGCAGAGTGACCACGACATGATCATCGCCCGGGCGTCCCGCGGCTTTGGCCGCCTCAACCAAACTCCCGATCTGCGAGACCACCGTGCGGACCACGATCGTGGCGGCCGCGCCCCACTGGGAGGTTCCGTTCTTGCTGAACTTGCCGTCGGTGACGGAGGCGAATTGCACACCTCCAGCATGGATCAGGTCGATGCCGGCGTATTCGGGAACCGCGGTAAGGGTGGACACTCCCGGCACGACCTCGAAGTCGATGCCACCGCGTACGCACGCCGCGGCCTCATCGGCGACGGCGTTGTCCAAGAACGGATCACCGGCGACCAGACGTACCACTCGGCGACCTGTGGAGGCCTGTTTCAGCACGATCTTGGCGCGTGCGGAAGGACTCAAAGGTTTGCGGGCTTCGGTCAGCCCGATGGTGAGTACTTCGGCGTCCTCGGCGAGCGTGATGGCTGGGTGGGTGAGAATCTCGCGCTGCCGATCGTTGTCGAGGATCACCGAACTGGCATCGGCCAGTGCCGCGATCGCGCCCAGGGTCAACAGGTCAGGGTCACCAGGTCCGGTGCCGACAAAGATCACCCGACCTTTGGTGACAGGTGCGATTGGAGTGGCTTGGGGGGAGGTCCGGGGCCTACGAGCCGAGGATGTGCTCACTGACTTCTCGCGTTCTGTTGTTCAGCCCGGTCTCCTCATCGGCGGCCGAGCTCTAGGTTGTTCAGAGGTCTCGCTCCAGCAACCGTGACAGCACCTCACCAGCGTAAGTGGCCCCGAACTGCTGCGGATCTGTCGATGATCCGTGCGCCTCCAGCCGCACTGGGCCCGCCTTGGTGGGTTCTGACAAGTTGCTCAGTAACGTTCTCCCAATTACGGCCGTCAGAGTCAAATCGAGACTTGTACCACGGACAGCCTCAACAACTGCACGGGCCCCTACTGGAGCAGTGCACCCGGCCTCCAACGCGGCCAGAAAACCCCGTTCCACAAGGGATTCTGCTCGTGCAACAAAGTTGTCGAGAACTGCCAAACGCTGCCGAAGCTCCATACTGAGAGAACGATGAATTTCTAGGGCGAGGGCGCCTTGTCCGGGTGCTGGAAGCATCACCTGATGATCAAGAATCTGTGCTGGGAGCTGGTTGAGTCTGATGGCCTCGGACGCGTCCGTCGTCTCGGCTAATAGGCCAAGCCGGCGCAACCCGGCCGCAGCCAGGATCACGGCGTCAACGTGGCCCTCTCTGGCCCGCTCGATCCGGGTCTCGACGTTTCCACGAATCGGCACAACTTCCAGCCGAAGGTCCCGGCGGGCTGCCCAGTCGAGGATCTGCATCGCGCGCCGGGGAGCACCGGTCCCCACGCGCTCGCCTTCGGAAAGATCATCAAGTCGCCGCCCCACCAGCACGTCGCGGGTGTCCTCCCGGGGCGGAACGGCGATGATCTCAAGATCGTCTGCGGGAGAGGTCGGCAGATCTTTGAACGAGTGCACAGCGACATCGATCTCGCCGCGACGCAGCGCATCGCGTACCGCACTGACAAATACCCCCGTGCCGCCGATCTCGGTGAGCTGGCGCTGATCGAGATCACCGGCGGTGGTTATTCCCACAAAGGTTGTGTCGCTGCCGGCGGCGGCCAGGGCGGTCGCCACTTGGTTCGTCTGCGCGCGGGCCAGCGCCGAGGTACGAGCGCCCAGCCGGATCGGCCGGGTCGGGGCTGCTGCGCGCATCATGACCAACGAGGCGACACTATGGTCCGACCTCGGGTGACATCACGGCGGCGACGGTCTGCGGATCGAGGGCAAACAGCTCGCGCAGTGCGGCGGCGTAATCGACGGTGTCCGGCTCCGATGACAGCTCCTGGACGCGTACGGTCGGTGCGTGCAACAGCTTGTCGACAATACGACGCATGCTGCGCTGGATCTGCTCCCTTTCATGATCATCAAGATCCGGCAGCCGGGACTCCAACCGGCGCAGTTCGTTTGTCACCACATCCGAAGCCATTGATCGCAAGGCAACAACTGTGGGTGCCACTTGGGCGGCGCGGCGTAAGCCAAGGAAGTTGGCAACCTCTTCGCGAACCAAGGCCCGTGCGGCCTCGACTTCGTCTGCGCTGGCCGCGTCCGGCTGGTCAGTGACAAGGCGATCCAGGTTCACCAGGCGGATGCCCTGTTCCACGACCTGCGGGGCTACATCCGCCGGAAGGGCAAGGTCGACGACGCCACGAACCGGCGTACCCGCCAGGTCCTCCATGCCAATGGTGAGAGTGCGTGCCCCGGTGCAGGTCACCAGGACATCTGTGGCTGCCAGAGCTTCACTCAGATCCGAGAGTGCCACAGCCTTCCCGCCGACCGACTCCGCCAATCGCTCGGCGCGGCCCAGGGTGCGGTTGGCGCAGGTCACTGCTGCCCCGTCCGCCGCCGCGGTCCGCGCCGCCAGCCCGGCCATGGCACCGGCTCCGACCACCAGCACCCGACGTCCGGCGAGGCTACCTATTTCGTCGGTCAACAAGCGGTAGGCAGTACTCACCAGCGAACGGCCAGCGGAGCCAATGCCAGTCTCGCTATGGACTCGCTTGCCTACCCTTATCGCCTGCTGAAAAAGCGAATTGAGGACCGTGCCGACGGTCTCGTGACCCTGGCCGAGGGTCAGGGCACTCTTGACCTGACCCAGAATCTGACTCTCTCCGACCACCAGCGAGTCCAGACCGGCAGCGACCGCGAAGGTGTGGGCGACCGCACCCTCGTCAAAGAACACCGCGCACAGTGACCGCAGCTCCCCCGCCCGCAGACCCGCCACATCGGCGAGTGCCTGGGTGGCGTCGTCCAACGCGCTGTGAAACCGCGAGACGGAGGTGTACAGCTCGGTTCGGTTGCAGGTCGACAACACCACCGCCTCTTCAATGTGCTCCGAGCCAACAAGCTGCTCGGCAAGCTTGGCCGCAGCGTGAGAGTCCAGGGCAAGCTGAGCCAGATGAGACACCGATGTGGACTTGTGCGAGACGCTGACCACCAGGATGCTCATGACCCGGTACCTCTGCTCTTAGCGAAGATCTGCTTGCTGCCGTCGGTTTTGCGTTGCTCGTGATATGCCAGGATCTGCAGTTCTTGACCCAGGTCGACTTTGCGGACGTTGACTCCCTCAGGCACCACGAGCACAGTGGGCGCGAAGTTGAGGATGCTGGTGACTCCCAGATACACCAGCCGGTCCGCAACTGCCTGAGCGGCCTCGGCCGGCGTTGCGATCACCGCGATTACCGCGCCCGTACGAGCCACCACCTCTTCAAGTTCGGTGAGGTCGGAGATCGCCAGGCCGTGAATCCGCTTGCCAACCAGATCAGGTGAGGTGTCGATCAGGCCCACAACACGGAAACCGTGGGAGTAGAACCCGGAGTAGTTGGCAAGGGCTGTGCCCAGGTTGCCGAGGCCCACGATGATCACGGGCCAGTCGTGCGCCGAGCCGACCACCCGACCGATCTGGAACCGCAGGTAGGCCACGTCGTAACCGACCCCGCGAGTGCCGTACGAGCCAAGGTAGGACAGGTCCTTGCGGAGCTGGGCTGCGTTCACCCCCGCCGCCTCCGCGAGGGCACCGCTGCTGATGGTATCGATCTGCTGCTCTGCCAGCTGGTTGAGCGCTCGGAGGTAGACGGGCAGCCGAGCGACTGTGGCATCCGGGATTCCCTTGAGCGTGGGGACCGCCCGCCACTGTTGAGCTGCCGCTGCCTGCGGCGGGTCGGTCGGGAAGCTCTGCGACACGCAACTCCTGTATCGGCGCTCGGATCTGGTCCAAACAGCGCCACTCTAAGGTTTTTGTGAACAGGTGCACAAACAGTCTCACCGGCCTCAGCCTCGCTGGCCAGGAACTCACGTGCACGTTCGTTCCCGTTGCGATACACACGCTGCAACCTGTGTATCGCGTATGAAACGCGTGTAGAGCTCCGTCCTGCGGACAGGTTTAGCGCGACGAGTCAAGTGCGGCGAGATAAGCCGCGCCGCGTGGGGAAAGCCGGTAGCCACGCTCGAGCGACTCTGTCAGCCCGAGTGCCTTGAGCCGGCGTACTCGGATCTTGTACGCGCGACGCTCCTGGCCTGCTTCGGCAGCCAGCTCGGTCGACACCACGGCGGGCAGCCGTTGAATCTGTCGCAAGGTGCTGCGGGTCCAGGGTTGTCCAGCGGCACGATCCATCCGGTCGAGCTTGGCATTCAAGGCCGAGACCTCTGCGGGATCGAGCTTGTCAGCGCGGCGCAAGGCGACTCGCGGGTCAGGTCCGGCCAAGGCGATGCCAATCCGGTACAGATCACCCCGCCCTTTTGTGCTGGTCCACTTGATCAAGTCAGCCGCCGAGTCGAAGCCGGCCTCAGCAGCGTCCCGCTCAGTCAGCTGCTCCGGGTCGACCGCTGTGATCGATGTGACCTCCACGACACCAACAGAGGTCGTGAATCTCGAGCCCACCTTGGGTCGTACCACCTCCCAGCGTCGATAGGTACAGCTCACGCGACCCTCGGCCAGTCCGCGCAATGTGGCAGCGGTGAACAACATCGCACTCAGCGAGCCCGCTTCAGGGCCGCTTTGAGGCGTACCGGGTCCACCCGCCAGAAGTCATGCTGCCCACCGTCGACGAACGTCACCGGCACTTGGTCGGTGTATCGCCGCTGCAGTTCCGGGTCGCTGTCAACATCAAGCACCGCGTACGCCTCGCCGGTCTCGGCACAAACTGCAGCAACCTTTGCTATCGCCTCGTCGCAGAGATGGCAGCCCTGGCGCGTCAGCACCACAACCCGCTCTACCCTGTCGGTGAATGTCGTCACCACCACCCCTATCCAGCCTTGGTTGCCGAGCTCATGGCGCGCCGCAGGTCTCCCTTCTTGACCTTGCCGGTGATCTCCCTGGGCAGCTCATCGACAACCTGGACCAGGCTGGGACGTTTGAACTTGGCCAGCCTGTTGGCGCAGTGTTCGTTGATCGCCGTCACGCTCAGACCTGTGCCAGCGACGAATGCCACGACCTGCTCACCGGTACGGCGGTCCGGCCGCCCGAGCACCGCTGCCGATTCAACTCCCGGCAGCTCGGCGATCGCCTCCTCGACCTCAGCGGGATAAACATGGAAGCCGTTGACAGTGATCAACTCGCGGGAGCGGTCAACGAGGAACAACTCACCGTCAAGCAGGTAACCGATATCTCCGGTGGGATACCAGCCATCTGGCCCAGGACCGCCGTGGCCGTCCGGCCAATAACCCGAGAACAGGTTGGCACCGCGGATCCAGATCTCGCCGGGTTCGGTTGGGTCGGTACCGTCACCGATCCTGACTTCCACGCCCGGCAGCGGCCGACCGACGTGACCGTGCCCGAGCAGTCCTCCGCCAAAGGTGGCCGAGACACCCGCCGCCGCTTCGGTCAGTCCATAACCCTGCTCGACCTTGAGGCCGGTACGCGCGGTGAACCGCTCTCGAAGATCAACTGGCAGCGGCGCGCCACCACACAGGATTGTGGTGACCGAGCCGAGGCTGGCAAGCGCCCGTTCGTCATCCAGGATTCGGGCGAGCACTGGGGGCGCCAGTGGCACGTTGCTAATGTGCTCGCCGGCTAACACCTCAGCGAAGCCATCGAATCCATCCATGATCACTAACCGAGCTCCCGACAACACGCAGCTTCCCAGCACCGCGTTCAGGCCGAAGACTCCGAACAGCGGCAGCATGCCCAACACGACGGTGTCGCGGTTGAGGATCTCCAAGGATGCGATGTTGTGCAAATGACTCAGCAGCGCGCGGTGGCTGAGCATC
>JBKPAB010000113.1:0-10984 GCA_046726195.1 Actinomycetota bacterium
ACGGCGACACCGCGGTCCAGGGTTGCCAGATCGAGGCCCTGCTGGCGATGGATCGTCTGATTGAGCTTCTGAACCCGGGGGGCGGTGACCTGCAAGATCCAGCGGATGTCTTCAGCGGCAACGAAATGCCAGGTTGGGCGCAGGATGTGGGTACGGAGGAACCTCCCGCGATCGAACTCGCGTTGCACATCAGCCGAGGTGAGGCCGGAGGTCCGCATACCCAGCGACCACAGCGCATGGCTGTACTCCTGCGACTGCACGCAGCCCAACAACCGGACGACCTCTGCTGCGCTCGGCGGCCCGCTACCGTCCAGGCGCTGGGTTGCCAGACGGCGACGCAGCACATCTTGTCGAATCATCGGATTGACGGGACGATCGGCAACCTCAACATGATGAGGTGAGACTGAGAACTCGTGGCTTCAGGTCTTCAGGATTCGGCATCCACGAGGCCGGGTCAGCAGCCACCTGCTCGCCGGTCCGGATGTCCTTAACCTCGCCTCCGCTGGTGCCACCGAACCACACGTACGGGATGCGGCGGCGGTCGGCGTAGCGGATCTGGCGGCCGAACTTCTCCGCCCGAGGCGCTACCTCGGTTGGGATTCCGCGCGCCCGAAGCTGCTCAGCGACTTCGATTGCCGTCGCGCGGGTTTCCTCGCTCTGCACAGCGACCAGCACTGCGGTTGGAACCGGCCGAGAGGCTTGCAGCATTCCCTTAGCGAGCAGCGGCGCAAGCAGGCGCGTCACACCGATGGAGAGCCCGACGCCTGGGTAGGTGATCCGGCCATCACTGGCCAACGAGTCGTAACGGCCGCCGGAGGCGATCGACCCCCACGATTCGAACCCAACCAGCTCCGTCTCATAGACAGTGCCGGTGTAGTAGTCCAGACCACGTGCGATCTTGAGGTCGGCGATCAGTCGACCTGGCACGTAACGGGCTGCGGTGGTGACCACCTCGGCCAGCAACTCCATCCCTTCGGTCAGCTGATCATGCTCGACTCCCAGCCGCCGCACCTGATCAACGAATGACGCGTCGGCAGTGCGGATCTGGGCCAGTTGTATGCAACGCCGGGCCTGCGCCTCGGTGATCTTGAGCTCGTTGATCAACTGCTCGATCACCCCCTCGGGGCCAATCTTGTCGATCTTGTCGACGTGCCGCAGCACTGCTGCCGGATCCGCAATACCCAAGCCCAGATAGAAACCTTGAGCCAGCTTGCGGTTGTTCACTCGCATCAGAACCGGCGGCATACCAAGATCAACGTGAAGTCGCTCGAGTGCGGCCAAGGTCACGAGCGGCAGCTCTACGTCGTGATGGGCGGCAAGGGTCTCCGCGTTGACAATGTCAATGTCAGCCTGGGTGAACTCGCGATAACGGCCTTCTTGCGGACGCTCACCGCGCCACACCTTCTGGATCTGGTAGCGCCGGAACGGAAAGGTCAGCAGGTGCGCGTTTTCGAGCACGTAGCGTGCAAACGGCACGGTCAGATCAAAGTGCAAACCAAGATCAGCTGGTCCGTCGGTACCGTGCAGCCGCTGCACGACGTAGACCTCCTTATCGATCTCGCCCTGCTTGGCCAGGCGATCCAAGGGCTCTACCGCCCGGGTCTCGATGGAGGCGAAACCGTGCAACTCGAACGTCTCGCGGAGTCGGTCAAGGACGAACTGTTCGATAATCCGGGCATCCGGCGCGTACTCCGGAAAGCCGGACAACGGCTTAGGGCGACTCACGCTACTCCTTGAGTTCTGCCAGGTTCTGCAAGTACGGGTTGCCCGCCCGCTCCCGTGCCATCGTCGTCTGCGGGCCGTGCCCGGGGAGCACGCCGACAGTGTCCGGCAACGGCAGCACCTTGGTACGCAGGCTCTCCAGCATGTCGGCCAGGCTTCCGCCTGGCAAGTCAGTTCTGCCGATCGAGCCAGCGAATAAGACGTCGCCGGAGAAGATCACCGAGTCGATCTGAGGACTCCCTTCAAACGCCGTTTGAAACATCGTCGAGCCAGGGGTGTGCCCTGGTGCGTGGATGGCTTGAAAGCTGAGGCCCGCAACGGCCACCTCGGTGCCATCGGTCAGCTCGCGTACATCATCCGGCTCTGTGAAGGCCGCCGGACGACCGAGCAAGCGTTCCAGCAGGAGCTGGGTCTCGACCCCCATCGCTCGCAGCGGGTCTGTCAGCAGCACCCGGTCGCTGGGATGCACCCAGCAGCTTGAGGCGTACGAGCGGCACAGTGGCGTGACCGAGAACATGTGATCAAGGTGCCCGTGGGTAAGCATTACCGCCACGGGTTTCAGCCGGTGCTCCGAGATCAATTCGGCGACGCCGGGCGCCGCATCCATTCCTGGATCGATGATCACGCACTCCTCACCAGGCCGTGTCGCTACTACGTAGCAGTTGGTTTGCCAAGGCCCAGCAGGAAATGAGGCTGTGAGCACGAGTTCGAGACTATTCGAGGCTATCGGGCAGGATGGAGCTATGAGTGAACGCGTTGGGCCTGAAAACAAGGGCCCGGCCGCGTTTGGGAGGGTCGATCCCGACGGGACGGTATACGTTCATACCTCCGCTGGGGAACGTGTAGTAGGCCAGGTGCCTGATGTGCCATCTGATGAGGCCCTGAGCTTCTTCACCCGCAGGTTCGAGGCGCTGGAAATCGAGGTTTCGCTCCTGGAGCGGCGCATCGCCACCGGGGCTCTGTCGCCGGACGACGCCGTCGCATCGATCAACAGACTGCGCAAATCGCTCGCTGACGCCCGCGCCGTCGGTGACTTGGACGGACTTCAGGCCCGGCTTCAGGCGCTGTCTCCACTGATCGTGGAGCAGCGTGCCGCCCGCAAAGCGGAACGAGCCCGGCAACAGGAGGAGGCTCGGGCTGCGAAGGAACGTTTTGTCCTGGAAGCCGAGCGTCTCGCCGCGGGGAACGATTGGCGCGGTGGAGTCAACCGTTTTCGCACCCTCTTGGAGGAGTGGAAGGCGCTGCCGCGACTTGATAGAGCAACAGACGATGAACTTTGGCACCGATTCTCCAGCGCCCGCACTACGTATACGCGCCGGCGGAAGGCTCAGTTCGCGCAGCAGAACGAGCAGCGCGAGGCTGCCCGGGTGATCAAGGAAAAACTTGTCGCAGAGGCGGAAGCGCTAGCAGGCTCGACGGACTGGGGCCCGACAACGGGCGCGTACCGTGACCTCATGGCGCGCTGGAAGGCGGCTGGACCCGCACCGCGCGACGTTGATGAGTTGCTGTGGAAGAGATTTCGCGGGGCCCAAGATCGCTTCTTTATGGCCAAGCAGGCGGCGCTGTCGGAGCAGGATTCCGAACTCCGTGCCAACGCTCAGGCCAAAGAGAAGCTGCTGGCCGAAGCCGAGTCGCTGCTGCCAATCCGTGACGCGGCCGCGGCCCGCGCCTCATATAGAGACATCCTCCACCGGTGGTCAGCTATTGGCCGGGTACCACGCGACGCGATCCGGCCACTGGAGTCCCGATTCCGCGCAGTGGAAAGCGCCATCAAGACCGCCGAGGAGGAGCGTTGGCGGCGTACAAATCCCGAGGCTAAGGCGCGGGCCGCGGACACCGCCGCTAAGTTGCAGGCCCAGATCGCGGCACTTGAGGAACGAGCCGCGCAGGCCGAGGCACGGGGCGACCACGTCGCCGCACGTGAGGCCACAGCCTCGGCTGCTACCTATCGCGAGTGGTTGGCGCAGGCGGAGCGCACAGCAAGTGATCTCGGCGGCTGAATCCAGGTGCCCTGAGCTTGTCGAAAGGGCACTAATTCGGCGCTTCGACAAGCTCAGCGCGCATGAGCGCTACTGATGGATGCGGTAGGCCTCATAGACCGCGGGCACGCTGCGTACAGCGCGGAGCACATGGTCCAGATGCGTTGGGTCCGCAGTCTCGAAGGTGAATTTTGCTCGGCAGATGCGGTCCTTGGTGGTGTTCAGGGCCGCAGACAAGATGTTGACGTGCTGGTCCGACAGCGCACGGGTGATGTCGGACAGCAGCCGATTCCGGTCAAGGGCCTCAATCTGGATGGCCACGAGGAACGAACTCTTTGCGGTCGGCGCCCACTCGACTGGGATGAGGCGCTCAGGCTCTGCCCGGAGGCTGTCGGCGTTGCCACAATCGACGCGGTGTACCGAGATGCCCGACCCGCGAGTGACGAAACCCAAAATCTCATCACCTGGCACGGGCGTGCAGCATTTCGCAAGCTTCACCAGCAGGTCGCTGGCTCCGACAACGCGGATCCCGCAGTCCACGGCACCACCGCTGCTGCGTCGCCGCCGCCCGGTGACGACCCGATCTTCGCTCGTCTCATCGGCAACGATCTCATCGCCGCCCTCGACCGCGATCAACCTGTTCACCACGGCTTGCGCGCCGACCGTTCCTTCACCGACCGCGGCGTAAAGCGCAGAAACGTCTGTCAGCTTGAAGAACCCCGCCACGGCGGTCAGATGTTCGAGTGTCAGCAGCCGCTGCAATGGCAAGCCCGCCTTGCGCAGCTGTCGCGCTAGCAGCTCCTTACCGGTCTCGATCGACTCCTCGCGACGCTCCCGAGTGAAGTAGTGGCGGATCTTGTTGCGCGCCCGCGGACTGCGTACGAAGGTGAGCCAGTCCCGACTTGGTCCGGCGTTCTCGGCCTTGGATGTGAAGATCTCCACCACGTCGCCGTTCGCCAAAACTGATTCCAGCGGAACCAGCCGCCCGTTTACCCGGGCACCGATGGTTTTGTTGCCCACCTCGGTATGGATGGCGTACGCGAAGTCAATCGGCGTGGACCCTTGCGGGAGCGAGATGACATCGCCGCGCGGTGTGAAGGCGTAGACCTCATTGGTGTTGATCTCGAAGCGCAGCGAGTCCAAGAACTCCCCCGGGTCGGCGGTCTCGCGCTGCCAGTCGAGCAACTGCCTGACCCAGATGAGCTCGCCCGCATCGTCTGCGCCCTTGACGGGCAGCCCCGAACCCTTGCCTTCCTTGTACTTCCAGTGGGCTGCCACTCCGTATTCGGCGCGGCGATGCATGTCGTCGGTTCGGATTTGGAGCTCGACCGGCTTTCCCTCAGGCCCGAGAACTGTGGTGTGCAAGGACTGGTACATGTTGAACTTCGGCATCGCGATGTAGTCCTTGAACCGACCTGGCAGCGGGTTCCAACGAACATGAAGCACACCAAGTGCGGCGTAGCAGTCACGATTCGACTCGACCAAGATCCGAAGACCCACCAGATCGTAGATCTCCTGGAAGTCTCGACCGCGGACCACCATCTTCTGGTAGATCGAGTAGTAGTGCTTAGGTCGTCCCGTGACGGTCGCTTTGATCTTGGCGGCGCGCAGGTCGGCCTGTACCTGCTCGATGACGCGGGAGATGTACTGGTCACGGCTAGGGGCAGCCTCGGCTACCTGCCTTACCACCTCGTCGTACACCTTGGGATACAACGTGCCGAAGGCCAAGTCCTCAAGCTCCCACTTGATGGTGTTCATCCCGAGCCGATGGGCCAGTGGGGCGAAGATCTCGAGTGTCTCGGCGGCGATCCGCGATTGCTTGTCCGGCCTCAGGTAGTGCAGCGTCCGCATGTTGTGCAGCCGGTCGGCGAGCTTGATTACCAGGACCCGAATATCTCGGCTCATCGCGACGACCATCTTGCGGATCGTCTCGGACTTTGCCGACTCGCCGTACTTGACCTTGTCAAGCTTGGTGCAGCCGTCGACTAGCAGCGCGATCTCCTCGCCGAACTCGTGAGTGAGTTGAGCGAGGGTGTAGTCGGTGTCCTCCACAGTGTCGTGGAGCAAGGACGCGCACAATGTCGCCTCAGTCATGCCCAGCTCTGCAAGGATCGTCGTGACCGCGAGCGGGTGAGTGATGAAGGCGTCTCCGCTCTTGCGCGTCTGGCCAGCGTGCAGCTGCTCCGCCCTGCGGTATGCGCGCTCTACCAGCCCTAAGTCAGCCTTCGGGTGATTATCACGGATGATACGGAAGAGCGGATCAAGTGCGGGCGTCTGAGGCTTGGCGGAGCCCAGACGGGCGATCCGCTGGCGCATCTTCGTCCGCTGGTGTTCAGCGGTGGCGCTGACCCGGGCGGGAAGGCTGGTGCTGGACTCGCTCGCCGCGCCGTCTGTTTCGGGCTCGGGGACGATGAGGGCGCGGCGCGGCTCATGGGCCACATGGCCTCTGGGCCCTGATGGCCTGGCCTCTTGCGCAGGCGACCGAATGGCCGCACCGTGATCGCTCACAGCCGCGTTCCTCCTCAGCAGGATGCCATTCTAGACTCCGGACCGATCTGGCCGGTCTGGGACGGCAACCAGTTGCGGAGGTAATGCCGGTTAGGTTGCCATCAGCGCGATTGCTCGACTCGATTCCGTCGACCTGCACTGATGGCCTGCTGCTCCACTTCCTCAGCTGCCTGGCGTACCACGACAACCTGGTCACCTGCTTCGAGCGTGGCCACCGTGGGGTCGTAGAAACGGCGCAGCGTCTTGTTGCGCACCACGGCGATAACTCTCTCCCCCTCCACCTCACTCGGCGAGCGACCGATCTCCTCCTTGCTCACTGGCCGCTCGCTCACCTCAAGTCCTTCATTGCTCGAGAGCAGATCCTCGATGACCGTACCGAGGTGCGGACTCACCGCCGAAAGCCCGAGCAGCCTTCCCACCGCTTCGGATGAGGTCACGACGGCATTGGCCCCCGATTGACGTAACAGCGATGCGTTGGCGTCCTCCCGGACCGCGACCACCACGTGTGCGGTCGGGTTGAGCTGGCGCACGGTGAGCATGACGAGAATCGCAGAATCATCCCGATCGACAGTGATCAGTACCTCGCGTGCCTTCAAGATCTCGGCTCGCCGCAGGATCTCCCGGCGCGTCGCGTCACCCTCGATGGCGGCGTAGCCGCGCACGTTCGCATCTGTGATCGCCGTGGGGCGGCTGTCGATGATGACCACCTGGGTGGGATTCGTGCCGTTGTTCTGAAGGGTCTCCACCGCGCTCCTACCCTTCGTGCCAAACCCCACGACCACGATGTGATTGCGCATTCGTTTCCTCCAACGTGCGTCTTTAAAAATGTGACGACCGTGCCGTGCCAATACCTCGAGAGTTGTCCCGACCAACAAGACTAGGAACGCGATCCGCAACGGTGTGACGACGACCGCGCTCACGACCCGGGCATGGGGGGCCACCGGGGTGATGTCGCCATAACCCGTCGTCGTCAACGTCACCGTCGCGTAGTAGACCGCATCGATAAAGCCGACTTCGCCGTCGTAATTGTCGATGTAGGCATCCCTGTCAACCCACACGATCAAGACCATGATCAGCAACAACATGAATGCCATCAGGCCGCGACGCATCAGCTCAATGGCTGGTGATGCGGTACGGGCGGGCAGGCTGACGAGCGCGTCAGGCGTCTCGGACCTCTTCGACCCGTCCCGGCGACGCACCGGCTCGGTCAGGCTCATGGGCCTACTTCTTCCGCTGGCTGCGGGGCTTGTTCCGCGGCTGGGGACGCTTGGCCGCCCCGTCGCGATGTGATCGTACGTCCGGCTTGAAAGCCGCGCTGACCCGTTTGGCGCCGTTGCCGGCCGTAGAGCTTGCCCCCTCGAGTTCCGCGCTGCTCGGTTCGCTCTCCGCAACGACGGCTGCGTCAGCGACCCCCGCGTTTGCTTCCTGCAGCGAGGGGCTGGCCTCGACCGCACGTTCCTTCTGGGTCTCCTTGGCGCGGCGGGCTCGGACCCTGGCCGCCAGCTTCTTCATGTCGGGCTCCCGCTCTTTCATTTGGGCCAGCAGCGGAGTCGCGATGAAGACTGACGAGTAGGCCCCGGAAACCATTCCGACGAAAAGCGCCAGGGCGAGGTCTTTAAGGGGACCCTCACCCAAAATGACGGCTCCTGCGAAGAGCAGCGCCACGACCGGCAACACGCCGATCACGGTGGTGTTGATAGAGCGGACAAGCACCTGGTTGATCCCGAGATTCGCAGCCTCGGAGTAGGTACGCGTCGTACTGGAGCGAATGTCGCGGACATTCTCACGCACTTTGTCGAACACAACCACAGTGTCGTAGAGCGAGTAACCGAGGATAGTCAGCAGTCCGATCAACGTAGCTGGCGTTACGGTGAAGCCGACCAGGGCGTAGATGCCGATGGTGAGCATCACATCGTGAACCAGCGCTATCAGCGCGGCAGCCGACATCTTGGCATCCCGGAAGTAGATACCAATCACCAAGGCAACCAGGGTCAGGAAGACCGCGAGTGCAATCAACGCGCGCTCGGTGATCTGGCTGCCCCAGGAAGCGCCAATCAGGCTGTATGCGACCTGGTCAGGGTTGATGCCCACCTCGTTGGCGATCGCGGCCCGGACTTTTGGCACCTCCTCGGTCGGATCCAGAGTGCGGGTCTGCACCCTCACCTGGTTGTCGCCGATCGTGTTGACGATCGCTTCGTCGAGCTCAGGAACGCCCGAGTTGCGGAGAGCCTCCCGCATTGAGTCCACAGTCTGCGCGGTGACTCGGGTAGGTGCCTTAAAATCGGCGCCGCCGTTGAATTCAATGCCGAAGTCCAACCCCCGCGCCACCAGGGAAATGATCGCGATGGCGATCAGAATGGCCGACAGGGTGTACCACCGGCGGCGGCGGCCGATGAAGTCGTAAGAGATCTCGCCGGTATAGAGGCGATGCCCGATCGTGGCCAGCTTCGACATCAGGCCCCCTCACCGCTCACAGCTGGACGGGGCGCTGACTGCCGGCGGGAACGTAAGCCTGGCAGTGCCGTAACGCCGAGGTGCTTCGGATCGAGCCCGGAGAGTTTATGGCCGCCGCCGAAGAACTTGGTTCGCGCCAGCAGGGTCATCAGCGGCTTGGTGAAGAGGAAGACCACCACGACATCGATGAGTGTCGTCAGGCCAAGTGTGAACGCGAATCCCTTCACTGACCCGATTGCCAGCACGAACAACACCAGTGCCGAAAGGAACGACACGGTGTCGGCGATCAAGATCGTCTGCCGGGCTCGCCGCCAGCCAGTCTCAACAGCCGTACGCAGGCTGCGGCCTTCGCGCACCTCGTCCCGGATGCGCTCAAAAAGGATGACGAAGCTGTCCGCTGTGATCCCGATGGCCACGATCACGCCGGCGATGCCGGCGAGGTTCAGAGCAAATCCAACCGAGCTGCCCAGCAGCACCACACTGGCATAGGTGAGGATCCCTGCGATCCCCAGCGAGGCCACGACAACAATTCCGAGGCCGCGGTAATACCAGAAGCAATAACCGATAACCAGCCCAAGGCCGATGATCCCGGCGATGATGCCGGCTCGAAGCTGCTCGCCGCCCAAGGTTGCAGAGACGTTGCTGACTTCCGAGACGTCGAAGGCGAGCGGCAGCGCGCCATATTTCAGGACGTTGGCCAGCTCGGTGGCGCTCTTCTGGGTGAAGTTGCCCGAGATCTCCGCCCTGCCACCCGGTATGGGCTCGTTCACCGACGGTGCCGAGATGGAGACACCGTCCAAGACGATGGCAAAGCGGTTCTGCGGTTCAGTCTTCTGGGAGAGCTCCCGGGTGGCGTTTTCAAACGCTGTCGCACCCTCGGAGTTGAACTCCAGGTTCACCACCCAGTTGACGTTGTTCTGCGGTATGCCAGCAACCGCCGTCGCGAGCTGGTTGCCCTCGATCAGCGTGGGCCCGAGCAGATACTTCTCAGTCTTCTCCTGGTTACATGCGAACAGGCCCTGGTCGGCGACTTCGGTCACGGTGTTCTGGCAGGTGAATTCGGCGAAGGCAGCCTGGCAAGCTTCGGTCGGCTGCCACGCCAATGCCTGCTCGGGCGGTGTTCCTTTGCCATCAGCCGGCACGCAGGCCTTGTCCGGCGGCAGCGGCGGCGCGGTCGGCAGGGCGGGCAACGGCTTGTTGTTGGCGGTGTTACTTGGTTCTGGGCTAGGGGAAGCGCTCGGCTCCGGCGCCTGAGCTGTCTCTGAGGCGCTGCTCGTGGGCTCATCAGCCGGTGGCGCGGTGGGCTCGCTTGTTGTGGTTGGTACTGGCTGGGGCGGTTGCACCTGCTCAGCCGCGTACACCGCCCGGAACCGCAGCAGCGCAGTCTGGCCGACAAGCCGGACCAGTTCGTCCTGCTGCACATTCGGCACCGTGACAATGAGTTGGTTGTCGCCGGATGTTGTCACCTCGGACTCGCCAACGCCGAGGCTATCCACCCGGCTCTGGATGATGGTTTTGGCCAGCTGAAGGCTGTTGGGATCCACTGTCCCGCTGCCCGTGGTGTTCCTGGCGGTCAAGGTAATGGTGGTGCCTCCGCGAAGATCCAAACCGAGCTTCGGCGCCCATGTCCCGCTGATCGCCATCAGGGTGATGAGCCCTGCGACCAGCACGGCCAATACGATCAGGATTCGGCCCGGGTGACCTGTCGTGGTTGCCACTCGCGTGAGTTTTCCCTCGTGATTCCCAGCTCTCGAGACCGATCAGTCGGTCGAAGGCTTCGAGTCGCGGGTCGCTGAGGTGTCCGGCTCAACGCCGGTATCACTGCCGGTTGCCGCCGGCGGCTTCTCCACGGGACGCTCCGGCTGGATCAGTCGCGGCTCTTCGGTAGGCGAGTCCGCGGCATTGGCTATGTCGAGCTCGTCGAGCTCGTCTTCCTCCTCGAGATTGTCCTCGTCCGCTGGGGTGACGATCTTGCTGACCGCCTGCTTGAGCACTGTCAGCTCGGCGCCGGGCGAGATCTCGAGCACAACCTGCTGTGGTCCGACCGTCACAACGGTCCCAAAGAGCCCGCTGGCGAGCATCACTCTGTCGCCGGGACTGAGCGCGTTCATTGTCTGTCGCAATGCTTGCTGGCGCTTTCGCTGCGGCCGCAAGATCAAGAAGTAGAAGGCCGCCACCAGCAGGCCGATGAAGATCAGGGTCGAGTATTGCTCCATGGCTCCGGCATCCGATTGTGAGGGCGCTGCGCCGTCGCGCAGTACCGATGAGTTGTTTCCCGCGCCTCAGTCTTGCGACCTCTGCTCAAAGAAACCGACCGCCGT
>JBKPAB010000114.1:0-25695 GCA_046726195.1 Actinomycetota bacterium
GCGGCGGCGACGCCGGCCCGGACGGACGCGTCGTCGCTCACGTCGGTGGCGAACCAGCGGATCGAGTCGTCCGGCGGGGCGGTGAGGTCGAGAGAGACCACTCTGGCCCCTTCCGTGACAAACCTCAGGGCGGTGGCCAGGCCGATCCCCGACGAGCCACCAGTCACCACCACCCGCCTGGCTTCGGCAGCGTCGCTCACGCCGCCCCCAATTCCTGACGCTGCCGGCCCAGCCCGTCGATCCAGAGTTCCATCACGTCCCCGCTGCGGAGGTACGGGTGGTCGGGAAGGCCAAGCGCCACACCGGCCGGGGTGCCCGTGTTGATCACGTCGCCGGGCTCGAGCACCATGAACTGGCTCAGGTACCAGATGACATGATCAACGCCGAAGATCATGTTCGCGGTCGACCCGTTCTGCCGGGTCTCACCGTTCACCGAGAGTCCCATCCGCAACGCATGCGGATCCTCGATCTCGTCCGGTGTGACAAGCCACGGCCCGAGCGGATTGAACGTCTCGCAGCTCTTACCCTTGTCCCATTGGCCGCCGCGCTCGAGCTGGAACTCGCGCTCGGAGACGTCGTTCGCGATCGCGTACCCGCCGATCACGCTCCATGCGTCGGGCGGCGCGTCGAGGTAGCGGGCCGGGCTCCCAATGATCACCGCCAGTTCGACCTCCCAGTCGGTCTTCACCGACTTCCGCGGGATCAGGACCATGTCGTTCGGCCCGATCACGGTGTCGGGACCCTTCATGAAGATGATCGGCTCTTTGGGAATGGCCGCGCCGGTCTCAGCCGCATGATCGCGATAGTTCAGCCCAATGCACACGACTTTGCCGGGTCGGGCTACCGGCGCACCGATCCGCTGCCCGTCGATGTCCGCCCGGGGCAGACGTCCCTCGGACAACGCGGCTGCCAGCCGCTCCGGCCCGCCGTTGGTCCACCAGGTCCGGTCGAAGTCTGTGGCGAGCGAGGAGGCGTCCAAGGCCTCGTCGCCGTCGAGAACGACCGGACGTTCAGCGCCGACCGGGCCGATCCGCATGAGTTTCATCTGTGTGCCTTCTCCCGTTGTGGTGTGGGTACGTCCGCGCGCAGCAGTCCCTCGGCGCGAAGCTCCGACCAGAGTTCTTCTGGTACGTCGATCTCGAACAGCGCGGCGTTGCGCCGCACCTGGGGCGCGGAATACGCGCCCAGGCACACAGTACGGATGGCCGGGTGGCCGAGCGGAAACTGGGCGGCAACCGCGGGCAAGGGAGTGGCGTACCGACTGCAGACGGCGGCCAATCGGCTCGCTGACGCGAACACCTCCTCGGAGACCGGTTCGTAGTTGTATGTGGCCGTCCGGAGGGGTACGTCCGTGGCGAGGATGCCGGAGTTGAAGACCCCCGCGGCGACGATGCTCACGTTGCGCTCGAGACAGGCGGGCAGCAGGTCGTCGAATGCGCCCTGCTCAAGGAGCGTGTACCGGCCGGCCAACATGACGATGTCGAGGTCGGTCCGCTCCACGAAGCGGGTGAGCATCGCCGACTGGTTCATCCCGGCTCCGTACGAGGTGATCACGCCCTCGGCACGGAGCTCCTCCAAGGCGGGGAATGCGTGGTCGAGAGCCTCGGTGTAGAAGTCATCAGGATCGTGCACGAACACGATGTCGACCCGGTCGAGACCGAGCCGCTGCAGGCTGGATTCCAGCGACCGGCGGACCCCGTCGCGGCTGTAGTCCCGAACCCGGACGAAGTTGGCCGGGACATCGAACCCCTCGTCGTCGCGCGCACCGCCCGAATTCGGCACCGGCCGCAGCAGGCGGCCGACCTTGGTGGAGATCATGAACTCTTCCCGCGGGCGGCCCCGCAGACTGTGACCTAGCCGGCGCTCGGCCAGGCCCAAGCCGTAGTGGGGGGCGACGTCGAAGTAGCGCACCCCGCTCTCCCAGGCCGCCGGCACCGCGCCCTCCCACTCTTGCTGAGACACCCGCCGCAGCAGGTTTCCCAGCGCCGCGACCCCGTACGCCATGGGCCCGACTCGGAGACCGTTGCGGCCCAGCGGGAGGCGGGCTGCGAGGGCGTTCATCAGGACACCGGTGGCCGCTGATGATCTTCGCGCTTGACGGGCGCCAGGGCTTGAGTCGTCATGGCACTTGCGGCTCCGACAAGAAGAGCTCGACGACCGGCACCGCGACCTCGGGTCGACGAATCGGCAGGGTAAGGGTAAGGGTGCCGGTCGGCTGGCCACCGATGCCGGTGTTCTGGGCACGGACCGCGGGGTCGATGACGCGGAAGCCGATCTCTGAGGCGTCGTTGAGCAGTTGCGCGTACTCGACTTTCCCGGCGAGATCGGGCAGGTGGAGATGCTCGAGCGGCCAGCTGAATATGTGGACGTAAAGCCGGTTGCCCCGGTGGGTGTACCGGACATCGGTTGGCGGTGTGAACGGGCTGGCCGTCGCCCCATAGATCGATCGGGCGTGCAAGTCCATCCATTCGCCGATGCCCTCCAAGGCCCGCTGGGCACGGGGATCGAAGTTGCCGCGGGCGGTGGGTCCCACGTTGAGCAGCAGGTTGCCGTTCTTGGAGACGCCGTCGATCAGCATCCGGACCAGCAGGTCGACTGGCTTGTCGTTTTGGTTGTCGCGGAAGTAGCCCCAGCTCCCGTTCAGGGTCTGACAGGCCTCCCACGGCACTGGGCGGCCGTCGATCTCCATCGGCTTGGCCGGCTGGTATTGCTCCGGCGTGACGAAGTCACCCGGAATGCCCAGCCGGTCGTTGATGAGAATGCCAGGCTGCAGCTCGCGGGTGAGAGCGAGCAGCTCCTCCGAACCCCAGGCGTCTGCGCCCTTGCCACCCCAGACCTCCCCCTGGTAGCTGTGCTCGTAGGAGAAGTCGTAGAAGAAGTAGTCGATCTTGCCGTAGCCGGTTAGGAGCTCGCGTACCTGGCCGTGCAGGTAGGCGCGGTACCGGCTCGGGTCACGGCCGACGTTCTGGGCCTCGGCGTCTGGGTCGTCGCGCCGTGGGTGGTGGCCGTCGATGAGGAAGTCGGGATGGTGCCAGTCGAGCAGCGAGTGGTAGAAGCCGACCTTCAGGCCGGCCGCCCGGACCGCGTCGACGTATTGAGCGATGATGTCCTTGCCGTACGGCGTGTTCATTACCGTGTAGTCAGTCAGCTTGGAATCCCACAAGCAGAAGCCCTCGTGGTGCTTCGTGGTCAGCACGACGTACTTCATGCCCGCGCGCTTGGCCTGCCGGGTCCAGTCGACGGGATCGAACAAGTCCGGCTCGAAGTAGCGCGCGTAGCGCTCGTACGTCTTGGTCGGGATCCGCTCGCGGCTCATCAGCCACTCGTGGCGGGCACCCAGTGCGTACAGACCCCAGTGCACGAAGAGACCGAAGCGATCATGGGTGAACCATTCGAGCCGGATGTCAGACATGCAATGCACTTCTCCTTGGGGCGATACTCACGAGCGTAGATCTCGGACCAGGTGCGACGAGCGGTCGGGCTCAACCGGCGGTGGCGTACCGGGCCCGCCGGCCAACCACCCGGAAGCCCAGTGACCGGCATAGCTGGTCAGCCGGGTTGTCCACGTTCACGGTGAGCAAGCACCCGTCCGCGCCCTCCGCGGCGAGCGCTGCTAGCACGTGCGCGACCCGCTCCAGGTCAGATCGTCGGCCACGAGCTCACCCTAGGGGTATGGCCTCACCTCACCCGCCGCGTTGGTGCGCTGATGATCTTGAGGTGATTGGGGAATCAAACCCCGCTGGACGGCGTTGAGGATGCAATCCCGAGTTGAAGACCGCGCGAAGGCACGGCGCTCGGGTGGTGCCGGAAGGGCCCGGTCCGAAAGTGTGAGGTAGGTGGCCCTGATGTTGAGCGAGTTCCTCCTCTACCTGGTGGGAATCCTCGCCACTTTAGGAGGCGTTCTCCTCCTCGAGCGGATCGTTGCTGGTCCGCACTCCACGGGAGGCACCGGGTACGCCCGCGTGGACAGCGCCTTCGACCTTGAGCGGTTGCGGCGGAAGCGCTACGGCGCCCGAGCGCTCAGTGTGTTGCGCCGATGTGGACGCCGGACACTTCCGCTGCTGGACGAGGTCAGCCGCGGCCCGCGGCAACTTCGGGAGGCCGGCGAACAGTTCATCCCGGTCGCCAGCATCGTGGGGTCGGTTGATGGTGCGTCTCAGCTGTTCGACCGGAACTTCCGGCCAGTCAGTGATCGAGCTCGCGCGCGCCTGAGCAACGTGCTGGTTGCAATGCGCCAAGGTGAGCCACTCCCGCCCATAGATGTGTGGGCATTGCGTGGCAAGTATTACGTCCTCGACGGTCATCATCGGGTCGCAGCAGCCCGGGCCCTGGGTATCGACTACATCAGCGCCAATGTCATCGACGTCGTTGAGCTGTCTCGCTACGACGCTGAGGCCCCTGCAGGTTTGGCGGTCGGAGTGCCGCGCGGGAGCGCTTAGTCCCTCCCTTGGCGTCCCTCCCTTGGCCCAGTCACTTTGGATTCAGCGAATTGGGGAGGCCTTCGGCCTCGTTGTCTAGTTGGGCCAGAGCTTTGTCGATGATTCTGGCGAAGGCACCGACTTCCTGAGGGGTCAATGGGTCGAAGATCAGGCGGCGAACGGTGTTGACGTGACCCGGTGCTGCCTTTTCGATGGCGGCGCGGCCCTTCCGTGTGATCACAATGAAGGCGCCGCGGCCGTCCTCGGCGCATTCCACGCGCTGCACCAGCCGCCGCCGCTCCATGCGGGTCACGTGATGGGAGACTCTGCTGCGCTCCCACTGCAGGAGCCGGGCTAGATCGGTGACCCGGATTTGGCCTTGCGGGTTGTCGGTGAGGTGGACTAGGACCTCGTAGTCCGGCATGGATAGGCCGGCATCGTCGTGGAGCTCTTTGTGCAGGGTGGCTGACAGTCGTGCGTTCAGAGTCAGCCATCGCCGCCATACGCATTCCTCCTGCGCGGTCAGCCACCGGACGTCAGATCTCATGTATCGAGACTACCGGCGGAATAGTTGACATGTCATCTAAGTTTCACATTCCATGTACGTGACACGTCACTAATCAGGCGTGATTCCCAAGATCCCACAGGAGCAAGCATGACTAGCATTAACACCATCCCCGCCACCCTGTCCGAGCTGTCCGGCCACTACGTCCTCGACCCGGTCCATACCCGTATTGGGTTCGTCGCCCGGCACGCGATGGTCACCAAGGTCCGCGGCGCGTTCAACGAGTTCGAGGGCAGCGGGGTCATCGACGGCAGCGACCTCCGCAAGTCGACTGGCCAGCTGACTATCCAGGCGGCCAGCATCGACACCCGCAACCACCAGCGCGATGCCCACCTGCGCAGCAACGACTTTCTCGCAATGGAGAAGTATCCGCACATCAGCTTCGTCGCCACCGACGTACGTCAGACCGGCGCGACGACCCTGGAGCTTACCGGTGACCTAACCATTAGGGGCGTCACCAACTCAGTCACGATCCCGTTCGAGTTCGAGGGCGCGGCCATCGACCCGTACGGCAACCTGCGGGTCGGGTTCGAGGGGTCCACAGTGATCAACCGCAAGGACTACGGCATCACCTGGAACGCCGCGCTCGAAAGCGGCGGCGTGCTGGTCGGCGACAAGATCACTCTCGAGTTCGAGGTTTCCGCGATCAAGACCGCCTGATTCGCAATCCATGATCAGCGCGCAATATTGATTGCTCCCCTCGCTGCGCTCGGTCCGCGCGGATCGCGCGTTAGAAGCCGCCAACTTCGTCGTCGCTCAGGGACGAACCGCATGTCCCCTCGCTCCTCCTCAGCACGGCGGCGCGCGCGATCCGTAATCGCCCACGCCACGTGCGCGGGGTGGGCGATTTGTGCGCTCTCGAGCAGCCTCGTAACTGCGAGCCGTCATCGCTCAGATAGCCAGAGCTCCCTCAAAAAATGACACTCGTTCGATCTAGCAGCCGCGACACGCCGACAGGCATGGAACCAGCGTCAATTATTGAGGGCTGGTCCAGCATGGGCGCCCAGATCCCGACATCGACTAGCAGGTCGTACGGGATGCAGAAACCTATGTTTACGTAGGATTCGTGCGGTCTGCACAGGTTGCAACTTGTGCAGAGCGTCAGCAACCTGGGTTTACCTAGTTTCCTGACAACCGCGGCCTGCGGGAGTCCGCAGTCAAGGCCAAGATGGTCAGGTGCAGCAGGTTCAGCGACCGAGGTTTGCAGTTTGGGAAGTTGGAGCGGTCCTGGCGGGACTGACCGTCCTGCTGCTCATCATGGTCAACCGTTACGGGCCCCACCGCGACGAGCTGTACTTCGTTTCGGCCGGCCAGCGGCTGGCGTGGGGTTACCCGGATCAGCCGGTGTTCACCCCGTTGCTCGCCCGGCTCGCCACAGAAGTGGCGCCTCACAACCTTCTCGTCCTCCGTCTGCCGAGCCTGATCGCGATGGCTCTTCTTGTGATCTGCGGCGCCGCATTTGCGCGGCTGCTTGGTGGTGGCCGCGCGGCCCAGATACTGACCGCAACGACAGTGGCCGCCTCGGTGATCACTCTCGCGCTGGGTCATCGGCTCAGCACCGCCACCTTCGACACTCTTGCGTGGACAGCCGTGCTTTTGGTGGTCGGCTACGCCCTCTACGACGATCGCCCGCGGCTGTGGCTGCTTGCTGGTCTGTTGGCCGGACTCGGCCTCAACAACAAGACGGCCGTTGCCGTCCTCCTTTTCGCGATATTTGTCGGCGTATTGCTCATTCCCGCCACCCGCAGTGAGCTCCGCACCGCGTATCCCTGGCTCGGCGGACTGATCGCCGTCGTTTTGTGGTTGCCGAACCTGATCTGGCAATTCCGAAATGACTGGCCTGTACTGGCGCTTGGGGCCGATATATCCGAAGAGTTCGGCGGCGTCGGCGGCCGCTTGGAGCTGGTGGGGCAGGCCTTGGCGATGTTCTCGCCGGTAATTGCCATTGTCTGGATCTACGGGCTGGTCCAGCTATTTCGCAACCCGGCGTGGGCGAAGATGCGGCCGATTGGCGTAGCCTTCCTGGTGTCCACAGCCGTCTTTCTGGTCGCGGCGGGGAAGGGCTATTACCTGGCGGGGGCGATCGTCCCGCTGGTAGCCGCGGGCTGCACGGCCCTCGCCGCGCGTTGGTCCGCCCGCCGACTCGTCGCAGCTGGCGTGCTCCTTGCCCTATCGGCAGCAATCGTTTGGCCGGCCTTCGTTCCGGTATTACCGGTCCGCATGTACGCGACCTCGTTCTACCCGGCCCTCGACTCCGACCAGTTGGAGACGATTGGTTGGCCCGAGTTCGCCGGATCCGTACGCGCCACACTGGACTCGCTGCCTGCCGACGAGCGGGCAACTGCAGTGGTCTTCACCCGCAATTACGGACAAGCAGGCGCACTCGAGTGGTATGGCGTCCAGCCGGTGTTCAGCGGCCACAACGCCTTCGCAGCCTGGGGACCACCACCCGAAGGCGCGGTCCCGGTGATCGTTATCGGCCTCAATGACCCAGCCGCGAACTTCACCGGTTGCCGCGCCGCGGGAGTAATCGACAACGCAGCCGACGCCGACAATGAGGAGCGCGGACGGCAAATCTGGATTTGCGCCGGGCCGCAAGGCGGCTGGGTCCAGCAGTGGCCCCGGCTGGCCCATCTCGACGCCTGACGCAGTGCGCGCGATACCGATAACCTTCCGGCATGGCGTCCGTGAGGCTCCCCGGCGGGCCGACGCTCAACTACCGCGAGTGGGGTCGGCCAGATGGTGCGGTTGTGCTGTTGTTGCACGGTTTGACCTCTTCAAGCCTGAGCTGGCGGCACGTTGCACCCGAGCTCGGGAGGCGCTTCCGGGTGATCGCTCCGGACGCCCGCGGGCACGGCCGCAGTGAGTGGACCCGGGACTACTCCATCGAGCTGATGCGTGATGATGTCGCGAGGTTCATGGAGCAGGTGGGCATCCTTGGCGCGATCGTCGTAGGACACTCGGCGGGTGCTCTCGTGGCGTACCAACTGGCCGCCACTCGACCTGATCTGATCCGGCTCCTGGTGCTCGAGGAGATGCCGCCACCCGATCCGGCCAACCCACCCAAACCGATCCCGCGACGACCCGAGCCCGGTGCCGATTACGACTGGCGGGCGTTGATCGCCGTACATCGCTGGCGTAACGCGCCGCCGCCTTCCTGGTGGGAACTCGCGTCCCGGATCCAGGCGAACACGCTGGTGCTCGGGGGCGCGCACAGCACTCTTCGGCAGGACCGCTTGCAGGAGCTGAGCCGGCGCATCCCGCACGCGAACTTCGCCTCGATGAACACCAATCATGACGGTCACGAAGCGCGGCCGAGTGAGTTCCTGATCCCCGTCGAACCCTTCATCTCCAGGTTTGCCAAGTAACTCCATTACACCGACTTGTCAGCGTCTCAGCGCGCTATAGCCCGCTGAGACGCTGACAAGTCGGTGTAAAAGAGAGCCAGCTCATGCCACCTATTCTTGGTGCCATGTCGGTCACCGCTGCACCGCCGCGTGGCAAGAAGCGCGACACTCTTGCCCGTGCGCTCCGGCGGAATGGGATACCTCGAGACCCTGACCCCAAGGTGCCATTGCCAAAGAGGCTGCTGAAAAACAAGCTCGCTTGGCTCACTGTTGTCATGATCTTGGTCTACCTCGCCGTGCTGGTGTTGCTCTACCAGCAGGTCGTGCCTGATCGCGAGCTCCCCGGTGGCACGCTTCCGGGGTTGGGCACCGAAGCGATCCCGATCGCAGCGAAGTACGCCGCGGTCACCGCCATCCCACTCTCGTTGCTCTTCTTGTGGGCAGACCGATACCGGCCACAACGGTTCTGGGTGTGGCTGATGACCTTCGGTTGGGGCGCCTGCGTCGCGACCTACATCTCGGCCCAGGTCAACACCTGGGCGGCCGGGCATCTCAGCATCATTGGGGACGGGGACCCCGCGACCGCTGCCCGCGCTGCGATCTACGTGGCGCCGTTCGTGGAAGAGGCATCCAAGGCCACCGTGCTTTTCTGGCTGGCGATCTTGATGCGCTACGAGTGGGTTAGTCGACTTAGCGGGATCGTGCTGGCTGGCCTCTCCGGCGCGGCCTTCGCCTTCACCGAGAACATCCTCTATTACGGCCGGGTCTACCGGTACGCCGCGCGCACCTTCGGCCAGGTGCCTCCACTGGAGGCGCTGCAAAATCTGTTCGTATTACGCGGCCTGGTTACCTTCTTCGGGCACCCGCTGTTCACTGCGATGACTGGTATCGGCCTCGCGATCGCGATCCGCTCCAAGAGCAAGATCGTCCGGGTTGTCGCTCCGCTGGCCGGGTACTGCATAGCAGTGTTCCTGCACATGGCGTTCAACACCACGGCAAGCCTGATGCAGGGCAGCAACCTGCTCTTCATCTACCTTGCCGTGGCGCTGCCACTCGTCATCGGCATGATCATCTTCGTGGTCCGGCAGCTATTCCGGGAAGGGCGGTTGATCAAGGAACGCCTCACCGACTATGTCCGCTTGGGCTGGCTGCCAGAAACCGACCCCGAAGCAATGTCCCGGCTGAGAACGCGGCTTCGGGCGCTTTGGCACGCCCTCTTCGAAGGTCCCAGCACCTTCCTTGCCACCATCCGGATGCAGCGGGCAGTCACCGAGCTTGCCTATCTGCGCGATGCCCTGACCCGCGGCCTCATCGATCAGACCGGGCGCGTCCGTGAGAAGGAGCTGTTGGCCAAGATCAGATTAATCCGCAAAGATGCCGTTGTCCTGCCCGAGGGACGAGCAGCTTATCCATCGCTACGGCGCCGCCGCGCCGGTGTCCTTCCCTCGTATGCCCCGGCCAGCTACCCCGGACCGGCCGGCCTTGGGGGAAACTATCCCGCTCCAACCGCATTCCCGGCGCCGCCTGGCCTCCCGCAAGGCGCGTCCGCTGCGCCCCAGGCTCCGTTGGGGCAAACTGCTCTTCAATACTCAGAAGTCGACCCCAGCTGGAAACCGCCCGGAGAGTAGGGAGTCGCGGATGACCGGCAGGCAGCTGACGCCGCTGGAGTCTGCGCTCACCGAGCTGCGAGCAGCAGCGGCGCCGGTCAGGCTGCCGCTGCCCCTCCCAGGAGCCGAGGAGCAGCGTAAGGTCGTCCAGGAGATCATCCGCCAGCTCGACGATTACGTCATGCCCCGACTGGCGACCATCGATGCGCCGTTGCTTGCCGTGGTCGGAGGCTCCACGGGAGCCGGTAAATCCACGCTGGTGAACTCGCTGGTGGGCCGGCAGGTTAGTGCTCCGGGTGTCATTCGCCCCACTACCCGCGCGCCGGTCCTGGTTCACCACAGCAGCGACGCCCGGTGGTTTACCGATGATCGGATCCTTCCTGGACTTGCCCGCTCCACCGGAGCGGCTAAGGATTCTCGATCGCTGCAGTTGGTGGTGGAGGACTCCATCCCGCCAGGACTCGCTCTATTGGACGCCCCTGATATCGATTCCGTGGTCGTGGAGAACAGGCAGCTCGCGGCACAGCTACTTGCGGCAGCCGACCTGTGGCTGTTCGTCACTTCGGCGGCCCGCTACGCCGATGCGGTGCCCTGGGGATTCCTGCGCGCTGCGGCGGATCGAAGTGCAGCGGTCGCGGTCGTACTGGATCGGGTACCCCCGCGCGCTATGACGGAGGTGCCGTCTCACCTCGGCCAGCTGATGAGCGAACGTGGTCTCGCTGACTCACCGCTTTTTGCCGTACCAGAGACGACCGTCGACTCCGAGGGTTTGCTGCCCGCGAGTGCGGTCCAGCCGATCAGGGCATGGCTGGCGGCTCTGGCTGCAGATCAGGCCAGCCGCGCCAAGGTCGTACGCCAGACCCTTGATGGCGCAATTGCTGCCCTGGCGGCGAAGGCTCCAGCACTGGCCCGGTCGATCGATGAACAGCTCGAGGCCATCGAGCAGCTGCGGGCCGAGGCCGACCGCTCCTACGCCGAGGCAGTTCGTATGGTGCAGGTGCAGACCGCTGACGGGACCCTGCTGCGGGGGGAAGTGCTCGCTCGGTGGCACGAGTTCGTCGGTACTGGGGAGTTCTTCCGAGCGCTCGAGCAGAAGGTGAGTTGGCTGCGGGACCGGTTGATGGCCACCCTCCGAGGTGAGCCGCCAGGCGCTGGCAATCTCAAGATCGCCGTCGAGTCCGGTCTGGAGTCGCTGCTGCGGGAGGAAGCGGCGGCAGCGGCGGAGCGCGCGGAGGCCTCATGGCAGGCCCACGCCGCCGGGCGGGCTCTGATTGATGCAACCGACGACGACCTGTCGCGATCTTCGGCCGACTTCGACCAGCGCGCCGCACGGGCCGTCAGGGACTGGCAGGGAGCAGTGCTCGACCTGGTCGCCGACGAGGGCATGAGCAAGCGCTCCAGGGCGCGGTTCTACGCCCTTGGCGTGAACGGGATTGGCGTTGCACTGATGATCGTCGTCTTCGCCCACACTGGCGGTCTGGTGGGTGCCGAGATCGGAGTCGCCGGAGGTACCGCGGTGCTCGCCCAGCGAATCCTGGAGGCAGTCTTTGGAGATCAGGCAATTCGACGGCTCGCCCAGACTGCCAAAGACGATCTTGATACTCGGGTGCAGACGCTGTTGACCGATGAGCTGGTGCGTTATCACAAGGTCTTGGATGGACTCGCGGTGGACTCCGATCAGTCGACACGGCTACGCCGGTCGGCTGGTGCGGTGGAGGCGGCCCGGGCGGGCGGTCTGCCAGACAGTGAGGCGGAGGGTGCGGCGTTGCCGTCCGCTGGGCGGCGCCTAGCGATCGATCCGCCGACGGTGACGCAGATCCCTGCTGCGGAAGCAACTGACGACAGCGACATCGTTGACGCTGAACTGGTCGACCAGCCCCGAGAGGAGCTGCGATAGTGGCCGGCCGAGGTCTCGGATTGCTGAGCCGCAAGGATGCCAGCGCACATCTCGTTGATCATCTTCGCGCCTTGCAGGAGGCTGTTGAGCTGTGCGAGGGCCGGGTCGATCCAGACACCTTGGCCGAGGCCAGGCGCGTAGTTGATCAAGCCGACCGGCGGTTGGCGCTGTCTGGAAGCGCCACGGTCGTGGCCCTGGCTGGCGCCACCGGGTCAGGCAAGTCCTCGATGTTCAATGCCTTGTCCAAAACCACGCTGGCAAACGTCGGCGTACGTCGCCCGACTACGGCGCATCCCATGGCGAGTAGCTGGGGTGAGGAATCGGCCGAGGATCTGCTGGATTGGCTCCAAATACCGCGCCGGCACGCGCTGCAGACCGATCCTGCAATGGATGCCGCGCTCGACGGGCTCGTCCTGCTGGACCTTCCTGATCATGACTCCACCGAGTTGGACCATCGGATGGAGGTTGATCGGCTGGTGCAGCTGGTCGACATGTTGATCTGGGTGGTCGATCCGCAAAAGTACGCCGATGCGGCCATCCATGATCGTTACCTGAAGCCGCTGACCGAACATTCAGATGTGATGATGATCATCTTGAACCAGGTCGACAAGCTCACCGCGAGCCAGCGCGAGCAGTGTCTGAAGGACCTACGTCGGCTGCTGGATTCGGAGGGCCTGGCGAAGGTGCCTGTCATGGCGGTCTCCGCTACTACGGGGGAAGGCATCGAGGCACTTCGGGAGACCCTGGCCAAGCAGGTAGCAGAGAAGCAAGCGGCCGCTCGCCGGCTGGCGGCTGACGTCTCTGTTGCCGCAGGCAAGCTCAGTGCCGCATCGGGCACCACCAAACTGACGCCTCTTACGCGATCCAGCATTAACCAGCTGACGACCCAGGTCGCCATTGCCGCGGGTGTGCCCGTGGTGATCGAGGCTGTCGGCAAGGCCTGGCGACTGCGGGGCGGTTTGGCGACCGGCTGGCCGGTTCTGTCCTGGGTCGCCAAGTTCAAGCCTGACCCGTTGCGTCGGCTGCATCTGGATCGGTTGGGTGCTGGCCGCCGCCGCAAGGAGATCGATCCCTCGCAGGTTGGGCGTACCTCGCTGCCAGCGACCTCTGGCGTCCAGAAGGCTCGAGTCGACACCGCATTGCGAGTGCTTGCCGACCAGGCCGCTCAGGGCTTGACCCGCGGCTGGGCTGATGAGATCAGGAACGCAGCGCGCTCAGCCGAAGATGCGTTGCCGGATAGAGTCGACCGAGCCATCGCGACGACTGATCTTGATCTTGCTCAGCATCGCCGGTGGTGGCAGGTGATCAGAGTGTTGCAATGGCTGCTCGTCGCCACGGTGGTGGCGGGTCTCGGCTGGCTTGGGTTGTCTTTTCTGCTGGCCTATTTGCAGCTCCCGCCGCTCCCAGAAGTCACCTGGTGGGGGATCCCCGCTCCAACGGTGCTGGCCGTAGGCGGTGTGCTGGCCGGTTTGCTGGTAGCCGGATTGGCCAGAATCGGGGTCGAAGTCGGCGCCCGGCGGCGTACAGCCAAGGCCCGGCAATCGCTCCGCGCGGCAATCGCGCGCGTGACCGGTGAACTGGTAGTCGCTCCGGTGAAGGAAGAGCAGGCGCGTTATGAGAGCGCCCGGCTGGCATTGGAGCGCGCGCGGGGCTAGCACGCCGCTGCAATCAGGTGGAAGTCCGAGAAACCGGCCTAACTCAGAGCGAATATCCGGCGGCAGCTGCGGGAACACGATAGGTTCCCGTCCATGAGTGCTCGGGGGCGTTTCTCGTCGGTTCTGGTGACCATCGTCGTAGCTTTGGCCGGATTCGTGACGGTTGGGGCGCTGCCGGCTGCAGCCGCTCCCAGCGCTATCCAGTACGTTGCGCTGGGGGACTCCTACGCGGCAGGACAGGGCGCGCCACCTTACCTCAACACCTGCCTGCAAACCGATCAGAGTTATCCAAAGTTGCTTGACGGTGAAGGCCGCATCGAGTTGCAGGACAATCTCGCATGCAGTGGCGCGACTACCTTCGAAGTGATCGAGACTCAGCTGCCGGTGCTGTCGGCGCTGGCAAGCGATACGCGACTGGTGACCCTGACCGTTGGCGCCGCCGATTTGGATCTTTCTGGTGTGCTGACGGCGTGCACTGCCGTACCGCCGGTCAACTGTGAGACTGCGATCCGGGAAGCCCTCAGCATGTTGCCGATGCTTGGCAGGAATCTCACAGAGCTGTATGCCGCTGTGGCGTTAGCGGCGCCCCAGGCGCGAATTGTGGTGACCGGCTATCCGCATCTGTTTGAGCCCGTCGACCCCTTGTTTATAACGGTGAACGCGGCAATTGATCAACTCAATAACACCATCGAGCAAGCTGTCAGCCTTGCGAATGACGCTGATATCAACATCCACTACGTTGACGTGACCGACGAGTTTGCCGGACACGGGATTGGCGCGCTTCCTGCGGCGGTACTCTTCATCAACCCCCCGAGTGTTGGTCTTCCAGACGCTTTTCACCCCACTGCTGCCGGCTACCAGGCCTATGCCGATGCCATCTCCGCCGCACTGCCAGATGGATGGCTAAAACAAAAGCAGTTCGTCTGAGCTTCTTCGAATCCGTACCCTGACCCGATCTGCGCCTGAGCCTGACCCCATTTGCGCCCTGAGCCCGACCCCATCTGCGTCCTGAGCCTGTCGAAGGGCGCTTCGACAGGCGCCGTCCTGACCTTGTCGAAGGGCTCAGCGCACATGATCCCGAACACACCCGTCGACCCGACCGTTCAGCCTGTCCACAGGCGAACGGCGGCTCCAAGCTTCTTCCACAGATCTCGCAGCGACTGCACGATCTAGGGCCTCGTCCACATCCTGATGACGAAGACGCATTGTCAGGGAGCGAAAGGACGAGCCGATGGAGGCACAAGTACACATCACCGGCTATGCCGGAACCGAGGTTGAGGTCCGCGGCGGCGGAACCGTGTCGGCGTTCAGGCTGGCATGTACACCGCGCATCAGAACGAAGAGCGGATGGAGCGACGGCAACACGACCTGGATCGAGGTCGCCTGCTTTCGCACCTTGGCACAACACGTAGCGCAGAGCGTACGCAAAGGCGATCCAGTCGTGGTTGTCGGAAAGTTGCGGACCAACGTCTGGGAGAGGGACGGCCAGACCCATGAGCGGCTCGTCCTCGAAGCTGACATGGTCGGTCATGACCTTAACCGCGGCACGTCGGCATTTCGGCGTCCACCTCGTATCGCGGCCACCGATTCTCGAGAACCAGATGAACCACCGGATGACGAGATCGAATCAGCCGGTCTGAGCGTCGAGGAGCGCGCGGCACAAGCCAGCGCGGAGGGGGGCGCCGCACAAGCCGCCTGAGCCAGTCCGTGCCGGTTCTTCCTGAACCGGCGTCAGGCCGGACTGAGGGGACTCAGGCGGGTGGGCGGGATCCGATCCGCGAGGCGGATCCGTGCCCACAGGTGACGCACCATGTCAGGCTGGCCGGCCTCCGGCCGAGCTCCTCGAGTGAGGCCGTGATGGCCAGCTCGCGGCCGCCGGTGGTGCGTCACCGCTCACTTCGTGGCTGGCATACTTTGGCGTCTGCAGAGTTTGGCGTACGAGTGAAGGTTCCCTGTTCAGATGCCTGAGTTCATCTACACGATGCACAACGTCCGCAAGGCCCTCGGTGACAAGGTCGTGCTGGACAACGTGACCCTGTCGTTTTATCCCGGCGCCAAGATCGGTGTCGTCGGACCGAACGGCACGGGCAAGTCAACGCTGCTCAAGGTGATGGCAGGCATCGAGAAGCCCAACAATGGCGATGCAGCGCTGGCCAAAGATGCGACAGTGGGAATCCTTCTCCAGGAACCGCCGCTCACTGAGGGCAAGACCGTACTCGAGAACGTTGAGGAGGGGGTCGCCGATATCAAAGCGCTGCAGGCGCGCATGGATGAGCTCGGCGTCGCCATGGCTGAGCCAGACGCCGACTTTGACACGCTGATGTCCGAGATGGGTGAGGTGCAAACCGAGCTCGACCGCCGGAACGCCTGGGACATTGACTCTCAGCTTGAGCAAGCGATGGATGCTCTGCGCTGCCCCCCGCCTGATGCCATGGTTGACGTGCTCTCCGGGGGGGAACGCCGCCGCGTCGCGCTATGCAAGCTGCTGTTGCAGCAGCCCGATCTGCTGTTACTCGATGAGCCAACAAACCACCTGGACGCCGAGTCGGTGCAGTGGCTGGAAAACCACCTGAAGGCATATCCGGGCGCCGTCCTTGCGGTCACGCATGACCGGTACTTCCTTGACAACGTGGCGCAGTGGATCCTGGAACTCGACCGCGGCCGGACACACCCGTACGAGGGCAACTACTCCACCTACCTCGACACCAAGAAGGCTCGGCTCCAGATCGAGGGCCGTCGCGACGCCAAGCGCGCAAAGATTCTGGAGCGTGAGCTGGAGTGGGCAAGGTCTAACCCGAAAGCACGCCAGGCCAAGAACCGGGCGCGGCTTGCCCGTTATGAGGAGCTGCGGGCGGAGGCCGAGCGTAGCCGGAAGCTCGATTTCGAAGAGATCAACATCCCGCCCGGTCCCCGCCTCGGCAGCAATGTGCTCGAGGTGAGACAACTGGTTAAGGGTTATGGGGACAGGCTGCTCTTCGACGGGTTGAGTTTCTCACTGCCACGCGCTGGGATCGTCGGCATCGTCGGCCCGAACGGTGTCGGAAAATCCACGCTATTCCGCATGATCGTTGGTGAGGAAGAGCCGGACTCCGGTGAGCTGTTGCTCGGCGATACTGTGCGGATCTCCTACGTTGACCAGGCCCGATCGCGGCTCGATCCTCGGAAAAACGTGTGGGAATTGGTGTCCGACGGGCTCGACCACATCAAGGTAGCGAACTTCGAGATGCCCTCACGCGCCTACGTAGCCTCGTTCGGTTTCAAAGGCCCTGACCAGCAAAAGCCTGCTGGGGTGCTGTCGGGTGGTGAACGCAACCGCCTCAACCTGGCACTGACACTGAAGATGGGCGGCAACCTGCTGCTGCTCGACGAACCGACTAATGATCTTGATGTCGAGACCCTGCAGTCCCTGGAGGATGCGCTGCTCGAGTTCCCTGGGTGTGCCGTGGTCGTCTCACACGACCGCTGGTTCCTTGATCGGATCGCGACCCACATCCTGGCGTGGGAGGGTGACGAGGAGGATGAGGCGAAGTGGTTCTGGTACGAGGGCAACTTCGCCGATTACGAGGCCAACAAGATCGCCCGGCTGGGCCTGGAGGCGGCCCGCCCGCATCGGGTGATCCACCGCCGCCTTACCCGCTGACAAGCCCGGGCTCAGCGAGGAGTTCTGCGAGCGTGATCGCTTTGCGACCGGCAAGCTGAGCGAGCTGCGTCCGGCAGGAGAAGCCGTCGGCAAGTACGACTGCGTCGGGGTGAGCGGCGACTGCGGGAAGCAAGTCGTGCTCGGCGACCTTGACCGATACGTCGTAATGGCCCTTCTCGACTCCAAAGTTTCCGGCCAGGCCGCAGCAGCCACCGACGGTCGTCACGGCCGCTCCCGTCGCCGCGAGCAGGGTGGCATCAGCCTGCCAGCCGATCACCGAGGCATGGTGGCAATGCGGCTGGACGACCAGCGTTAGCCCAGTGAGATCGGGCGGCGTCCAGCCCGGCGTTCGCCCCAATAACTCCGCCAGTGTGAGCACGCCGGCAGCCACTTCAGCAACTCGCGAATCCCCTGGCAGCAGATCGGAAGCGTCGCTGCGCCAAACCGCCAGGCACGAGGGTTCCAAGCCGATCACCGGGGTCCCTGCCGCGACGAGCGGATGCAGGATGTCCAGGGCGGCGCGCAACTGTCGCCGAGCTCCCTTGAGCTGGCCGGTGCTGATCCAGGTCAGGCCACAGCAGGCCGGCTGTTGTAAGACCTGCGGCGCGTAGCCGGCCTTGGCGAGCACCGACACCGCCGCTTCGACAGACTCCCCGGCGAAGCAGTCCGAGAAGGTGTCCGCCCACACGACCGCAGGGTGGCCACTCGATTCAGTAGTCGCAAGACGCCTGCGCGCTGCCAGCGGAGCAAATCGGGGGAGCGAGCGGCGTTGATCAACACCCGCAGCCCACTTGACCAGTCTCTGCAGCCCAGGAGCCGCGGTGCTGAGGTTCACAGCTCTGGAAAGGACGCGGGCCCGGGTGATCAACCGGCCCCACCGCGGCAACCAACCGAGCGCGTAATGGCTGCGCGGCCTGATCTTGCCGCGATAGGTGTGATCAAGCACCTGCGTCTTGTACGCGGCCATGTCGATCCCGGTGGGGCAGTCGCGCGCGCATCCCTTGCACGACAAGCAGAGATCAAGTGCCTGGTGCACTTCAGGCGACTTCCAGCCTTGCTGAACCACCTCGCCATTGATCATTTCCTGGAGTACGCGCGCGCGGCCGCGGGTGGAGTCTTTCTCCTCTCGGGTGGCCTGATAAGACGGGCACATCACCCCCAACCCGGCGGTGGTGTCGGCCAGGCACTTGCCCACGCCTGAGCAGCGATGTACCGCCTCTGTGAAAGTGTCGATACGACCAGCCAGAGCCACTGCGCGCACGTCGGCGTTGACCGGGCGGGGGTCTACCAACACCCCAGGGTTCAGCAGATTGTCCGGATCGAAGGCGGCTTTGACTTGACCGAAGAGCTCGAGGGCGGCCGCTGAGTACATGGCTGGGAGCAAACCGGACCGCGCTCGGCCGTCGCCATGCTCCCCGGACAGCGAGCCGCCGTAGCCGGCGACCAACTGCGCCGCTTCCTCCACGAACGTCCGATAACGGACGGCCCCGCCCGGTTCAGTCAGTGGGAAGTCGATGCGAACATGCACGCAACCGTCGCCGAAATGCCCGTACGGCAGCCCGTCAAATCCATGATCACCAAGTAGTCGGTCGAAGTCCCGCAGGTAGGAACCGAGATGCTTGGCCGGCACGGCAGCATCCTCCCAACCTGGATAGGCTGGCCGCGCCAGACTGATTGTCGCCAAGCCCGCACCGTCTTCCCGGATCCTCCACAGCGCCATCGCTTCTGCCGGATCAGTCACCACGAGGCCATCCAAAGCGCCCGCCGCAGCTAGCAGCGCATCGGCGCGTACCCGCAGCGCGGCGACGTCGTCTCCGACCAGCTCGAGGAAGATCCAGCCGTCCCCCCGCGGCAGCGGTGGTACGGCTGCGGCACCCCTGGTGCGGCGTACCACGTCGACAATCCTCCGGTCCAGCCCCTCGCAGGCGGTTGGGCGGTGATCAATGATGAGCGCCGCGGCGTCTGCGGCATCGGCCATCGTCGGGTAGCCGAGCGCGATCATGATCTTGTGTAGGGGATCGGTGATTAGCCGTACCGTTGCGCTGATGATCACCGCCAGCGTGCCCTCGCTGCCAGCCAGGAATCGCGTCACGTCAAAGCGGCGCTCCGGCAGCAGATGCTCCAGGCTGTAGCCGGATACCTGTCGCCCGAATCGGCCGAATTCAGTGCGGATGGTGCTGAGGTTGGCCTGCACGACCGACTTCAGGGAGGCCAGGCTGGCAGAGTGATCATGGTTTGTCGCGCGATCAAGAGTGAGTTGTTCGCCTGATCCGGTGATCACCTTCAGCCCGAGCAGGTTATCGGCGGTCTTTCCGTAACCCAGACCGCGGGGGCCACAGGCATTGTTTCCGATCATGCCGCCGATGGTGCAGCGGTTATGTGTTGATGGATCGGGCCCGAAGCGCAATCCGTGCGGGGCTGCCGCGGCCTGCAGGCTCGATAGCACCACTCCCGGCTCGACCCGCGCCGTACGCGCTTCCGGGTCGATCTCGATGATGGTATTCAAGTGCCGGGAGGTGTCCAAGATCAGTCCGGGGCCGACCGCATTGCCGGCGCACGATGTGCCAGCGCCCCGTGTCGTCACCGGCATGCCGACGGTCCGGGCCGCCTCCAGCACGGTGGCGAGCTCCTCGACTGTCCGCGGCCGGGCGACGGCCTGCGGCACCACCCGGTAGAGAGAGGCGTCGGATGAGTAGAGCGCGCGGGCGAGCGGGGTCGTGTCGAGGACGTCTGCGACGCCGCGGCGGCGCAGTTGCAGCGCCAGCTCGGTGACCTCGGGAAAGCGTGCGGCGGTCTTTGGCATGGTCGCGTTTGATCGTAGTGGGCCCGTGGGAGCGGCTAGCCAAATGCGCCGCCCTGAGCCCTTCGACAGGCTCAGGACGGCGCCTGTCGAACGGCGCATCCCGCCGTGTTTCATCAGCGCGCAGTAAACTTACCGGCGAGTAACTTCGGCGGTTGGGTTTGGAGGCGTTATGCGGCGAACGATCTTCGAAGAAGATCACGATACATTCCGGGAAAGTTGCCGGACGTTCGTGGAGAGGGTTCTGCGGCCAAACCAGGAAAAGCACATCGCCAACCACGAGTTCGGCCGTGAGGTGTGGCTTGAGTTGGGCAAGCAGGGCCTGCTCGGCCTGAATGTGCCTGAGGCGTACGGCGGTGCCGGTGTCGACGACCCGCGGTTCTCGCTGATCTTGGCCGAGGAATTGTCCAAACTTGCGTTCGCCTACTCCTCCTGCGTGGGCATTCACACAAACTGCGTCGCGCCGTATCTCGTTGACTTATGCACCGAAGAGCAGAAGCAGCGCTGGCTGCCGAAATTCTGCACTGGAGAGCTGATCACCGCGCTCGCCATGACCGAGGCGTCAGGCGGTTCTGATCTTGCCGCGCTTAGGACCACAGCCGTACGCGACGGCGACGACTGGGTGCTCAATGGGTCGAAGACGTTCATCACAAACGGTGCCTGCGCCGACCTGGTGGTGGTTGCGGCTCGAACCAGCCCGGAGAAAGGCGCCAAAGGCATCACCCTCTTTGCCGTCGAGGCTGGCATGTCCGGCTTCGAACGCGGCCGGAAGCTAGACAAGGTCGGTCAGCCCGAGGCGGATACCTCCGAGCTCTTCTTTGACGATGTACGAATTCCCGCCGCGAACGTGATCGGCGAGGTTGACAAGGGATTCATCTACATGATGGAGCGGCTGGTGGCGGAGCGGATCGGGTCGGCGGTGAACAACATCGCTCACGCCCGGCAGATTCTCGCCGAGACCCTGGACTACGTCAAAGAGCGCAAGGCCTTCGGGACTCCGATCGGCTCCTTCCAGGCCAACAAGTTCACCCTGGCCGAGCTGCAGACTCTGGCCGAGGTGACCCAGGCATTCGTCGATCAGTGCGTCATGGAGGCGGCGCAAGGCACACTGACCCCTGTCGATGCGGCCAAGGCGAAGTGGTGGGCAGCGCAAGCGCAAAATGACATCCTCGACGCCTGCGTGCAGCTGTGGGGGGGTTACGGCTACATGAACGAGTACCGCGTCGCCCGGGCCTGGGCCGATGCGCGGGTGGCCAAGATCTGGGCGGGCTCAAACGAGATCATGAAAGAGCTCATCGGCCGAGACCTGGGGCTGTGATCATGACGCCACATGTCGATCTTGGAGGGCCTCAGGCCGTCATCGTCTCCGCGGCGCGTACCCCGATCGGGCGCACTGGCAAAGGATCTCTCACCGAGGTCCGGCCAGATGATCTTGCCACCGGCGTGATCAGCGCTGCACTTGCCAAGGTGGCGGCGCTGGATCCCCACACGTTGGATGACATTTATGTCGGCTGCGCTGAGCCACGTGATGAGCACGGCGGCAACATGGCGCGCCGGATCGCGGTACAACTCGGACTGGACGACGTCCCGGCCTCGACGATTAATCGTTTCTGCGCATCCAGCGTGCAGACCGCCCGGATGGCCTTTCATGCGATCAAGGCGGGCGAGGGCCATGCGTTTGTCTCGGCCGGGGTGGAGTGTGTCTCGCGGTACCGCGGCTTCGGCTCGGCCGGCGTCGACCCCGCCGACACTCACAATCCGATCTTTGCCACAGCGGAGCAACGCAGCCTGGCGACAGCGGCGAGCAATGAGAGGTGGCATGATCCGCGCGAGGACGGACTGCTGCCCGACGTCTATATAGCGATGGGCCAGACGGCCGAGAACGTCGCCACACTCCGCGGGATTTCCCGTGCCGAGCAGGACGAGTTCGGCGTACGCTCGCAAAATCTTGCCGAGAAGGCCATCGCGAACCAGGTTTTCGACGCCGAGATCGTGCCCGTCACGCTGCCCGACGGCACTGTAGTGAGTGCCGATGACGGGCCGCGACCAGGCACCACTCTCGAGGCGGTTTCCGCCTTGAAGCCGGTGTTCCGCCCGGATGGCACTGTGACGGCTGGAAACTGCTGTCCACTGAACGATGGGGCGGCCGCCGTGGTGATCATGAGTGATCGGCGTGCGGCCGAGCTCGGTCTGGCCCCGCTGGCGCGGATCGTCGCAACGGGTGTCAGCGCCCTGAGTCCAGAGATCATGGGGCTAGGACCGGTAGAGGCCACCCGCCGAGCCCTGGCCAGCGCGGGTATGACGATCGAGGACATGGACCTGGTTGAGATCAACGAGGCGTTTGCCGTCCAGGTGATCGCCTCGGCCCGGGACCTCGGCTTGGACATGGATCGGCTCAACGTGCATGGTGGCGCAATCGCGCTCGGCCACCCGTTCGGCTGCACCGGCGCGCGGATCATGACCACATTGCTCAATGCGATGCGTTTGCGAGACGTGCAGTTCGGCCTCGAGACGATGTGCGTCGGCGGTGGCCAGGGCATGGCGATCGTTCTAGAGCGGCTCTCCTAACCGGGAGCGAGCGAGGCAATCAAACCGGATCGCGCGTGACGCTGTCTGGACGAACCAGCGAGCGGCCAGCCTCTGCTAGCGGTCGGCACTTGGAATTGCAGCTGGCTGCGAGCGAGTAAGGAAGACAGCGGCTCCCGGCGAACATCGCAGCGAGCGGAGCTAGCCATCAGGCCAGCGAGCTCGGCGAGCGAGGCAATCAAACAAGCCAACGTTTGCCGTCGCAAGACGGCAAAAATGGGGCTGAAGCTCGAGGTTTGACACTCGTTAGACGTCTCAGGACGGCTAGCGCGGCTAGATCGCGCCCCGCGCCGTGCTGATGAGGAGTGAACGGACACGCTTTTTCGTCCGCGAACGACGACGAAGCCGGCGGGTTCCAAGGCGCGATCCGCGCCCGCGATGTTCGCGCCGCCGATCTGCAGGAGGAGCCGACGAAACGCGTCAAACCAGAGTGGTGGACGTTGCCAGGTCGTTTCGTCGGATCCGACGAAGACGGCGGCTTCCTGCGAACATCGCAGCGAGCGGAGCGAGCCATCAGGCACAGCGAGCTTGGCGAGTGAGGCAATCAAAAAGGGCTAATCTTCGGATGTGACTGAGACAACATCGCTGGCGACGCGGCCGGCTTCGGTGGCCGCCATGCTTTTGCGCCAGGTGGAGGCATCATCCTCCAAGGAGGCATTCCGCTATCTCGAAGGCGACCGCTGGGTTTCACTGAGCTGGTCGCAGACCAAAGACAAGGTCTTCGAGCTGGCGGCTGGCTTGCTCGCGCTCGGGGTCCAGCCTGAGGACCGTGTCGCAATCGCGTCCAACACCCGCATGGAGTGGATTCTGGCTGACCTTGCGATCATGTGTGCGGCCGGTGCGAGCACGACCATTTATCCGTCGACCCAGCACGAGGATGTGGGTTACATTCTTGCGGATTCCGAATCCAAGGTGGTCTTCGCCGAGGATGAGCTCCAGGTCGCCAAGGTCCTTGATCATCTCGGCGAGCTGCCGCAGTTGATCACGATTGTGCAGCTGGACGGCAAGGTTGATCATCCGAAGGTGATCGGCTGGGCCGACCTGGAGAAGCAGGGTCGCGAGTATCTCGACGCCAATCCGACAGCTGTCGATGATGTGATCGCAGCTATTCGCCCTGAGGATCTGGCGACGCTGATCTACACGTCCGGGACCACGGGGCGACCTAAGGGCGTACGTCTGGTGCAGGACAACTGGACCTACGAGGGCGCAGCGATCGAGGAGTACGACATCATCTACCCTGATGATCTTCAGTACCTGTGGTTGCCGCTCAGCCATGTCTTTGGCAAGGCGCTGATTGCCATCCAGCTCTACATCGGTTTCACGACGGCGGTAGACGGCCGGATCGACAAGATCGTGGAGAACCTGGCGGTGGTCCAGCCGACATTTATGTGTGGCGCGCCGCGGATCTTCGAGAAGGTGCGGGCCAGGGTGATGATGACTGCCTCGCATGGGATCAAGGCCAAGATCTTCGACTGGGCGTTTGGTGTCGGGCGCAAGGTGTCGCCGATACGACTGGCCGGAGAACAACCCTCAGGGCTCCTCGCTGTGCAGCACGCGCTCGCGGACCGGCTGGTCTTCAGTAAGATCAAGGCCCGGATGGGTGGCAAGATCAGGTTCTTCGTGTCCGGATCAGCTGCGCTGAATCGCGAGGTGCAGGAGTGGTTCCACGCGGCCGATCTGCTGATCTTGGAAGGCTATGGCCTTACCGAGACCAGCGCCGCGACCTGTGTGAACAACCCGCGGGCGACGCGTTTCGGGACCGTAGGACCGCCGGTCCCGGGCTCGCAGGTGAAGATCGCCGACGACGGCGAGATCCTGATCAAGGGTCCGGGCGTGATGCGTGGTTACCACAACCTTCCGGAGGCCACCGCGGAGACGATGAAAGACGGGTGGCTTGCAACCGGAGACATTGGCGAGCTCGACGAGCAGGGTTATCTACGTATCACTGACCGGAAGAAGGACCTGATCAAGACATCCGGCGGCAAGTACGTCGCTCCGCAGAAGGTTGAGGGTGTGCTGAAGGTCGCCAGTCCCCACATCAGCCAGGTCGTGGTGCATGGTGATGGCCGCAAGTACGCTACCGCGTTGATCACACTCGATCCGGAGGCCATTGAGGGCTGGGCCAAAGAGCAAGGCCTGAGCTACTCCTCATTCGAGGAATTGGTCGGCTCGCGGGAGGTCCATGACCTGATTGAGAGTCAGGTCGAAGCGGCTAACCAGTCCCTCGAGCGCTGGGAGACGATCAAGAGGTTCGAGATCTTGCCGTCGGAGCTGAGCGTTGAGGAGGGTGAGGTCACGCCGAGCCTGAAGGTCCGCCGCAGGGCCGTGGAGAAGAAGTACGCCGACGTGCTGAACAGCATGTACGAATCCGATTGACTAGGCGAGCGGTCCCGGCGAACGCGCGAGGCAACCATCCGCCCTCGCTGAGCTCGGGCTCCCGCCAGGCCCATCCAAGCCTCGCGCGATCGCCGGCTACCGCTCGCCGTTGTCGCCGGCGTCCCGAGGCCCCGGTTAGGTGCCGCTATGCTTTGGCGCCGCCATTGACGTAGATGACCTGGCCTGACACGTAGCCCGCTTCCTCCCGGCACAGGAAGCTTGCGACGGCGGCGACGTCCTCGGGCTGTCCGATGCGACCGATCGGAATGTCCCGCGCAACGCCCAGCTTCCAGTCCTCGAAGTCCAAACCCTGGCGGGCGGCCGATGCCTGGGTCATGTCCGTCTCGATGAAGCCTGGCGCAATCGCGTTTGCCGTCACACCGAACTTGCCCAACTCCAGCGCAAGGGTCTTGGTAAAGCCGATCAAACCGGCCTTGGCCGCGGCGTAGTTGGCCTGACCGCGGTTGCCCAGTGCCGATGTGGAAGAAATGTTGATAATGCGGCCCCACTTGGCCTGCGTCATGTGGGTCTGAGCTGCCCGGCTCATCAAGAAAGCACCACGTAGATGAACGTCCATCACCGCATCCCAGTCATCGGTGCTCATCTTGAAGAGCAAGTTATCTCGGATGATGCCAGCACTGTTGACCAACACCGCCACCGGCCCAAGCTCTGCAACAGTCTGCTGCACCGCATCGCCGACGGCGCGTTCATCAGCGACATCCGCTCCGATGGGGAAAGCCCGGCCGCCATTCTCAATGATCTCCTTCGCGGTGCTTCTGCTGCCCTGCTCATCAAGATCAACAA
>JBKPAB010000115.1:0-14355 GCA_046726195.1 Actinomycetota bacterium
GCGCTAACCAGCAGCAGGCCAGGCCCGAACGGCGGCCACCCCAAGACAGACCACACCTGGAACGCCGTCCCCCGGCACCACGCAAGACCCACAGGCAATGCCAGACTGTCGAACCCCGGGCCCAACTCGTCAAAGCCCAACAGCCTCTGCAACGCGTGTAGAGCGCAAGCAGCGAACGTATACGTTCGTTTCCTACCAGGGGCGGGCGTGGGGTCTCGCGCGCATCCGGTGCTAGCCCGGCAGGGGCTCAGAGCGTGATTCGCAGCACGTCCTCGAGATCCTCGGTGATCACAAGCTTGGAATGATCAACCTCAACCCGCCAGCAGGAGGTCTGGAACGGCAACATGAGCGGCTCGGGTGCCCGCGCAGACGTGTCATAGAGGCCGCCAACCTCACGTAACAGTCGCTCGCGTGCCGCGGGATTCAGCTTCGCCACGGCTGGCCTCCGCTCGACCATGTCGATCAGTCCCTCTCTGGTGATCGGCATCCAGTTGCGGAAGTTGCGCCGTTCCAGGAGACCGAAGTACGGGCTTTCGGCAACCGTCTGCACGCAGTCCTCCCCGTAATCGCCGCGCATGGATTCCGGATCCACCCCGCGCATCAGGGTGATCAGGCGGCGTACCCAGGGAACGGTGTCGTCGCGGGTGTTGTACGCGATCGCAAGATAGCCGCCTGGCTTGAGGACTCGGGCGATCTCGCTGAGCGCGAGCCCGGGTGCGAAGCGGTGCAGCGTCTGGGCGGTGGTGACGACATCGAAATTGCAGGAGAGGAAAGGCAGCGATTCAACTTGGCCGACCACATGAGTCCGGGTGCCCAGCCGGGCGGGCAGACCCGCGACCAGTTCGACTCTGCGATCGATGCAAAACACCTCATGACCGCGATCGCACAACATCGCGGCGAATCCACCGCCACCCGCCTCGAGGTTAAGAACTCGCATGGGTTCTGGGCCGACCATCCAGGCGACCGCAGCTTCTGGATATGGGGTCCGGGCCGTGGTCATGGTGGAAACTTTAGTGGTGCTTGACCCGCTAGCTGATCTTGCGCGCTTCGAGGGCGTGGCGTCGGCGGTCGCAGCAGCGACCGATGCTGTCGATGTGGTGCTGCGGGACCGTGGGCAGCGAATTGTGACCGACGAGCAGGTCAGCCAGGCACTTCTGGCGGGTGCCGGGGCTAACGCAGCCCTGACCGATGACCCTCGGCGATGGCGGGTTGGTGCCCTGCGACTTTCCGCCGAGCTGGCCCCACTTGCCGCTCTGATCAGGGTCGCGCCCGCGCAGGCTCTCGCGCGGGCCCATGCGCTGGTTGCTCGCGGGGTGGTACCGGACGGCGAGCTCGGCAAGATCGGTTCGGAGCCGGGGATCGCGTCCCGTATGAACAGCCTCAGTGACTTGCTGACCCGCCAAACGTCAGCGCCGGCGATCGTTGCAGGGGCAGTCGCACACGCGGAGATCGCTGTTGTGGCGCCGTTCGGCGAGGCCAGCGGATTGATTGCCCGGGCTGCCGAACATCTGGTGCTGATCGCCGCCGGTCTGGATCCGTACGGCGTGATCGTGGTGGAGGCGGGCCACGCCGTGAGTGGCGCGACCTATTCGAGGGCGCTTCAGGCGTACGCGAACGGCAGCGTCGATGGGGTCAGGGACTGGTTGCTGCGTTGTGCCGCGGCCGTGGCTCGCGGTGCTGAGCTCTCGCCGGTCGCCGGCGCTGACCCGCGGTCAAGGACATGAAAATTGGCGCTCACCGAAAGCGGGCGCCAAAACTGACGCGGCGCCCACCTAGGCGGGCGCCGTGCCTTGCACGCCACTAACAAGTGACCAAGCGTGCATCTTGTCAACGTGTTGGCCCAGGTCAAGCCTGGATCGCAACTTCCCGTCGGGGATGGGTGATCGCCGCGTGGGTACTTGTATGCCGTGCGAGGTTCCGATTCGTCGGTCAAGACTACGCGTGACGTTGACGTTTGAGACCGTCACCAGGAAAAGCTCCTAGCAGCGCACTCCTTCTCGACGAGTCGGGTTTCCTTGGAGTCCTTTCTACCCCCATCGGCACCCATTGGAAAGGTCTCAAGCTGGAAGAAAGCTGTGCATCTGACACTGGTTGAACTTGTCTTGACAATGTCAACCGGTTGTTCCGAATCAAGATCAAATTCGGTTTTCCACAGCTTGGAGGTCGCTCGAACCGTCATCCACAGATCTCGGCTGACGCGGCACGTAGCGACCCGACATCAACACACTGCCGACATGGACCCGCGTAAGTTCGGCCAGACGCCTGTCGTAGTGGCAATTGCTGACTCCGAGCTGCTCGACCAGGTTCTCTCGATTACGGCCGTGGTCGGAGTTGAGCCACTGGTTCTGAGCGACCCAACACTCGTGCGACGACACTGGTCCTCAGCCGCCATGGTCGTCATCGGCCTCGCTCAGGCGGCTCGCATTCTTGCCCTGGGTTTGCCGCGGCGCGCTGAGGTCTACCTTGTCTCGCACGAACGGGACACGGCACAAGCGCAGCAGGTGTCCATGGAGCTTGGTGCAGCGGTGGTACCGCTGCCGGCGAGCGCCAGCTGGCTGTCCGACGCCATAGCCGAGGCCGGCGGAACGGGCCGCGGGACCGGCCGCCTCATCTGCGTGGCGGGTGGCTCCGGCGGTGTTGGCGCGTCGACACTGGCTGCGGGCTTGGCGTTCGTCGCGGCTCGCAGCCAGCGGACGATGCTTATTGACGCCGATCCGCGTTCTGGGGGTATCGACCTGCTGCTCGGCGCAGAACGGACACCGGGTTGGCGGTGGCCTCGGCTCGCTAACGCGCGCGGGCATCTCGGCGACCTGACCGGGCAATTGCCGGCGATCGACGGCGTTGATGTGTTGTCCACGGCGCGCGGCGAGCCGCCGGGCTGGCAGCTGCAGCCCGAGCAGCTCAAGGCAGTACTGCAATCGGCGATGCGAAGCCACGAGATGACGGTGGTCGATCTGTCGCGAGCTCTCGGGCTTCACGTTGCGGAGGCCCTACGGCAAGCCGAGCTGGTGCTTCTTATGGTGCGTGACGACGTCCGTGGGGTTGCCGCCGGACGTGAGGTAGCGCGCGAGCTGGAAGGCGAATGCCCTCACCTTAGACTCATCGTCAGGCAAGGCCGATCGCGTCTGCTGGAGCCGAAGCTGGTGGCTACCGGGATCGGTTTGCCGTTGCTCGGGTCGTTTGAGGATGATCCGTCCCTAGTACTGGCAGCAGAGCGAGGGGATCCGCCGGCACGGTCGGGGCGCAGCTCACTCGCCCGGCTCTGCCGTCAAGTGATCGCCACCCTCCCAGAAATGCAAACGGCCCACGAGACGGCGGCGGTGAGCGCATGACTGCCGCCAACGCCGTTGATGTTGCGGACACGACGTTGGACCTGGTACGTGATCGCCTGGTTACGCTCGGCGGCGACTACACGCCGGCCGATGTGGCAGCTGCCATGCGAGCTGAAGGTCTCGCCGTGAGCGACTCAGCTGTGCTCGACGCGGTGGGGTCGTTGCGGCGCCACAGTGTCGGCGCAGGCCCGTTGGAGTCGCTGCTGCGTGAGCCCGGAGTGACTGATGTCTTGGTCAACGGTCCGGATCAGGTTTTCATCGATCGCGGTGCTGGCCTCGAACCGACCGACCTCCGATTCCCGGACGAAAGCGCCGTACGCCGGCTCGCCCAACGTCTTGCCGCCTCCGTCGGCAGGCGGCTTGACGATGCGGTCCCTTTCGTTGACGCCAGGTTGGCTGATGGTACGCGGGTGCACGCCGTACTCGGCTGCTTGGCATCACCCGGGACCTGCATATCGCTGCGGGTGCCGGCGCTGCGGAGCTTTTCGCTGGAAGACTGCGTCACTTCGGGCTCGCTAAGCCCAGGAGGGGCGCAGCTGCTGTCGCGCATGATCGAGGCGAAGCTGGCGTTTCTGATCAGCGGTGGAACAGGGTCGGGGAAAACAACTTTGCTCGCCGCGCTCCTGGCTTTGGTACCAGCCGAGGAGCGGCTGGTCATTGTCGAGGATTCTCGGGAGCTCGCGCCTAATCATCCCCACATCGTACGAATCGAGGGTCGTCCGGCGAATACCGAGCTCGCCGGAGCGATCAGCTTGACAGATCTGGTCCGTCATTCGCTGCGCATGCGGCCAGACCGGCTCGTGGTCGGAGAGGTACGCGGAGCCGAGATATGTGACCTGCTGACCGCAATGAACACCGGGCACGAGGGTGGCTGTGGCACGGTGCACGCGAACGCATGCGTTGATGTCCCGGCCCGCCTGGAAGCGCTGGCCTCGCTAGGTGGCCTGCCACGAGCAGCACTGCACGCCCAGCTGGCATCGGCGCTGGATGCGGTGATACACGTAACTCGCGATAACGCCGGGATGCGACGGGTGGCGGAGATTTCGATCTTCGTCCGCGAGCAGGCTAGCGGCCTGGTGCGGTGCGAACGGGCCGTCGAATTCCACCGAGACGGCCGGACAGTGCTCGGTCCGGGGAGCCGCGAGCTGGATCGGATGTTGCGACGTTGATCATGATCGTGATGTGCCTCGGGCTTTCGGCGCTTGCCGCATGGTTGGCGGTGCCGCGACCAGCGGCACGATGGCTTGGGAGCCGGCTCGCTCCGGTTACGACAGCCGATGCGGTGGATGCTGCGGCCCGCGCCGGAAAGCGTAGGCAGCGGCGGCGATTCTGGACCTACCTCGCAATCATGATCATCTTGCCGGTCTTGATCATTGGGACAAGTTATCTTGCAGCCCAGGCGCGCGGGGCAGTACTGGCCTGCGCGGTCATGCTGGTCGGAGTCACGGCCGTCCGGCTGACCATGCAATACCGGCGACGAAGATCGGCTCTCCGGGCGCGTGCGGCCGTAGCGCACGCCTGTGCTGTGCTGGCCTCCTACCTTCGGGTGGGACAAGTGCCATCGGCTGCACTCGCCATCGCCGCGGCAGACTGTGCCGTGCTTCGCGAGGGCCATCATGCGCGGACCCTTGGCGGCGAGGTTGGGCAGGTTTGGCGGCAGCAGGCTCGCCGGCCGGGCCATTCTGGGCTTCTCGAGCTAGCGCGGGCTTGGCAGGTCTCGACTGAGACCGGTGCGCCGATGTCTTCGACCCTCGACCAGGTGGCGGCCAGCCTAGCGGCCGACCAAGCGCTCAGCCGAGTCGTGAATAGTGAGCTTGCCGCCGCCCGCGCGACCGGCAAAGTCATCGCGGTCCTGCCCGGGTGTGGCATCGGCGTCGGCTATTTGCTGGGCGGCGATCCAGCGCGTTGGTTGTTGGCCGGACCTGCCGGCTGGGCCTGCCTGCTGGCTGGAGTGCTACTTGCATGTGCCGGAGTGCTGTGGATCGAGGCTTTGGCTCGACACGCGTCGGCGGAGGCATAAGGCGTGACCACTCTGCTGTGCGCCGGATTCGCCGGATTGGCGGTGTATCTGGGACTGCGGCATCCCGCAGGTCAACTTCGCCGGATGACCCACGCCACATCGGGTGCCTCCGTGGTTGCGACGCGGCTGGTCCCTCTCATTCGGGGGCGGCCGGACGCGCCGCCGCTGCTGCACCGGGTGTTGTTGAGCATCACCTGCGCCCTCGGGCTTGGCCTCCTGGGTGCGCGGACGGATGGCTTGCCTGGGCCCTTGATCTGGTTAGCCATGTCAGGCATGACATTGATCGGAGTGCTGGCGCTTGGTTGGCTTGAGCCTCGCTCAGCGAGACGTCGGCGACAGCAGTTGATCATGGACACGCCTCAGGCATTGGAGCTGATGGCCGCTTGCCTCGCTGCCGGGCTGCCAGCGCGGCGAGCGTGCGCCGCGGTCGTACAGGCCTTCGACGGTCCGCTCGCTGACGATCTTGGTCAGGTGTTGCGGCTACTGGAGCTGGGTATCGGTGACGCCGCGGCCTGGCGGACGCTCCATGATCATCCACAGCTGGCACTCGCTGCCGGAGATCTGGCGCGTTCGGTTGAGTCGGGAACCTCGATGGTCGACAGCCTGCGAGAGCACGCCGCTGCGGCTCGCGAGGCACGGCGCGGCGCGCTGCAGGTACGGGCTCGGGCGGTCGGGGTACGCAGCGTGGTGCCGATGATGACCTGCTTCATCCCCTCATTCATGCTGCTCGGCATCGTGCCAGCCGTCGTCTCGGCCATCTTCAACGCATTCGCGTGAGTGTGATGGGGGCGCATGATATCCACAGCTCGTCAGGCACTCCGAGTGCCGTCAACAGATCCTCGCCCGGCCGCACGATTCGGCCATTCGTCACGAGACTTCAGACGCATCCGAACCGATGCCGCACCGTGGGAATGGTGCGCGAGACCCGAGGGGGAACAATGACTCATCAAATCTCCGTGGCGGTGCCGAACGCGGTCGTTGAGGTTGCGCCGCGCCGCCGTGACCAGCGCGGCATGGTCAGCGCAGAGTGGGCCGTGGGCATCATCGCGGCTGTTGCGATCGCCGGTGTCCTGCTGGGAATCGTCACCAGCGGACCGATCCACGACGCGTTGCTCGACTTCATCTTGATGGTGATCCGATCGTTCTCCGACTACATCAAGTGAGTGGATCTTGCGGATGATCAGAGCGCACGACGGACGGGGGATGGTGACGGCCGAACTGGCCGTCACGACCCTGGCCGCGTGCGCGCTGCTGACGATGATGTGCTGGGGGATCTATTTGGTTGTCACTCAGGTCCGCTGTGTGGATGTGGCGGCGGCTGTTGCCAGGCAGGCGGCTCGCGGTGACGCCGCGGCCATGGCGAAGGCCAAGGCTGGAGCGCCACCAAATGCCACGATCGTGATCGACAAGGGTCCGAGTCTGGTCACGGTGACGGTGAAGGTTAAGGCTCGACCGCTGGGTCGCTGGCTGGTGGCGGTGCCGCTTGAGGCGCGGGCTCTGGTGATACCAGAGCCGGCGGCAGGGTGAGAGAGCCGATGAGCGCGCCAAAGCTGGTGCCTTCGGAGATCGGTAGTGCATCCGTGCTGATGATCGGCATCGTCGGTGTGATCGTTGTGCTCAGCAGTGCGGCGTTGGTCATCGGCGGCTACGCGCTCGGCTATCACCGGGCGCGAGCGGCGGCCGACCTCAGCGCGTTGAGTGGGGCGGCGGCCTACCAGCAGGGTCGCGAACCGTGCGCTGAGGCCGCGCAGACCGCGCGACAGAACGGTGCGCGAGTGGACCGCTGTGACCTGGTGGGTGATGCGATCGACTTCGTGGTTACCGTTCGCGTCGCGGTGGTAGCGCGTACCCGGATTCCCCAGCTACCAAGGACTGTTGCCGCGGAGGCACACGCCGGCCCGGTTAGTCCTTAGACGCTCACTTCTGAGGCTCGTCCTTCGTCAGCTCATCCGCCTCATCAAGCATCGCTTGCCGCTCGGCAGCCGTCGTCGAGGACTCACCATCCGTGCCCGCTTCAGGCTCGGATGGCTTGCTCGTCACCGTCGTGCTTGTGGTCTTGGTGGTGGTTGTGGTTGTCGAGGTTTCCGCCGGTGTGGCCTCGGTTTGCGCGGCACCTGAACCTTCCAGTTCCTTTAGCTGCTTGCGCCTAGCCTGAGCCCGCCTGATACCGGTACGCAGTAGCAGCAGCGCCAAGATAGTGACCGCCATGGCCACGGCACCGGTAAAGAAGACGCCCGCGCTATTCACCGGGATCACGGCGCCGAAGATGGACAAGTCGTAGATCTCGGGATTGCTGACGACAATCGCAACAACGAGCACTGCCACCAGAACGAGCAGTATCACAGCGAGCACGACCATAACGTCATTATTCCCCTGAGGTACCCTCAGAGGCACCGACGCGACGGGGCGTCTCCTCACGACGTCCGGAACACGCCTCGACAACGAAACCAGTGCCACTTGTGGTTAGACTTCGCGAGCGGCTAAGGGCAGTAGCCGCGAGTGCCGAAAGTCTCAGGAGGACGATGTATGTCCCTACTTCCAGTTCCCATGGAAGTGACTTCTATTAGCTTGTCGGGAGTCAATCTGACATTCGTCGCAGCGGTTGGCGTCATCGCCCTGATCGCCCTCGTGATGGCCATGATCTTCCGTCGTGAGGTGCTCGCGGCCAATGAGGGCACCGCAAAGATGCAGGCCATCGCTCGCGGCGTTCAGGAGGGTGCCAGCGCCTACCTCGGTCGCCAGTTCCGCACCCTGAGCGTGTTCGCGGTTGCCGCCTTCTTCCTCCTGCTGCTGCTTCCAGTGCACGACAGCGCTGAGTTCAGCAGCCTGACATTGCGCATCAGCCGCTCCGTCGCCTTTCTAGCCGGAGCGGTCTTTTCTGCCCTGATCGGTTTCCTGGGAATGTGGCTGGCCGTCCGCGCCAATGTCCGCGTCGCCTCGGCCGCCCGCACTGAGGGCCGCGATCCAGCGATGAAGATCGCCTTCCGCACCGGCGCTCACGTCGGCATGGCAACCGTGGGGCTCGGCCTGCTCGGCGCGTCCTTGGTGGTTTTCATCTTCCGCGGTGACGCCCCGACCATTCTCGAGGGCTTCGGCTTCGGTGCCGCGATGCTTGCCATGTTCATGCGTGTCGGCGGCGGCATCTTCACCAAGGCGGCCGATGTGGGCGCCGACCTGGTAGGCAAGGTCGAGCAAAACATCCCCGAAGACGACCCGCGTAACGCTGCGACCATTGCTGACAACGTCGGTGACAATGTCGGGGACTGCGCGGGCATGGCCGCCGACCTGTTCGAGTCTTATGCCGTCACCCTGGTCGCTGCCCTCATTCTCGGCAGGGCTGCCTTTGGCGAGTCAGGCCTAGTCTTCCCGCTGATCGTCCCGGCAATCGGCGTCATCACCGCCATCATCGGCGTATTCCTGACTCGCCCCCGTCCAGGCGAGAACGGCCTCAAGACCATCAACCGCTCCTTTTATATATCTGCAGCCATCTCGGCGGTGCTCGTCGCGATCGCTGCCTTCGCGTACCTGCCCTCCTCATTCGCCGCCCTCAACGTGCCTGGCGTGGAGCCTGGACCGATCGATGATCCGCGGATCGTCGCTATCGTCGCTGTCGCGATAGGCATCGTGCTCGCCGTTCTCATCCTCAGCCTCACCGGTTACTACACCGGCACCGAGGATCGCCCGGTCAACAATGTCGGCAAAACCTCGCTGACAGGCCCTGCGACGGTCGTGCTCTCCGGCATCTCAGTTGGACTGGAGTCCGCGGTTTATACCGCAGTCGTGATCGGCGCCGCCGTGTATGGCGCATTCCTCATCGGCGGCTCAGGGGTCGTCGGCCTGTTTGCTATCGCCCTTGCCGGCTGCGGACTGCTCACCACGGTTGGCGTGATTGTGGCAATGGATACTTTCGGCCCGGTCTCCGACAACGCCCAAGGCATTGCCGAGATGTCCGGCGACGTGCACGGCGCGGGCGCCCAAGCGCTCACCGAGCTGGATGCGGTCGGCAACACCACCAAGGCCATCACCAAAGGGATCGCGATTGCCACCGCGGTGTTAGCGGCGACAGCTCTGTTCGGCTCCTACACCGACGCAATCCGCACTGTGCTGGTCGAAAGCTACGGCCGGTTTCTCGACCAGGCCGTCGTCTTCGCGCCGCAGACTCTGGTGGGCCTGCTCCTCGGTGCCGCAGTGGTCTTCTTGTTCTCCGGCCTCGCGATCAGCGCGGTCGGTCGCGCCGCAGGTGCGGTGGTCTTCGAGGTACGCCGCCAGTTCCGGGAAATCCCCGGGATCATGGACGGCACCGGCAAGCCTGAGTACGGCAAGGTTGTCGACATCTGCACCAAGGACTCCTTGCGGGAGCTGGCAACGCCGGGACTCCTAGCAATCTGCGCCCCGATAGCTGTCGGGTTCGGCCTCGGCGCCTCCGCGCTGGCGGGATACCTCGCCGGCGCCATTACCGCCGGCACCTTGATGGCGGTCTTCCTAGCCAACTCCGGCGGCGCCTGGGACAACGCCAAGAAGCTGGTCGAGGACGGCCACCACGGGGGCAAAGGATCTGTCGCGCACGCGGCCACGGTCATCGGCGACACCGTGGGTGACCCCTTTAAAGACACCGCGGGCCCCGCGATCAACCCGCTCATCAAGGTGATGAACCTGGTGTCGTTGCTGATCGCGCCAGCTGTGGTTGCCATGTCTCCGCTGAGCACCACACCTAATCCGCTGCGTTACGTGATCGCGGGAATCGCGGTGGCAATCATCGTCACGATGGTGACCATCAGCACTCGTCGCGAGGTGGCAATCGCCAGCGCGCCGGGCGAGCCTGTCGCCATAGAGCCGGGTGTCGTGGAGCCGGGTGCCATAGAGCCGGGTGCCGTGGAGTCGGGGTCCAAGGAGCGAAAGCCCGAGGCGCCCGAGCAAACTGTCGAGGTCCCGATGAAGCAATCCGAGACAAAGGTTGACAAACTAGCTCAATGAGGGACGCCGGTCGCGGTTGCCTACCCGATCCCGCCCGCAAGGCACACTGGATTGCGATGACCAGTAATCCTTCCGGCGACGGGTTTAGGCGCGGATTCGACCAGCTACCGCCCGACGTGTACGAGCCCGACCCGGCATTGGCGGGCTACCCACCACCACCGGCGGCCAGCTACCCACCACCTCCTGCCGGCTACACACCACCGCTACCGGGCGCGTACCCGCCACCGCCGGCCTTCCCGCCACCCAGGCCCGTCAGTGCAATGCCTGAGACCCCTCGGCAGTATCAGCAGATGCTGCGCGGCCCGCGCTATCGCTGGTGGAAGCCCTTGCTTTGTTTGCTCCTGCTCCTGCTGCTGGCATTCATCATGTCGATGCTCGCGATCGTGCCGGTGCTCATCGCCGGTCTGGTCACCGGTGCGCCGGATCTGATCACGTATGCGACACGAGCGACCACCGACATCGCCAACCTGGGTCCGATCGGCTTCATCTACCTGAACCTCACCCTCATCGTGCTGATCCCGGCCAGCGGCCTGTCGATCTGGATCGTGCACGGCATCCGACCACGGTTTCTGTCATCCGTCGCAGGCGGCATCCGATGGAGGTGGCTGCTGCGTTGCATCGCGGTCATCCTGCCACTATGGGCGGTTTATACCGCGTTGGGCGTGCTGGCCGAACCCTTCACGTCGCCGCGCCCAGATCAGTGGGTGGCACTGCTGGTCATTGTGCTGGTGATGACGCCGTTGCAGGCTGCGGGCGAGGAGTACTTCTTCCGTGGCTGGATCATGCAGAACGTCGGGGCCTGGTTCGCTCGGCCCCTGGTCGGGCTGGTCGCCTCACTCATCGTGTCAGCAGTTGCCTTCTCCACCGCCCACCTGAGCCCGGACCCGTGGATCCTGGGTACGATCGCGTGCCTCGCCGTAGCTGCTGGGCTTCTCACCTGGCGGACCGGCGGACTGGAAGCCGCAATTGCGATGCATGCGGTAAACAACGTGCTGACGTTTCTGGTTGTGGTGATCTTCGGAGGGTGGTCGCAGGCGTTCGTCGGGGCGCAGACCACCGGGACTCCCATGATGCTGGTGCTGGCTTTGGCGGTGAATGGCATCGCGATCGCCTTAATCCTCTGGCAAGCCAAGCGTGCCCAGCTGAACCCGTATTACCAGCCGCGCGTGCCGCCCCTGAGTCCCACTGCTGACCAGCCAGCACCGACGTACCCTCTCACTCAGTACCCAACGCCCTAAGGAATTCATCCGGAATCGGTGGCGTTTTCGGCCGTAGTTGATTGCGGGCCGTAGAGTTAGCGCGCTTGTCGAGAGAAAGTGAGTGTTCGGTGGCAGTGAAGGCGGGGGGCCGACGACTCGTGATCGTCGAGTCCCCGACCAAGGCGAACAAGATCGCGAGCTTCCTGGGCGACGGTTACGTCGTACAGTCCAGCCGCGGTCATATTCGCGATCTGCCCACCGGTGCTTCCGAAGTTCCGGCCAAGTACAAGGGTGAGAAGTGGGCCCGTACCGGGGTCGATGTCGACAACGGGTTTGAGGCTATCTACGTCGTCAGCCCCGAGAAACGAGCGACCCTGCGGTCACTTAAGGACGCCTTGGCCGGCGCCGATGAGTTGTTGCTGGCCACCGACGGTGATCGGGAAGGTGAGGCGATCGCGTGGCACCTGCTGCAGGAACTGAAGCCGAAGGTTCCTGCCAAACGCATGGTCTTTCACGAGATCACTGCGTCGGCCATCGCGGAAGCTGTCGCCAACCCGCGCGATCTTGACGAAGACCTGGTGGATGCGCAGGAAACCCGGCGCATCCTTGATCGTCTTTACGGCTACGAGGTCTCGCCCGTGCTGTGGAAGAAGGTCATGCCGCGATTGTCGGCTGGGCGCGTGCAGTCGGTTGCCACTCGATTGATCGTTGATCGGGAGCGGGAACGCATTGCCTTCCGCACTGCCTCCTATTGGGACCTGGACGCGATCTTGGATGCCGGGCCAGAAGCTGAGCCTCCGTTATTCCCAGCCCGGTTGACTCGGGTCGGCGAGCAGCGGGTGGCCCAGGGTCGTGATTTCGATAACCGCGGTTCCTTGATCGCCAAAGACGGTGATCAGCTCGTGGTTCTGGACGAGGACCACGCGAAGGCTCTGGCGGACTCGCTACGGTCGGCCAGTTTCGAGGTGGACAGCGTTGAGTCTAAGCCCTACAGCCGCCGCCCGTACGCGCCTTTCCGGACCACGACGCTGCAGCAGGAGGCGGGCCGCAAACTCGGTTTCACCGCCCAACGCACCATGTCGGTCGCCCAAGAGCTGTACGAGGCCGGCTTCATTACCTATATGCGCACGGACTCGATCACGCTCTCCGGCGCTGCGATCGCCGCCGCCCGGCAGCAGGTCCGTCAGCTCTTCGGTTCGGACTATCTGCCGGACCAGCCGCGAATTTATACCTCCAAGGTCAAGAACGCCCAAGAGGCGCATGAGGCGATCCGTCCCGCCGGCGAGACCTTCCTGACGCCTGCCCAAACCCGGCTGACAGGTGATCAGTACCGGCTCTACGAATTGATCTGGATGCGCACCATCGCCTCGCAGATGAAGGATGCTGAGGGCTTCTCGATCACGGTCAAGATCAACGCCCGGCCCAGCGACGGCGAGCTGTGCACTTTTGTCGCTTCAGGTCGGACGATCACCTTCTACGGCTTCCTCAAGGCCTACGTGGAATCGGTCGAGGAGACCAACGGTCACGCCGACGACGAGCAAACCCGGCTTCCTCACCTCATCGCCGGGCAGTCCTTGCGGCCCGAATCGGTGACCGCATCGGGCCACCAGACCCGTCCACCCGCCCGTTACACCGAGCCTTCCTTGGTTGCCAAGCTGGAAGAGCTGGAGATCGGCCGGCCGTCGACGTACGCGACGATCATCCGCACGATCACGGCCCGCGACTATGTTTTCAAGAAGGGCACGGCGCTGGTGCCGACCTGGTTAGCCTTTGCTGTCACCCGGCTGCTCGAGGAGCACTTTCCCAGGCTGGTGGACTACGCCTTCACCGCCGAGATGGAAGAGGTCCTCGACGAGATCGCCAACGGTCAGGCGGAGCGGCTCCGAGTCTTGACCGACTTCTATTTCGGCGACGGCACTCGGGAGGGGCTGCACCGGCTGGTTACCGAGCTCGGCGAGATTGACGCTCGCAGACTTTCCACCCTCGAGATCCACGATCCCGATGCGCTGGCGACCGGGGCCCCGAAGATCGTGGTGCGGGTCGGCCGCTATGGCACCTACGTGGAGGACGAGGAGGGTCGCCGAGCCAGTGTTGCCGATGATCTTCCGCCAGACGAGCTCACTATTGATCTTGCTCGCGAGTTGCTGGCCAAGCCAGTAGGCGAGGAACGAGAACTCGGTCTGGATCCAGGGACCTCGCGCATGATCGTCGCCCGGAACGGCCGCTTCGGCCCGTACGTGACGGAGATTCTCGAAGAGGACGCACCTAAAGGCACCAAGCCGCGCACTGCGTCACTGTTCGCCTCGATGAGTCTTGACACCGTCACCCTGGAGCAGGCGCTGCAGCTGATGAGCTTGCCGCGAGTGGTCGGCAAGGACGTCGATGGTGTCGAGATCACGGCCCAGAACGGCCGCTATGGGCCGTATCTGAAGAAAGGTAAGGACTCTCGGTCGCTGGAGAGCGAAGATCAGATCTTTACGATCACGTTGGAAGAAGCTCAGGCCATCTACGCCCAGCCCAAGCAGCGCGGACGGGCCGCGGCCAAGCCGCCGCTCAAGGATCTGGGCCTTGATCCGGCCACCGGTCGTCCCATGATCATCAAGGAAGGCCGCTTCGGGGCCTACGTCACCGACGGGGAGATCAACGCGACCTTGCGGCGCGGCGACGATATCGAAACGATCACCTCCGAACGTGCGGCTGAGCTGCTCGCGGAGAAGCGGGCCAAGGGCCCGGCTCGCCAGAAACGTCCGGCGCAGCGTACCCGGGCCGCAGCGGGGGGTATGAGCGCTGAGCCTGTCGAAGCGCGCCCGTCGACGAGCTCAGGCCGCAA